>JAGGYC010000077.1 GCA_021162745.1 Desulfuromonas sp. | reverse complement strand
TTTCCTGATAGTAATGATGAGAAGGCAATAGGAAAGCCGGATGCGGGAAAACCGCATGTCCGGTTTGACGAGGGGGAGCAAGTCAGCACTGTGGCTGGTTTGCTCTCTACTCTACTGGCACCGTTATACAGAACCCTGTTGGTGCGACACCATTGTCCATCTGTTCATCCAACTAATCATGATTCAACAGCGTCGGCATATCTATGCAATCTTTGGTGAATAGCTCTCCGTTAATGGCGAACAATACTTTATTCCCAGGACAGAGTACTAGGAGGCCGCGCTGGAGTTCAACAGTGCGGTAAATTCTTCGGCAGTTACCGGTCGACTGAAATAATAGCCTTGGCCTAGGGGGCAGTTCAACTGGCGCAAAAAGTCCAGTTGATCCGCAGTTTCAATCCCCTCGGCAATGATGTCCAGTTGTAGTGCCTGGGCGAGAGAAATGATGGAGCGGGCAATGGTGCCGTGGTCGCCGCTGGAGATGTTGTTGACAAATGAACGATCAATTTTCAACTTGTCGATGGGGAAGCGGTTGAGATGGCTTAAGGATGAATAGCCGGTGCCAAAGTCATCAATGGCAAGAGAAATGCCTTGTTTGTTGAGTTTTTCCATCAAGACGATGGCCATCTCAACATCGTGCATCAACAGGCTTTCGGTTAATTCCAGCTCAAGGTAGCGTGGTTCGAGGCCGGTTCGGGCTAGGGTGCGAATGATCTCATTGGCCAGATCGTTGTTGCGGAACTGGCGTGCCGACAGATTGACGGCAATTTTCAAGTCGGGATGACCGCTTTGTTGCCAGAGTTGATTCTGTCTACAGGACTGTTCCAGCACCCAGGCGCCAATTTCGTTAATGACGCCGGTCTCTTCGGCCAGGGGAATAAAGTCGTTGGGGGGGATCAAGCCATGTTCGTGGTGCTGCCAGCGAATCAACGCCTCGCTGCCGACAATCCTGTCGCTGTGCAGATCGACCTGTGGTTGGTAATAGACCACCATCTCCTGACGTTCGAGAGCTTTACGTAAATCGTTTTCCAGTTTGAGACGTCGTCCGGCATGAGCATTCATATCGGAGGTGTAAAACTGAAAATTGTTACGACCGCTCTCTTTGGCGCGATACATGGCGGTATCGGCGAAACGGATCAGTTGTTCGACGTCGCTACCGTCATCCGGGGAGATACTGATACCGATACTGGTGGTAACACACATTTCGTGATCATCGACAAACACCGGTTGGGTGATGGTTTCCGACAGTTTTGCCGCCAGGGCGGCAATATCGGAGATATTATGGATATCTTCAATCAGAACCAGAAACTCATCACCACCGAAGCGGGCGACGGTGTCCGTATCGCGCAGGGCTTCTTCCATCCGTTTGGCCAGTACCATTAGAAGTTGATCACCAACGGCATGGCCGAGGGTGTCATTGATGTTCTTGAAACGGTCGAGATCGAGAAACAGCACCGCAGTCTGCGTTTTATGCCGCTGGGCCTTGGCAATGGCCTGACGCAGCCGGTCATTGATCAGCATGCGGTTGGGCAGGCTGGTCAGTGGATCATGGTAGGCCTGATGGATCAATTGCTGCTCGGCCTCTTTGCGTTCGGAGATATCGCGGATGATGGCCTGGAGTAATTTACGTCCATCAATTTTAATCCAGCGTGCACTGATCTCGACGGGGAAGGTGCTGCCGTCGCGGTGGAATTGCAGAGAGTCAAAGCGCACTCCCTCCTCCTGATTTAATTGTTCCCACAGCTGGTCACAGTCCTGCGCCGACATGTCGCACAGGTTGCGTATGCTTTTGTCATGCAGATCATCCGGTGCATAGCCATAGGCTTCAATGGCACGCTCGTTGGCATCAATAATGTCCCCATCCTCGTTGCACAGCAGGATGATGTCATTGGCAAAGCGGGTCAGGTTGTCAAAGCGTTCGCTGAGCATGCGGTGTTGCAATTGTTGCTGATAGTAGTCGGCCTGATACAGGGCCTGTTGATGGCGCCACCACAGGGTCAGCATGGTGCCTGTGACGGCAAGAATCAGCAGGCCAAGACTGGTGGCGAACAAGGCAATGTTACGTAACGGCTGCATCACTTCGGCTTTGTCGATTTTTGCAATCAGGAACCATGGTGTATCAACGACTTTTTTTACCGCCGCCAATACGGCGGCATTGCGGTAGTCGTAGCCGTCGAGTATCCCTTCCTGTTCGTTTTGAATATAGCTGCCGGGGGTAACACTGTCCGTTGGTGGTAAGGCGGTGACCATTGATTCCTGGGATGGACTGTGGCGTGTTGGAGTCAAGCGCAGCACATGGTCGTCTATTTTGCGAGCCAGCACCGATTCGGCGCTGGGGCTGGAACCCGGCCATGAGGTTATGAGCGGAATCAGGAAGTGATCCGGATTGATGACAAATACCAGCGCGCCGAGAACTTCACTGTCGATCTGATTGTTGCGGTATAACGGCACGACAAGATTCATGTGGACATGTGTTTTGACCATAGCAGCATGGGCGTGGCTATGGGCCGGGTCGTTAAGTTCGGAATGGAGATGGTCGAGTTTGCTGAACATGACCTGACGGCGTTGCAGTGCCAGTTTAAGCTGGGCAGGGTTGATATGTTTGGCGATGTCATTGATGGTGCCGACGTCCAGCTGTGGATTACCCTCAATGTCCGTTAAGATGATGGCATGATCTTCTTCGTCGCTTAACGCTGGTGTCAGGGTGCGGATGATGTGTTGGCGTGCTGACGGTGTGGGGTTGCTGAAGTATTTCTCCACGCTGTTGAGCAGGTCAAGGTTGGCGGTGAGCAACCGGGCGTGAACAATTCGCTCATGTCGCCAGTGACCAACTTGGCGCGATTTAAGGTTGGCCAGCATGGATAGATTTGTTTCGGCAGCTGCGATGATCGTGTGTTTTTGATAGTGGTAAAAAAAGAGGGATGAGAGGCCTACCAGCATCACCAGGCTGATAAACACCTGCACCAGCATCCGTTTGCTGTTGGTTGGGTTTTTGATTGTCTCGGTTGTATGAGGCTGGCGTTGCATATGCATTCTCTCATGTGTGTTACTGCTTAATGTGTAGAGATTGTTTAATCTTGCCCTCTCTGGTGTTTTTATGCAAGTTCTTACCCAACACCACCTGTTCGACGCGAACGTAAAAACCATCCCTCGGCTAATTCGCTGCTGATTAACAAGAAGATTGCCAGAAAGATTCCGGGAATCTGTAATGGAATCAATAAGCTGCATAACCAGCAGATGAGCAGGTAAAAAAATTTGATCAAGGTGGCCTGACCGAGGACAATGGTACGATGGCTGGCGGTAAAGTAGGCCCGCAGCAGATTCGTGCCACCGTAGATTACAGGGTATATGGCGCATAGGCTAAGGGGAATGGCGATGTAGTCGCGTAGTGTTTGTGACAGGCCGAAGATATGCTTGAAAATAAGTTGATTGCCGGGACCGGAGATGCCAAGGGTCAACACGGCCATTCCCAGGCTGGTCCAGCAGAAAAAGCGCAGCAGTACCCGGTAGTCGTCAGTGCTATTAACCAAGGTCAGGTAAGCCTGTTGCAGGTTGCGCATCGGCCCGGAAAGCATGAACAGCAGGGCGCGGATGACGCCGAAGGAGGCCAATGCCAGATTGGCGTCGGGCAGGCGGCTGATAATGGCGTTGATCACCACCGGGATGGTCTGCTGCAGACCGGATGAAAAAGCGACCGGCAGGGCAAAGCGGAGGATCTCACCGGTTGTTTTTTCGTTGTCGCTGTCAAATGGAACATGGCAGCGCCAGGCGAATAGCCCCATCAGGCTGGTTTCGATAACGATACACAGCAGCAGGGCAAAGGCTCCCAATTCCGGGCCATGAAACCAGCGCTGGCCGACATGCAGCCAGCCGAGCAGGGCGACAACTCGCACCCCGGTGGCCAATGAGACCAGGTTGGTGCGGCGCGCCCGGATCACTAGCCCCTGGAACAGGCCGCGAAAGCCGGTGAAAAACGGCAGCAGGGCCAGCAGGGTCAGCACCCGCTTGGCACCGTCGGCCACTTCGGGAGAAACACCGAGGATAGTCTGTAACAGCACGTCACCAACGACGGTGTGGGCGATAAGGTTGAGCATGATCGAGACATAGGTGGCGATGAGGATGACGCAGATCACCATGCCACGCAGGGAGCGCCTGCCGCGTACCAGGGCGATGGTGATGGTGTGGTTCTGGTACGACGGCGAGGCAAACAGCAGATGAACTACCATGGCCACGGAAAAGGAGGCCAGGGCGACGACATAGTCATCCACCCGCGCCAAGGCGGCATTGATGATGGAGTGGGAGACACTCATCAGTTGCACGTTGAGCAGCAGCGGAAAGAAGAACCAGCTGATTTCGCGCAGGGTCAGGGTGGGGCGTTGTTCGCCACCGGTTGGACAGGCAGTCATGGGAACAGGGCCAACAATTCATCGGCGCTGTCCACCTGCCAGGTGCTGGGGGCAGCATCGGCTCGGCCAAAGCCGTAACGGCAGAAACAGCTGCGCATTCCGGCGGCTTGGGCGCTGTAGAGGTCGGTGTGGTGGTCGCCGATCATCACGCAGTTTTGCGGACTGACGCCGAGTTGTTCAGCCGTGTGGAGGATTGGTAGAGCATGGGGTTTTTTCTCCGACAGGCTGTCGCCGCCGACAATGAATGAAAAGGGTTCAAAGAGGTCCAGCCCCTTTAGTAGGTCGATGGCCAGACGATGGGGCTTGTTGGTCACCACCGCCAGCTTTTTGTGCTGATGGCGGGCAATAAACTCGCGGACACCGGGATAACAACGACTGTGGTCGACAAGATGGGCGGCGTAGAGGGATAAAAACAGTTGCAGGTGTTCCGGTCGATAGATATCTTCTCCCAGCGCCCGCTGCACAAGTTTTGTGGCACCATCGCCGACGAAGCTCAGGGCCACCTCATCGGCTAACGGTGGCAGGTCGAGTTGTCGGCGCAGCCGGTTGACGGCGTTGGCCAGATCGCAAGAGGAATCGATGAGGGTGCCGTCAAGGTCAAACAGGAAGGCGTCAATGTTCATATCAGTCGAATAAACCGGCGAGATAGTGCATCAGCCCGGCTTCCTCCATCTTGTAGTAGAGGACAATGGCAACGGCCAACGGCGAGACATAACGGATCAGCCAGTGCCACAACGGATAGACCCAGCCGGAACCACCGGCTACCAGTTCCTTTTTTTCTTCGCTGCCGCGCCAGAACCAGCCGACATAGATGGCGATGAGCAGCCCGGCGATGGGCAGCAGATAGTTTGAAGCGATGAGGTCGGCGGAATCGAAGAAACTGCGTTCGCCGATAAAGGTCCAGTCGGCCATCACATTGTAGGACAGGGCGGTGGGGATACCAACCATAAAGGCCAGAGTGGCAATGGTGCAGGTGGCGCGTTTGCGGCCCCAGCCCCGTTCATCAATCAGATACGCCACCTGGGCTTCGATTAGCGAGATGTTGCTGGTCAGGGCGGCAAAGGCCAGCAACAGGAAAAAGAGGATCGCCAGCACTGAACCGCCGGGGATTTGAGAGAATACCACCGGAATTGTTTTGAAAATCAATCCCGGACCGGCTGCCGGTTCCAGACCGACGGCAAAAACGATGGGGAAGATCGCCAAGCCCGCCATGATGGCGATCAGGGTGTCGATCCCGGCAACACGTAGCCCGGCAGAGAACAGATCCTCGTCTCGCTTGAGGTAGGAACCATAGGTGATCATGGCCGCCATCCCCAACGACAGGGTGAAGAATGAGTGCCCCAGGGCTTCAAGGATCGAACCAGGGGTGAGCTTGCAAAAATCGGGACTGAACATGAATTCCAGTCCCTGTTTGGCGCCGGGGCTCATCATGCCGTTGATGAACAGCAGCGTGAGGAGGACGAAAAGAACCGGCATGAGAATTTTGCTCCAGCGCTCAATCCCCTTTTGGATACCACCAATGACGATTCCCAGGCACAGCAGCGTGAAGGTCAGGTGCCAGAATGTTTGTCGTGAACCGTCGGCGATCAGGCTGCCGAACATTCCCTCGATGGCGGTCGCATTCTGATTGCTGAAGCTGCCGGTGATGGCGCGATAGACGTAGTCGAGGGTCCAACCGGCAACCACTGAATAGTAGGAACTGATGAGGAATGCCGCGCTGACACTGATCCAGCCCGGTGTCTGCCACCATGAGCGTTTATGCTCTAACGCAATAAAGGCGCCGATGGCATCTTTGTGGGTATGGCGGCCGATCATCAGTTCGGCGATCATAATGGGCAGGCCGACCAGAGCGATACAGAGCAGGTAAACCAGCACAAAAGCGCCACCGCCGTTTTGGCCAGCGATGTAGGGAAATTTCCAAATGTTGCCCAAGCCGACGGCACTACCGGCCGCGGCGAGAATAAAACCGAGACGTGATCCCCACTGGGGACGCTGGCTGGAGGCGTTGGGCATGGATTTACTCCCCATCGATCTACTCCCGTGCACCAAAGATGGCGGTGCCGACCCGGATCAGGGTGGCGCCCTCTTCGATGGCAATTTCGAAATCGTGACTCATCCCCATCGACAGCGTGTCCATACTGACTTGGGGCAGGTGGAGCTGATCGATATGCTCAGCGAGTTGGCGTAATTGGCGAAACCAGGGGCGAACCTGTTCCAGATCGTCAGCGTAGGGGGGAAGGGCCATCAAACCCCGAATATGCAGGTGGGGCAGTGCCGCGATCTTGCGAATCAGCGCTTCGGCGTCGTCAATCGTAGCACCGGCCTTAGTCGCCTCATCGCCGACATTGATCTGGATGAGGATTTGTGCCGTCTGGTCGATAGCACCCCACTGTTTGCTGATCTCTTTCGCTAACGACAGCCGATCCACAGAGTGGATCAGCTCCGTGCGACCGCGCAGATATTTGACCTTGTTGCTCTGTAAGGCGCCGATAAAATGCCAGCGGATATCGTTGGACAATTGCTGGTGTTTATCGACAAATTCCTGAACATAGCTTTCGCCAAACAACGGTTGACCGGCATTGGCCGCTTGTTCAATCAGCGCTGCCGGTTTCTTTTTGGACACCGCCACCAGCGAGACCTGTTGCGGGTTACGGCCGCAGCGAGCACAGGCCTGATCAATACGTTGTTGGATGGCGTGAAGGTTCGCGGCAATATCAATGGACATGGACAATGTTTCCTTAACTGTAGGGCGAGGTTATACAAAATATAAATCTTTAAAGCAGTTCTCGCGCCCGTTCGCCCAGCTGGTGCTGTCCTCACTCAAGACGCAGAGAACGCCGAGAAAACCGTAAGAGAAAAAAATCTTTGGGTTTGACCTTCCCTGCGCGCTCTGCGGCTCGGCGCGAGATAGATTTTTCTTTTGATTTAAACATCACCAAACAGGGTGAAAGCGCCAAGTTGCTGCAGATCTTCGACGATCTGGGCCAGGGGCAGACCGACAACGCTGCTGTAACTGCCGTTGATGGTGGTGACCATGAACGCGCCGAGGCCCTGAATCGCGTAGGATCCGGCTTTGTCGGTTGGTTCACCACTGGCAATGTACCCCTCAATCTCCTGCTCTGTCAATGGGCGGAAGCTGACATCAGTGGTGATGCAGCGCCGGATACAGCTGTTGTTGCTGCGATCGATAATCGCATATCCCGACAGCACTTGATGGCTGCGTCCCGACAGCATTTTCAGCATGCGAGCCGAATCCTGTGGCGATGTCGGTTTGCCGAGGATCTGTTCATCGCACAGCACAATGGTGTCGCTGCCGATAAACCAGCGCCCAAGGACTCCGGCACGCTGAGCAACCTCAGCGGCCTTTTCTTCACTCAGGCGTAGAACGAACGCTTCAGGGCTTTCATCGCTAAGACGATGTTCGTCGATATGGCTGGGGATCACCTGAAAGCGCATGTCGACACTGGCCAGCAGTTCCTGACGGCGCGGTGAGGCCGAAGCCAGAACAATCGAGGGTGATTGATCAGATATGGGCTCAGTCATGGTTACCATCCACCACAAGGTTCGGCATGATATTGGGTAGCCAGCCGTCCCAGGCTTCCAGGGCGCGCTCGGCCATGGCCAGGCGGCGCAGGGCGCGTTTCATCTTTTTTCCGCCCAGGGGAGGGAACAGACCGTAGTTAACATTCTGGGGCTGGAAGTTGTCGGCATCGCCATCACTGAGGTGGTGCAGCAGCGCACCGCAGGCAGTGGTTGGCGCAGGTAATTCCAGCGGTTGGCCGTTGAGCTCAAACGCGGCCAGCAGTCCGGCCATAAATCCGCACGCCGCTGATTCGACATAGCCTTCGACGCCGGTGATTTGACCGGCAAAATAGAGGCGCGGTTGAGTCGTCAACTGTAGGCGACCATTGAGGCAGCGCGGTGCATTGATAAAGGTGTTGCGATGCACGCTGCCCAAACGTTCAAACTCGGCGTTTTCCAGACCGGGGATGGTGCGGAAAATCCGTTTTTGCTCGGGGTAGGTGAGCTTGGTCTGGAAGCCGACGATGTTGTAGCTGGTGGCGTGGCGGTTGTCCTGGCGCAGTTGAATCACCGCATAGGGAATCTTGCCGGTGCGCGGATCAGGCAATCCCACCGGCTTCATCGGTCCGAAGGCCAGGGTCTGTTCGCCGCGTGCGGCCATCTCCTCGATGGGCATGCAGCCTTCAAAGTGGATCATCTTTTCAAAGTCGTGGGCGGCCACCTTGTCGGCGGCACACAGATCGGCGACAAACTGTCGATACTGCTCTTCGTTCAGCGGACAGTTGAGATAATCGGCATCGCCCTTGTTGTAGCGCGAGGCGCGCCAGGCGATACTGTCGTCAATGGAGTCCGCTGTGACGATGGGGGCGATGGCATCGTAAAAATAGAGGCCATCGTTGCCGGTGAGTTCGGCGATCTGTTTCGCCAGTGTTTCCGAGGTGAGGGGGCCGCTGGCAATAATCACCGTCCCCTCCTCAGGGATCTGACACACCTCCTGATGCTGCACCGTGATGGCGGGATGGCTTTCAACCTTCTGGGTGATGAAGTCGCTAAAGGCTTGGCGATCGACGGCTAATGCCCCTCCGGCCGGAACCGCTGTGGCATCAGCAGCCTGCATGAACAGGCTACCTGCGCGACGCAATTCTTCCTTAAGGCAGCCGACGGCGTTGTTCATCCCCGTGCCGCGCAGGCTGTTGGAGCACACCAGTTCGGCCAGTCCGGGTAATTCGTGTGCCGGGGAGTAGCGCAGGGGTTTCATCTCCTGCAGGGTGACTTCGATACCATGTTGTGCGGCTTGCCAGGCCGCTTCGCAGCCAGCGAGGCCGCCGCCGATGATGGTGAGTTGGTGCATAAATGATTCCTCTGTAGCTTATGGCTCATGGAGCTTTGTAGGTTGGGTTAGCGAAGCGTAACCCGACAACTGCTGATTCGAAATTTCTTAATACCAAGAACAAGTTCGCGGGTTTCGTCCCGCAGCCGACGTACTTTTTTGACAGCCCACAAAAAAGTAAGCAAAAAATGGCCTGTAAAATCGGCCCTCCGGGGGTCGCAAACCCACCGACGATGAGTCGTTTTCCGTCTTGCTTCACCTTGGCGGCAAGTCGCCCTTTAGGTCGACTGAGTTTTCTCTTTTTACAAGCACTGGCGTTGAATAGTTTGATGCAGTACCGCTCTCTATTTTTTCCGTGGTATCGTTATGCAGAACCCTGTTGGTGCGACACGATTGATTTCTTGATGAGCCGCCATAAAAAACAGGTGCATAAAAAAACGTGTGCAGCCTCGTATAAAGGCTGCACACGTAAAAGATCAGCTTCGTAGGTCGGGTTAGCGAAGCGTAACCCGACAGCCCTATTTTTCGGCTACATCCTTTGCGGTTTTCTTAACTGCTGTTTTCTTCGTAGCAGCCGTCTTTTTTGTGGCCGTTTTAGTCGTCGCCGCTTTTTTACTGGCGGTGGCCTTCTTGGCCGGTGTTTTTTTCGCTGTTGTTTTCTTGGCCGGTGCCTTTTTAGCCGCTGGTTTTTTCGCTGCCGCTGCTTTGGTCGGCTTTTTCTCCGGTGGCACGATGAGCACTTCCCAGTCGCACTCTTCCTGTGGGCACTTATGAACCGTGCCGAAGCGTTTGGTGGTCTTCTCCACCGTCAGCGGGAAGCCGCACTTAGGGCAGGGTTGCTCCAGCGGTTTATCCCACAGGGCGAATTTGCATTTGGGGTAGCGGTTGCAGGAGTAGAAGATTTTGCCATAGCGGCTTTTCTTCTCCATCAGTTCCCCCTCTTTACACTGTGGACAGGTGATTCCCAGTGCTTTGGGCTTGACCAACGGCTGGATGTTTTTGCAGTCGGGATAGGCGCTGCAGGCGAGGAATTTGCCATAGCGACCCATTTTGATCAACATCGGCGCACCGCACTTCTCGCATTTTTCTTCAGAGACTTCCGGCTCTTCTTGTTCGCCACCTTCGAGAGGTTCGGTATGGCGACAGTCGGGGAAACCGCTACAGGCGAGGAATTTTCCTGAACGCCCCAGTTTGATCACCAGCTCTTTACCGCATTCCGGGCAAATCTTGTCGGTCTTTTCCGTGGTCAGATCTGCCTTGGAGATCTCTTTCTCTTTCTGCTTGAGCAGTTCGACAAACGGTTCCCAGAACTGTTTAAGTAAGGGTTGCCACTGCTTTTCGCCGCGCGATACCGCATCCAACTCCTCTTCGAAATTGGCGGTGAAATCGTAATCGACATATTTGGTAAAGTGGTTGGAGAGCAGATCGCTGACCACCATCCCCACATCCTCGGCATAAAAAGCCCGTTTTTCCAGCCGTGCATATTTACGCGTCACCAGGGTGTTCATGATGGAGGCGTAGGTGGAAGGGCGACCGATGCCGTGCTCCTCCATTGACTTGACCAGACTCGCTTCCGTGTAGCGTGGCGGCGGCTGGGTGAAGTGTTGGTTTGGTGTCAGTTCCCGGCAGTTGACGGCTTCTTGCTCCTGAAGTGCCGGCAACATCCCCTCTTGTTCTTCATTGTCCTCGTCATCGGTGCCCTCAATGTACAGTTTCATAAAACCGGCAAAGCGGATGATCTGACCGCTGGCGCGGAAACTGAACTGTTGCTCCCCTCCCACGGTGACGATGTCGACGCTGGTGGCATCAAGACGGGCCTGGGTCATTTGCGAGGCGACGGTGCGCATCCAGATCAGGCGGTAGAGTTTGAATTGGTCTGAACTCAAAAACTTCTTGATCTGTTCCGGGTGGCTGGCGATGGAGGTGGGACGTACCGCCTCGTGAGCTTCCTGGGCATTTTTGGCCCGGCTCTTAAAGGTGCGTGGTTTTTTCAGGGCGTACTCTTCGCCGTAGATGGAGGTAATTACCTCTTTGGCTTCGGTGGTGGCCTGTTCCGACAGTGCCACCGAGTCGGTACGCATGTAGGTGATCAAACCGACGGCGCCATCACCAATGTCAATACCTTCATACAATTTCTGAGCGATGGTCATGGTCTTGCGGGCCGAGAAACCAAGTTTACGGCTGGCCTCCTGTTGCAGGGTACTGGTGGTGAAGGGGGCCGCAGGGGAGCGCTTCTTCTCCTTGCAGACTACCGCGTCGACTTGCAACGGCAAACCGCTGATGCTGTTGACCAAGGCTTCGGCGGCTTCCTGATTCTCAATCTGAAATTTGGTTATTTTCTTGCCGTCGATGGCATTGAGCTTGGCCGCAAACGACTTGTCGGCATGGTTGGCCAGCAGCGACGAAATGCTCCAGTATTCGCGGGATTCAAAAGCGTTGATCTCTTTTTCCCGCTCACAGATGATGCGCAACGCAACGGACTGGACGCGACCGGCCGAGAGACCATAGCGGATCTTTTTCCACAGAAACGGCGACAGGGTAAAGCCGACCAGATAATCGAGAATCACCCGCGCCTGTTGGGCATTGACCAGATCTCTGGCAATCTTGTGCGGTTCAGCTACCGCCTTGAGAATCGCCGGCTTGGTGATCTCGTGGAAGGTGACCCGCTTGACCACCGGCTTGGTGCCGTTTTCGTCGATGCCAAGGGCTTCGAGCAGATGCCAGGAGATCGCCTCTCCCTCGCGGTCGAGGTCAGTGGCCAGTAGCAGTTCTTCACACTTGGCCACTTCTTTGGCTAACAGCTCAATGTGTTTTTGGCTTTCCGGCAGGATATGATATTTGGGAACAAATCCCGCCTCAACATCGACCGAGCCTTGCTTGCTGGGCAGGGCGCGGACATGACCGTAGGAGGCCAGAACTTTGTAGTCCTTACCGAGAAATTTCTCGATGGTTTTTGATTTTGCCGGTGATTCTACAATGACCAATGAACGTGCCATGAAAAGTCCTCTGAAGTATAAAATCTATGTCTGTTGCAGCTCGCTGGTGGACACAGATAAAAAAAGCTGCGGCAAATCGCCCGCAGCCTGTTTAACCGTTAATGATAGAGATTGTGCCAGTTATCCTCTATGATGCAGTTGATCTCCCGTGAGCCATCGTATTGAAGGCTGGCAAACATGGTCAACACGGTGATCGATTTCACCTCGTCGAGGCTGCTCTCTTCGCCGTCATTCTGACAGGCTTTGAGGATGATCTCCTCTTCAATCTCCGGGGTTAAGATACCGGCGCTACGTAACTTAAGCAAGAAGCCGCGCGCTTCAGTCGATAAACACCGTTGCTCTTCAGGAGCATAGATCCGAATTGGTGCGGCTTGCAGCGTATCCAGTTCCTGTTGTGGTGGCGGGTTGAGAGTGATCTTTTCCATCCAGGAAAAAGCAGCATCAATCTCCTCTTCCTGAAATCCGGCGGACAGCAGTTCTTCGACAATTTCACGCTCGCTGGAAAAATCGTGTTCGTTCATAAAATATTGAGCAATAATGCCAACAATAATCAGCACGCGTTCGTTCAAAATGCACCTGTCTGGATCGTGGGTTTAGGCTGTAGTGCCACCTGCCAGGCCACGGATATAGCGGCCTCCGGGGAGCGCTTGCGCCAAGCCAAGAAGCTCCAAGTGCAGCACGATAGCCGAAACCTCCATGGGTGTCAAGCCACTTTCCCCGGCCAGTTTGTCCAGGTGCTGAGGGGTGTTATGTAGTTTTTCGTACAGTGTTTTCTGGGCAGTACTCAATTCTGATAGATCAATGGTCGTTCTGCTTACAGGTTGCTGTGAATGGGCATTGATCTGAAAACTATCAAGGATATCCCCGGCTTCAGTGATTAGTGTCGCCCCTTGTTTAATAAGCTGGTGACAGCCCTGGCTGACGTTGTTAAACGGGGATCCGGGGGCGGCAAAGACATCGCGGCCCTGATCCAGCGCGAAATCGGCCGTTATTAACGATCCGCTTTTTGCTGCCGCTTCAACGATCAGTACGCCGCGGCTCAGGCCACTGATGATCCGGTTGCGTCCCGGAAAGTGACCGGGCAGTGGTGGTGTGCCGGGTGGGTACTCGGAAATCAGCGCGCCCTGCTCTGCGATCATCTCGAACATGTGGCAATTCTCCGGTGGGTAGACTCGATCGATGCCACCGCCGAGGACAGCGATGGTCTTTCCGCCACCATCCAGCGCACCGCGGTGTGCTGAGCTGTCGATGCCCCGCGCCAGTCCGCTGACAATGGTTATGTTGTGTTGGGCGAGGGTGTTGGCTATTTCCGCTGCCAGGCGGAGGCCATCTGGAGTGGCGCGTCGTGAGCCGACGATCGCCAGGTAATCACCTGTCGGCAGGGTGCCGCGAATATAGAGGATCGCGGGTGGGTCGGGGATTTGCCGTAAGGCGCTGGGGTAGTTGTCATCCCACAGTGTCAGCAGTTGGGCATTGTGACTGTGCAGACTTTCCAGGGCGTTAATTAATTGTGGGTCGTCGGCCCCGGGTGGGCGACCAATCCCCCGACCCCGAACGCCGGCATGGCGGGCCCACTGCTCTGCGCTTTGTTGCAGGGCCGTTTCCACGTCGCCAAAGCAGTCGATGAGGCGGATAATTCCGACACGGCCCAGTCCTTTGGTTAAATGAAGGCGGAGCCAGGCGTGAGTTAAGTGTGTGGGCTGCGTCATTGGTTTGCCTGCTTTAATGTTACGGGTAAAAGAAAAGGATTGGATAACACCCAATCCTTTTCTTACTGTTACAGTCTGTTCGGTGAGAGTTACTCCATCTCGGTGTAAACGAGATCACCACGATAAATAGGTTCTGTTGATTTGAGGATCAGCGCGGCCGAAACAGTTGCTCCCGTTTTAACGACCAAGGCACGACCGAGCAGGGTGTCCGGGAGGACAATGTCGCGATCCTGTAGGGCTAGATCCGTTGCCAGACGCGGACGGACAATGGTCATCATGTTGCCAACTTCCAGTCCGGCGTTGCTACCGAGATCAACATAGAATATATCGTGTTGGGCAAAGGCGAGTTTCTCCGGGTGGGCGGCAATGATATAGCCATCAAGGGGTACTGTTGAACGTTGTAAGGTAATGGTTGTATCAATATCCTCGACGGGCAACAATACGCAACCACGTTCGATCTCACCAACCGCCTTGGTGATCACTCCGGAATATACCTGTTCGTGAGCGCTGGTCAGTTGAACTTTGCCCCGCCAGGTGACCTGGTTGCCGATTTTTTTGCCGGTATTCGGGTGTTTAACGACTTTGCCGACAGAAAACAGATTGTATTCCGAGCCGACCACGGACGTTTCATCGCTCATCTGCAAGAAGGCTTTATCGCCCTCGGTCATCATAATGCGGTTGTCGACGGTGTCCACCAGACGGCCGGCCTTTGCCAGCAGCTCAGTGCTGATGAAGCTGTTCATGTCGCCAAGTGCCTTGAAGGTGATACGTTCCTGCGGTTCAGGGGTGGGCTCGACGGCTTCAACCGCTTGTGGTTGTTTTTTCACTTTCGGATACTCCGGCAACAGTTCAATTCGGCCATCGTAGATGGCAACTTTCTGTCCCGGATAGATCAGGTGGGGGTTGCGGATAAATGGGTTGTTTGCCCATAGGTTTGGCCAGTACCAGGGATCGGTAATGAAACGCTCGGAGATGCCCCACAGGGTGTCACCTTTTTCGATGGTGTAAACACGGGGGGGTTCCTGAGCAAAAGCCGCTGCAGGTAACAGCAACAGACAGGCCAGAATAATCAGTTTTTGAATCCTCATCGCGATCTCCTTTTGTTGGCTTGGCGCCAAACGGGTTTTTCCCGGGGCAGAAGGATTAGACTTGCTGTGCGGAGTTAATAATGGTGGCGTCGCAAAAAGTCCGCCCTCCTGCGTTGCAGCGTTTTTTCAAGACTTCGACATACAACATGTATACCGTCACCATTGAAAAACCACTACGTCTTGTAGGTCGAAATTTTTGCTTAGCCATCTTATTTGTTTTTGCGAGACCATCAATAATGGAACGCAGCAGGCATAGCTGTTTGCATAAAATAATACGTTAAAAGTACACTATTGTCTGGGGCTGGCTAGACCCTGTACTGCTTTCTTGGCCGCACTACTTTTTGGAAAATCTTGTTGCAAGCGGTTAAATGCTGCCTGGGCCTGCTGGGGCTGATTGCTGTTGTTGAATAGCTGAACCATTTTCAACAGAGCCTCAGGAGTCTTGTGGGCATCTGGGTAATTAAGGACGATTGTCGCAAAAGACTCAAGGGCATCCTGGTTTTTACCTTGGGCTAACAGGGCTTCACCCTGACGAAAGTAGGCTGTCGGCGCGAAAGGATTTTGCGGATACTGGGTGATAAATTGTGTAAAACCACGCACCGCTTCATCGTAGTTGCCCTGGGTGTACGCTGCAAAAGCATTGCGGTAGATCTCTGTTGCCGATGGTCCGTCTGCCTGTAGCGGTTGAGTGGTTGAAGTCGTTAATGGGATGCCTGCTGTGGATGGCGTGGCTTGCTGCTGTCGGAGTGTTGCCATCTCGGCGCGCAGGGTATTCAATTCACTCTGTGTAGCGACAACCGTCGAGCTGAGTTGCTTGAAAGCGCTGTCCAGCGCCTGAAGTTGTTGTTGTTGGGCTTGAACCTGCCACTGCAGCGGACGGATGTAGGCGCTGTTTGAGGATGTTGTTGCCGGTGCCGGCGCACAACCATAGCTCAAAGCGAGAAAACACAGGGTGAAAATAAACGCTGTCCAGCGCATTGAGCCCACCTTCCTTAAAAACGGTATAAACGCATTAGAAAGTAATGCAAAATATTTTAATTTTTATAGGGTTTTCGAGCAGTTGTCAAGGATGAAACCGGTAGAAGAGAGCGGCTGCTTTTCTCTGTTTTTTCACGTATGCTAGTCAACCGTGCCGTTGAGCCTCTCCTGTAACTGGATTCCGTGAGACGAAAGCGGATAAGGGGGATTTGATGAGTCTTGCTCCAGCCGTGGATTTAGCGGTGGGTTGGGGATACTCAGGCGGTTCACGGACCCATGGTCGATGGGAAACATTACAGGATGATCGTTAAAAAAGGATACAAACGCATGACCTCAATAGAGTTACTGGCTCCGGCAGGCGATATGGATAAGTTGAAAACGGCCTTGCTCTACGGCGCCGATGCCGTTTATCTCGGTGGCGAGCAATTTGGTTTACGAGCCGCCGCTGGGAATTTTACCCTGGCCCAGTTTAAAGAGGCTGTGACGGTGACACATGGTTGGGGAAAGCGGCTGTATTTGACGTTGAACGCCTATGTTCGTCCCAGCGAATTTGACTTGTTGGATGATTACCTGGAGCAACTTAAGCCGTTGGCCATCGATGGTTACATCGTCTCCGATCCCGGTGTGCTCAGTCGTATTCGCCAGCTTGATCCGCAGCGGGAGATCCATCTTTCGACTCAGGCCAACACCACCAACGGCTACAGTTGTCAATTCTGGCAGCAGCAGGGGGTGCAGAGAATCAACCTGGCCCGGGAACTGTCCCTCGATGAAATTGCCGAAGTCCGGCGCCATAGCGATGTCGAGCTGGAAGTTTTTGTCCATGGTGCCATGTGCGTCGCCTATTCCGGACGTTGCCTGCTATCGACGGCGATGACGGCGCGTAGTGCCAACGAAGGCGCCTGTGCTCAGCCGTGTCGCTGGAAATACAGCTTGGTCGAACAGACGCGACCCGGGCAGTCTTTTGCTATCGAGGAAGATGCGCGCGGTACTTATATAATGAACAGCCGTGATCTGTGCCTGCTCGATCAGATCCCCGATCTGGTTGCGGCCGGGGTAAATAGTCTGAAAATTGAAGGGCGGATGAAAACCCTCTATTACGTGGCCGCCGTCACCCGGGTCTACCGGGCCGCTCTCGATCGCTATCTTGCTGATCCGCAGGGTTATCAGTGTGATCCGTTGTGGCGCCAAGAGCTGGATAAGGTCAGCCATCGTCCCTATGCCACCGACTTTCTGCCCGTTGATGACGCTGCGGTTCATGCTGAAGATTCCCGTTATCGGCGCAGCCATGATTTTATCGGCATTGTACGCCGGATCGGTGAAGATGGTCGGGCATTGATTGAGGGGCGTAACCGCTTCTTTGTTGGTGACGAGGTGGACCTGATCGGTCCGGCCATGCGCCAGAATACCTTTAGGGTTGCTGATTGCTGTGATGATAAGCAACAACCGCTGTCCGTTATCCAGCCCAACGCCATGGTCTGGACTCAGCTGCCTGCCGGGGCTGCTGTCGGTGATATGCTGCGGCGGAAGAAGATGACCGGTAGCGGTTGGACCGGTGTCGCAAAGTCTTAAATCTTTGTATAACAAGAGAGAACTCCATGTTTCCACAACACTATGACTCCCCCATCGATCTCCCCTTTAACCGCCGCAGTCTTGAGGAGCGGCTTCTCTTCCGGGCACCGCATGAAGACCCCGGTGGTGACGGCTGCTGGTTGATTATGCGCGGTGGCCGGTTGTTGGTCGACAGCAATGGGCTGTTGCCGACAACCCTGACGGTGTCTGAAGGGCCAGGCCCTCTCTATGTCGGATTGTGGGACGGGCAGCCATGTCGCGCCGTGACCTTGTCTCGTTCGCAGCCGCTGCCGGACGGGCTGCAGGAACACGACCTGCTCGCTGCCGATCCCCGGCTCACCCTCGATCTGCTGTCCCTGGGCGCCCTGGGGCAACAGTTGCTGCGCTGGCAGAAGAACAGTCTGTTCTGCTCGGTCTGTGGTGGGCAGATGCACTGGTGTGGTGAGGGCTGGGGGCGACAGTGCGACAGTTGCCGGCGTCAGCATTATCCCCATATCCATCCGTGTGTCATTGTGTTGATTCGCCGTGGTGACGAGCTGTTGCTGGTGCGTAAAGAGAGCTGGGTGCCGGGACGTTATGGGCTGGTGGCAGGATTTGTCGATCCCGGTGAATGCCTCGAAGAAGCCGTGGTGCGGGAAGTGATGGAGGAAACGGGCATCCAGGTCAATAATATCCGTTATGTCGGTAGTCAATCGTGGCCGTTTCCCAGTCAGATCATGGCGGGATTTGTTGCCGACTATGTCGGTGGTGAGGTGGTCATCGAAGAGGATGAACTGGAAGATGCACGCTGGTTTAATGTTAATCAGCTGCCACAGTTGCCACTGCGGCGCAGTATTGCCCGTTATCTGATTGATCGTTATGGAATTGACCAACGTGGAAAGGTTGAGTGATGAGCCGCTCGATAGAGAAGGAACCGTTGACACCGTTTCAGCAGCAACAGCAAAAAATGGCGCAGATCCTCGATAATATTCAACAGGGGCCGCGACAAACCCTTGATGAGCAGCCGGTCTGGCAGCCCAGCGCCGACGTTGTGGTGGAGGGCGATACCCTGTTGATTCTGATGGATCTGCCTGGGGTAGATCAGGAACAGATTTGCCTGAGGTTAGATGACAGCGTACTGATTGTTGAGGGTCAGCGTGAGTCTTTGGCTGATGGGATAAGCTGTCAGCGACTGGAGTGTCCGCGCGGTCATTTTTCCCGGCGCTTTTTGTTGCCGTCAACGGTATCACAGCAACAGCTCAGCGCCCGGTGCGAACGGGGTGTTTTACAGATCCGTATCAGTGGGCTGTGCGCGGATGATCAGGTAAGTTTGATCACTGGTTAATTCAGCGGGTCCGTGCAGTTAAGGGTGACACGTAACGCTGTGTCGTTTAGGTTGCTGTCACGGCGTGCCGATACAGACCTGTCTTGATAGTTGTCCCACATCCCTATTTTTTTGCGTCTGGCATGTTTTTCCCGGCGCAGAAATGCCTCTTTTTTACTGAAGTCGAAACGGCGGTAAACGATCGCCAGCCCCTCCTCAAGCAGTAGCTGATTCAACATTCGACCATCCGGTAGCCAGACATAGGCCAGCAAGCGATCGTAGCGGTCGTAACGATCCTTGCCGGTTTCCAACCGCACCCGTTTATCTTTGCACAGTTCAATCGTCCGGTGGTGAGCCGAGCGGGCGACTTCACGTAGTTGTCGCCAGTCGCTGCTGCCGAGACGGATATATTTCCAGTCACGATCCGACGCCTCTTTTTCCGGGCAGTCGATGCCAATCAAGCGGACGACGCCGACACCGTCAACAGTGATGGTGTCGCCATCGCTGATCCAACACACCTGGCCATGTTGTTCCGCCTGTGCCGTCGTGACCAGTAGCAGCAGAGCGAGCAGTGAAAGAAAGATAGATTTCATCATTGTGGGTCAAAAATCCCTGTTGACATATAGCGTTCGCCGCTATCGCAGATGGTGGTGACAATCCGCTGCACGGGGCTGAGTTGAGTTGCGATCTGACGGGCGGCAAACAGGTTGGCACCGCTGGAGATGCCCGCCAGGATGCCATGTTGTGCCAGCTGTTGTGTGCTGGCTATGGCGTCTTCATTACTGACAGTAATCACCCGTTGATAGATGTCGGTGTCCAGTACCTGTGGCACAAAACCGGCACCAATGCCCTGGATAGCATGGGGACCCGGGCTATGGCCAGACAGTACCGCCGATGCTGCCGGTTCAACGGCAATGATTTCGATATCGGACAGCTGTCGGCGCAGGTAGCGACCAACGCCGGTGATGGTGCCGCCGGTGCCGACGCCGGTAACAAAGGCGTCAACGTTTCCGTCGAGGGCTTGATAGATCTCCGGGCCGGTGGTGCGCTCGTGGCTGGCCGGATTGGCCGGATTGGCAAACTGGTGGATCATAAAAAAGCCGTTGTCGGCACTGAGTTGCTCAGCGCGCTCAATGGCCCCGTTCATCCCCTCGGCACCGGGGGTCAGCACCAGCTTGGCCCCATAGGCCTGTAGTAAGCGTCGTCGCTCAAGGGACATGCTGTCGGGCATGGTCAGGGTGAGGGAATAGCCCTTAACGGCACAGACTAAAGCCAAGCCGATGCCGGTGTTGCCACTGGTAGGTTCAACCAGCTGAACTCCCGGTGCGATCAATCCATCACGCTCGGCCTGTTCGATCATTCCCAAGGCAATACGATCCTTGACGCTGCCGCCCGGGTTGGCACTCTCCAGCTTGGCCCAGATCTGGCCGCAGCCCGCTGTTTCCATGCTGCTGAGGCGGAGCAGCGGGGTGTTGCCGATTTGGTCGAGGATGCTGTGTGGCAAGATTGGTGGCATGGGCGGTTCCTTTGAGCCTATGAAAAAGCGTACGATTTTAAAACGCTAAAAAGTCCTTGTCGATATGAGTTTAAGCATATTTATCACAAGGCTTTGTCGGGCGCAAAGACAATGCAGTTACGGCCCTTTTCTTTTGCCTGGTAGAGGTAGATGTCTGCCTGCTTGAGGGTGGCGGCAAGATCATTTTCCCCTTTTGTGGTGGCAATTCCAATGCTGACGGTTATGGCGGGGGTGTCACTGCTTGCTGAACGTGTAGAAGATTCTACCGTGTTTCGAATCCGCTCTGCGACATGCAGCGCTTGTTCGATTTCCGTATCCTGAAGGATGATGGCAAATTCTTCTCCGCCCAAACGTCCGAGAATGTCTTCGGTGCGCAGGCTTTCCTGGCAAAAAGAAGTGAAGCGGCAGAGCGATTTATCGCCGACATCGTGTCCATAGCGGTCGTTTATAGCCTTAAAATGGTCGATATCCAGCATGAGCAGGGAGAGCGAACGCCCATGCCGTTGGTTGATGGTAAATTCCCGCTCTCCCAGTTCCATGAATTGTCGCCGGGTGTTTGCCCCGGTGAGGGAGTCGATGGTGGCTAACTCAATCAGTTGCTGTTCAGTCTCTTTTCGTTGGGTGAGATCATAGATGATCCAAACCACCCCTTTGTTCAGGTCAGGAGGATAGTTGATGTCCACCGCTTTGCCGGCACTCAATGCCCAGATGGCCGAGCCGTCTTTGTGTTTAAGCTGATGCTCAATATTGTGCGCTGCCTTTTCTGTCAGCGAGTCGTAAAACCGTTGACCGAATTCGACAAAATTTTTCTCAGAGAGATGAATCACCCTGATCGATTTGCCCTGTAGTTCGTTTGGGGAATCATAGCCGAGCATATCTGCGAATCGCTGATTAACCCGGTATATTATTCTGCCGCCGCGTAACACAAGGACAGCGATCATGCTGTTGTCGAAGAATATCTCCAACTCGGCGAGAACTTGTTCCAGCTCGCGTTGGTTTGCTTTGGTTACGGTGATGTCAGTGCAGGTGGCGACGCGAATTGATTTTCCCTGATGAGTAAGATTGGTTCCCTGCACAAGGGCAGGAAACATGGAGCCGTCGCTGCGGGCCATTATTGCTTCGTAGGGTTTGTTGCTTTGGTTCTTAATGTGAGTTTTGGCTGTCTCCCGGGATTCCGCTGTCATCAAGATACTGACGGATTTGCCGATGATCTCGGCTTCCTGATATCTGAATATCCTTAAAAAAGCACTGTTTACCCAGAGAATGGAGGACTGATCGTCAAAGACGGCAATCGGCTCAGAGGAAATTTTTTCGAAAAGCCTGAACTGGTCGTTCTCTGTTCTAAGACGGCTGTTTTCCGCTTGTAATTGTTCAATGAGTACCTTATCTGTGTCGTTCATCAGCAATACTTCTATGGGAGGCTGTCCGAAAATAGGAGCCGTAGCGACAAATCGGCTGGTCGAGGACAGATTGGCGCTACTTATTCATTGCGGTGCGAAATGGTTTTCCCGTATCGTTCATGCAATTCTCTAATAGGGCTATTATTAGTCAAATGCTATCATATTCTTGACCAAATATTATCAAAATTGTTTTGTTTTGGCTGGAATCAGTTGTGGTATTTTTGGGAGATGGTGCGTGCGAATGGGCCTGTAACATGATTGAGTTGTCAAACAAAACGACCCCGACCGGTTACGGTGCGGGGTCGTTTTGATTTTGTTGCTGACTGAGCTGCTGTTGGTGCAGCAATTTGTCAAAGGGTACCCCTTCACTCAGAGTGTAGCCACAGCCCTTGGGTAGCTTGCCACCACAGAAGAAGATCCCTTTGTTGGGGAAGTCGCGGCACAGTTGCGGGCGGTTGTCGTAGTCCAGGCAGCGGTTGTCGTTGCCGAGCCTCCGGCAGTTGAAGACCAGCAGCCCTTGGCGATCGCGATCGCAAATCTCAAAGCGGTCGAACTCGGAATGCTCCTTGACCAGCTTTTTGAATTCCCGTTTGGAGCGCAGCCACTGCTTGCCCTGCTCCAGTTGCAAACGCCGACAGCAGGCTCCGCACTGGCGGCAATGACCGGTAAGGATCAGTTCCTTACCGGTCAGGCGTAGCCTGAGATGACGCCACCAGCCGGCAATGGACAGCATGTTATAAATGCAGTTTTTCGGCCACGAAGTCGATATCCTTGTCGCCGCGTCCGCTGAGGTTGATCAGGATTTTTTTGCCCGCCATTTTCGGTGCCATGCGGATGGCGTAAGCCACGGCATGGGCGCTTTCCAGCGCTGGAATAATCCCTTCGCTGCGCGACAGGGTGATGAAGGCGTCCAGACACTCCTGATCGGTGGCGCTGTGGTATTGGACGCGGTCGATATCCTTGAGGTAGCTGTGTTGTGGGCCGACACCGGGGTAGTCGAGGCCGGAGGCGATGGAGTAGACCGGCAGCGGTTCCCCCTGCTCGTCCTGCAGCAGATAGCAGCGCATGCCGTGGATGACGCCGGGGCTACCCAGGGTCAGGGTGGCGGCATGGTCGTCGGTGTCGAGGCCGAGGCCGGCCGGTTCAACGCCGATCATTTCCACCTGTTCATCGTTGAGGAAGGCAGTGAACAGGCCGATGGCATTACTGCCGCCGCCGACGCAGGCTACCAGAGTGTCGGGCAGACTGCCGGTCTGGTTCTGGAACTGTTCACGCGCTTCGATGCCGACGATCTGTTGAAAATCGCGCACCATCTGTGGAAACGGATGGGGGCCGACCACCGAGCCGATGGCGTAGAAGAAGTTCTTCGGATCGCTCAGGTACTCCTCAAAGGCGCTGTCCACGGCATCCTTGAGGGTCTTGGTGCCACGCTCAACGCTGATCACCTTGGCGCCCATGATTTTCATCCGGGTGACGTTGGGTGCTTGTTTGGCGATATCGACGGCACCCATATGGATTTCGCACTCGATCCCGACCAGAGCGCAGGCCGCCGACAGGGCGACACCATGTTGTCCGGCACCGGTTTCGGCCAGAATCTTGGTTTTACCCATCTTCTTGGCCAGCAACGCTTCACCCAAACAGTGATTGATCTTGTGGGCGCCGGTGTGGTTGAGATCCTCGCGTTTGAGGTAGATCTCGGCTCCGCCCAGGTGCTCTGTCAGACGGCGGCAGAAGTAGATTGGACTCGGGCGACCGACATAGTTGCGCTGTAGCTCGGCCAGCTCCTGCTTAAAGTCTTCATCGTTTTTGATCTCCTGATAGGCGTCGGCAATTTCATCCATCACCTGTTTGAGTTCCAGCGGAATTTCTTGACCGCCATAGTTGCCAAAAAAGCCGTTGTTGTCAGGAGCGTTGGTGTTGTCAGGAGTAGGCATAGTTGTCCTCTTGGATGTCAGGTTTATTTACTGACGCAGTCTATAGGTTGTTCGCAGCAGTCTTTGGATTGCTTGCGACGTTTGTTTTCCCGTTGTTGCTGATAGCTCGATGGCATGTAGCGGTTATAGGCGACACGGATGCCCAATACCAGCAGGGCGCTGCCGACACCGAGTATGGCGCTGTACAGTGGCGGCGTGATCAGAGCGACCCGGATCAGCAACGTGCAGACAGCGAAACCGCTGTTGCGAAACGCCACCCGGTAGCATGAACCGTAACGCATTGAGATCAGCATGATCAGGATGTCGCTGAAGATCAGCAGGGTGTAAAACGATTCAAAGGTCTGATTGGGCAGGCCGTAAAACAGGCTTTTCCACCAGTTAATGGCGACGATGATCATAAAGCCGACCATCATCAACAGAGCGATCAATTTTTTGACGATAATGAAGGCTGCCGTCTCGCGATCATCAGAAGAAAGTGGCGGCTGGTTGATCTGGCGATAATAGTAGTTAAGGATGACAAAAATTATCAGGGCGCCAAAGGCTAGCGCTGAGATGTCGAGTACCAGCTTGGACACTTCACTCCACACCACTGGCTCATGGAGGTTGGAGATCTCTTTGAAAATATTCCGCAGTAAAACCAGCGACAGGATCTCCACCTGCTTACCCACCGAGATCGACACCGAATAGACCATGCTGAACAGCAGGCTCAACACCTCAAACACCAGCATCAGGGTGAACACCAGCTCGATCGCTTCAAGGTGATTGGTGGGGGTGAGGGCGGCGATGGGTGCCGGCATCAGGCCAAAACGGTTGAGCTGGATGCCGAGCAGGCCAAAGATAAACACCAGCACCAGCAGGTTGCCGATATGGCGGTGTCCTTTACTGCCCTCAAAAGCGTGCTCGATGCGGTCAAACGTCTTGGTGATTGCACTGAAGAACGGATTGATAACCATGTCGTTTCCTCGGCAGCTTAAAGATCGTGGCGGATAACGCACACCACAACCACGCCCTTTTCTTCATTTTGTAGCAGAAAGTTTTGCCGTGCCTGTTCCGGGTATTCCGCTTCGACGAGTGCTTCGCCGTACTCGTTCCCTTTTTGGTAGTGCACTTCGTAGGTGGTCATCGCAGATTGTTCTTTCTGATAAAGCCGTAGCTGGCACAAATCGTGTCAGCTACGGGATTATGGGTCAGTTACTTGCCGGGGGTAAAGTTATCTGCCGTGTAGTTCAGGGTGGCAAAGTAGTCTTCAACGGTCTCGGCGCGACGGATCAGCTCGACGCTGCCATCGGTGCGCAGTAGCAGTTCCTGGGGACGCAGACGGCCGTTGTACTGGAAGCCCATGGCGTGGCCGTGGGCACCGGAGTCGTGGATGGCGAGCAGATCACCTTCATCGATTTTCGGCAGCTGACGCTGGACGGCAAACTTGTCGTTATTCTCGCACAGTGAACCGACCACATCGTAGGTGGTGTCGGCGGGCTGATCCTGTTTGCCGATGACGTCAATGTGATGATAGGCGTCGTACAGGGCCGGGCGCATCAGCGCCGACATGCAGGCGTCAACCCCCACATACTGACGGTATGTGTCCTTGAAGTTGATCACTTTGGTGACCAGGCAGCCGTGGGGGCCGGTCATGAAACGGCCGCTCTCCATGTACATGCGCGGCACAAAGCCGTGCTCAGCCTTAAAGGCGTCGAACTGGGAGGTGATCTCCTTGGCCATGGTGTCGATGTCGAGGGGGGGCTGCTCCGGCTGGTAGGGGATGCCGAAGCCGCCGCCGATATTGACGAATTCTAGCTCGATGCCTAGCTCCTGCTTGATCTGCTCAGTCAGCGATAGCACCATGCGTGCCGTTTCTACCATGTAGCTGTAGTCGAGTTCATTGGAAGCGACCATGGTGTGGAGCCCGAAGCGTTTGGCGCCGCGTTGTTGAGCTTGGCGATAGGCGTCAACCACCTGCTCATGGGTAACGCCGTACTTGGCTTCTACCGGGTTGCCGATAATGACGTTGCCGGTACGGCGCGGGCCGGGGTTGTAGCGGAAGCAGACCAGCTCGGGAAAGTTGGGCACCTTGTCGATGAGTGAGATGTCGTCGAGGTTGAGGATGCAGCCGCCGTCCTGCTCGGCAAAGGCGAATTCCTCATCACTGGTGTTGTTGGAGGTGAACATGATCTCCTCCATACCCGCACCCAGATCGCGGCTCATGATCAGTTCGGGAATGGAACTGCAGTCAAAGCCGAAGCCCATCTCCTTCATCAGTTGCAGAATCCGTTTGTTGGGCAGCGCTTTGACGGCGAAATATTCGCGAAAGCCGTCGATGCCGGAGAACACCTGCTTGAGGCGGGCGCCGGTGTCGCGGATTCCCTGCTCATCGTAGATGTGGAACGGGGTGCCGTAGTGCTCGGCAATTTCGGGTAATGCCTTGAATAAACGTTGTTTGAAACTTTCGGACATGGGCATGGGTCAAGACTCCTTCAAATATCATTATGTATTTAAGCAATAGACAAAATTGAATGTGACCATAAACCGCTAATTGTAGATAAAAGTGGGCGGTGAGTGCAACAGCTATTTGTGCTGGAACCCGTCGAATAGCAGATAAATTGTCAGCAGGAGGTGTCGATCTGGATAAGAAATGGTTTGTGTTGCAGGGATTCAGGCAAAATGGCACGCACCGCTTCTTCGCCGCTGACGATTTTTTCACTGAGCTGATGTTCTATTTCAAGATGCAACAGATAGGGGAGATTGCCCGATACGGCAACACCGAACTGGTGCCGCATGCTTTCGGTCAGCTGTTGTTCGGCAGCCATCCCCACTTGTTGTGGAGTGGCCAGGTAGTGGGTGGGGAAATTCACCGACTGTTGGTCAAGGCTGGCCATGAACGCCTGCTTTTCATCGCTGCTCAGGGTGGCAAAGTCGAGCCGGCAATAGTGAGGTTCCTTGGTGGACAGCAGTGCCCGGCACGACAGTGGTCGCAGCGGATAGATGGAGCAGCTTCCCGTGTCATCGAGAAATGGACAGTTGCCCATCTGTTGACGACTGCGGCGTAAAAATGTTTTCAAATCGTCGCAGTCGGCAGCCAGTTGTTGCAGTTGCTCGGCATGAGCTGCCAGCAGCGCTCGCTGTGGTTCCGTGAGTTTGGCGGCGATGGCCAGCACCTCGATAAAACTGCAGTGGACATTGAGGTTACAGCAGCCTCCACAGCCTTTGGTGCAATGCACCGTACCGCCTTTGGCGGTAAATTCACCCTGACACAGTTGGTTGATCTGATCCAGAAAAGCGTGTTGTTGTTTAACCTGGTCGAGCAGCGGTTGCCACATGGTTGTTTTCTCCGAAACGATAGATCCCTTTTTCGCGCCAAGAACGCAAAGATCGCCAAGAAGTACATAGCATCAAGGTCTTTAGGTTTAACTTTGCGCGCTTTGCGTCTCGCCTCAAGGTGCCTACTTTTGGTGAGAGAGCGTAGCGAACGGGCGCGAGGACGGGTTTTGAATTTATCCGTTTGCGTCCAGCCGGTTGACGATCGTATCAGCCAGTTTCAGGATCTCCAGTTCGACATAGTCGTAACGGGCCTTGGAGTGGTGGTTGCCGACAATCTGCGCCACCTTGATGGTTTTGTCGCCATCAAAGCCGATCTGCTCCAATAGTTGTTCGGCTACGGCTGGGCCGTACTGTTCCTGGGTTTTGCCGTCATTGTAGCCGAGTTCGGCCTCCGAGGGCTTGATGCCGACATCGTGCAGCACGGCGCTGGCGATCAACACCTCCTCATCGACGTTATCGTAGTGGCCCAGCAGCAGTTCGGCCTGTTTCAATACCTCGATGGCGTGGGTGATGCGGCGATAATCCTGTTCAAAAAAGTCGACCATGGTTTTGATCAGTTGCCCCTTAAGCTGCTCGTGCTTCATCGTGGTTGCTCCTGACTATCGCTCGTATTATCGAGGCCGGGTAGCGCCTCGCTGTTGTCGTGGTCATTATCATGAATATAGATGCTGTGGCTGGGGAAGGCGATCTCCATCTTCAGCCGGTCGAGGATCTCCATGATCTTCAGGCAGACATCCTCGCGTGCTGCCAGATACTTGCCCCAGTTGGTGGTGGCGGTAAAGCAGTAGATGAGGATATCCAGCGATGAGGGGGCAAAATCGGTAAAATTGACCAGCATGAACTCTTGATCAATGGCCGGATGCTGCTCAAGCATGGTGCGGATCTGTACGATTGCTGCGCGCATCTGCTGCGGCGTACTGTCGTAGCTGACGCCGACAGTCATCTTGATGCGCCGCTTCGGCATACGGCTGAAATTGTCCAGCAAGCTGTTGGCGATGATGTTGTTCGGTACCGTGATCAGGGTTTGGGCAAAGGTGCGGATCTTGGTCGAACGGAAGCCGATCTCCTCGACGGTTCCCTCCAAATTGTCGGTCTTGATCCAGTCGCCGACCCGGAAAGGGCGGTCGAGGACAATCATAATCGAGCCGAAGATGTTGGACAGCGTATCCTTGGCTGCCAGAGCTACCGCCAGACCGCCGATCCCCAGCGAGGCCAGCAGGCCCGAGATGGAATAACCGAGGTTCTGGATCACCAGCACCACCCCCAGCACAACAATGAATATCCGTGTGGTTTTGCGGATGAACGGCAGCAGGTTCTCGTCCAGTGGTGAACCGGTGTGCTTGGCCCATTTGGCAATGGTGCGTTCGACGATATCGACGGCATTGAACAGCATCCAGCCGATGCAGAAGGTGAACAGGGTTTTGATCAGGCCGCTGCCGAATTGGCGCAGGTCGACCGGTTCACTCGGCAGCTGCAACACCTGCAGGGCGACAAACAGGCCGCCGATCAGTACCAGAAACTCCAGTGGTCGACGCAGGCTTTGCAGCAACAGGTCGTCAAAGGTGTTGGCGCTGCGATCGACCAGTGGTGAGATCACCCGCGTCAGCAGTTTGCTTAACAAACGTTTGAAGATCAGGCAGACCAATAAGATACCGAAGGCCAAGGCATATTGCTTGACGCTGATGGCAAAGAATTCAAGTTGCAGCCATTGTTGTAATTGCTCCATGGCGCTCCCTCTGGGGCAGATGTTAGTGGTTTTGGATCGCAGCAAGTATAGGTGAGGGGAGCGTCGGCGGCAACCGTTACGTTTAGCCGTTGTTGGGGCTTGCCTGCCCGGTGTGGCTCGGAGTAACATGACGGCATGAATCAACTTATTGAAAAAGCATTGAGCCTGGGGATGGATGACGCCCGAATTTTGTCCATCGACCAGCTGGAGGTCGATCCGGCTCTCGCCAACTATTGTGTTGACTGTGAGGCCTATGGTTTGACGGCCCACTGCCCGCCCCACGGTCAGAGTGTGGCCGAATTTATCGACGGTTTAACAGCTTACCAGCAGCTGCTGGTGGTTAAGCGCGATGTGCCGGTGGCGGTGCTGCAGAGCGATGAGCAGTTGCCCATTGCCCGCCAGATCCACATCGGTGTCGCTCAGCTCGAAAAACAGGCGCGGGCGCTGGGGTTAACTGCTGCGGGTTGGGCCGCCGGTTCATGCAAGCCGTTGTTCTGCGCCACCAGCCCCAGCTGTCAGGTCCTGCAGCCGGGCGGCGTGTGCCGTTTTCCGCACTGGGCCCGGCCGTCGGTGTCGGGGGCGGGGATCAATGTCTTTGCCCTGTGTCAGATGCTGGGCTGGCCTATTACTAAGGTGACTAAGAAGATCGAGGCCGAAGGGGATGCCATGGGATTGTTGGTCGGCTTGGTGCTGCTGGGGAAGTAGCCGTTGTGGACGCTCTAAATGAAGCACATATTGTTATTGATTGTTCCGAACTCTGAAAATAGGTTATGCTGTTAGAGGTGAACAGTTAATCTGCGTTTATTCGTGATGTTTAGTTGTTTGATTAAGATATTGCCCGGAATGGAGCGTTCGATCGCATCGAACGGTAGAAAAATGGAATTCTATCAGTTGCAGTCCTTTGTCGTCATCGCCCAGACCCAAAATCTTACCCGTGCCGCAGAATCGCTCAATTTGAGTCAGTCGGCCCTGTCCAGCCAACTCAAGGCGCTGGAAGAAGATCTCGGCGTGTTGTTGTTTAAGCGCGGTGCCCGCGGCATGCGTCTGACCCTGCAGGGGGAGCAGATGCTTGAGGAGGCAACGCGGGTGCTCGGTTCGGTGCGTCAGTTGCGCGAGCAGGCCCATGCTCTGCACCAAGGGGCTGGCGAGGAGGTCACCCTGGGCCTCAATGCCAGTCCGGCTTTTTTACGCATTGCCGCCATCGCTCGTCGCTTGACCATGTTGCATGGTGAGATCTGTCCGGTGTTTCAGACCAGTCAGAGTGCCAATACTGCCAAGATGCTGCGTCAGGGGCAGATTGATATCGGTTTTCACTATGGACGGATGAACGAAGGGGATATTGTCCATCAAGTGTTGGCTCAGGTGCGGGTGTGCGTGGTGATTCCGGCGCGGATGGCCGATGAAATCGATAGCATGAATTGGGCTGATGTCGCTGGGTTACCGTGGATCTGGGTGGGCAACGATTGTCCGTTTTACGCCATGTTGATGGAACGGTTGGAGCGCCATCAAACACCGCCGAACCGGGTGATCACCACCGTCGATGAGCAGATCGTCCGTGAACTGGTGGCCGACGGCCAGGGGGTGGCGATGATGCGCGAGGATGAGGCCATGCCGCTGGTGCGCCGTGGTCGGGTCAAGATCTGGGAGCCGGGCTGGTTGACGTTGCCGGTGGGGATCGCCTGGTTGAGCAAGAATGCTGGCCAGGCGCGGATTCGTTCGGCGGTGAGTGCCGTGCAGGAGGTGTGGACCACGGTGAGTGAGGAGGGGAGTGGTATGGAGGCCTGTCCGTACTGGCAGTAATCAGCGATATGTGTTGCGCGATTGGGTTGCGAAATGGCCGGAAGGCTGAATGTGCCACCAACAGGATCCTGCATAACGGTGCAACGGAAAAAGTAGAGAGCGGTACTGCATCAAGCTATTCAACGCCGTAGCTTGTAAAAAGAGAAAACTCAGTCGACCTAAAGGGCGACTTGCTGCCAGGGTGAAGCATGACGGAAAGCGACTCATCGTAAGTGGGTCTGCGACCCCCGGAGGGCAAGGTTTTAGGGCCATTTCTTTGCTCACTTTCTTTGGGGCCTTGCAAAAAGTAAGCAAAAATGGCTTTTAGAACCGAAGCAACCAGCGGCAGAGTCAACGGTTGCAGTGTGCGGACTACATAGCTGTCCGAACTGCGGGGTGGGCCTGATCCCTTGCGGCCCACATGGATTTTGCTGCCGCTCGATTGCATATCGAACACTGTGGTCTCTTTTTTTGTCGCCGTCGAGCTTGTTACAACGAACAGCTGGACGTACTGGCTACGCCACAGATTTCACTGCCCAGTTGTTGCAGGGTGTTACTCAAGTCCTGACTGTTGTAGCCTTCGGCAAAACAGCCGCAGTCGCAGTAGGCGTCAAAGCCATTGAGCTGAACCAGCAGCTTTTCCACCAGCGGTTTGCGGTCGGCAAACTGCTGCGGTTGCTGTGCCACTTGTTGTAGTGGTTCCAGCAGGTAGTCGGGAAGCTCGCCTTGCTGGTGTTCACGTTCTATGGCTTCACTGAGTTGAACGAATATCTCCATGAATTTCTCCCTGAAAAAACGTTAAGTCGCTACGTTGCCTGAAGAATGACAATTCTGCAATGGTCGATTTTTCACAGGCTTAACTCGTTTCACTCTCATGACTCTGCCGAAACGATGTGTTATCCTGACGATGCAGCTTATGAAATTCAGGAGAGCAAAGCATGACACTCAGTATGAAAATGGCCCGCCCCTTGGTCGGCACCGCTGTCGTGGTGTTGTTGGCCGTTGTCGCCTGTGGCGATAGTCTGCCGGCTAAAACACTCCATCAGCAGTTAAAGAAAAAGAAGGCTGCACCCATCGTGATTGATGTGCGTAGTGCCGTCGAATATCGTCAGGGCCATGTGCCGGGGGCGATCCATATCCCGTTCTGGGCGGTGGCGTTCAAGCGTGCTGCCCTGCCGCCGCAAACCGGATCGGTGGTGGTCTATTGCGAGGCTGGGCCGCGAGCGGTATTGGCACGTGGTCTGCTGTTGCTGGTCGGAGTACGTCCGGTCGTTTACCTCAAGGGCCATATGTCGGCCTGGCGTCGATCTGGATTGCCGATGGAAAAAGGTCAGTAAGCATTATTGATCAACATTGTGTTGCCGCAGTAGCTGTGTTATTACAGCCCACCCGATAACTTGATTCGCGCCGTTGCCTGTCTGTCCACGGTGTCAACATAACATATAATATGGAGACCAATTCATGGACTACTGTTCCCCGTATCAATTCAAAAATTCCACCGTGGAGTGTAAAGCCAACATCTATTTCGATGGCAAGGTGGTCAGCCACAGCCTGACTACCGCCGATGGCGAGCGCAAGACTCTGGGTGTTATTTTCCCCGGTAGCTATAAGTTTGATACCGATGCCGCCGAGCGGATGGAGATTATTGCCGGTAACTGCAAGGTGCGCATTGCCGGCAGTGGTGACTGGGTCGGTTTTGGCGAGGACACCTGGTTTGATGTTCCGGCTAAATCCTTTTTTGAAATCGAAGTCAGCGACAGCGTCACCGAATACGTCTGTTCGTTCTGCTAGGAGATGATGAACATGATAGAAATTGGTCGTATGCACACCCTGGTGATCGAAGATCTAAACGATCGTGGTGCCATCCTGCTCCTCGAAGGGCAACGGGTGCTGCTGCCGCAGCGCGAGGTGGCGGCGTCAAACCGTATCGGTCAGGAGATGACGGTGTTTGTCTATCGCGGTCGTCAGGAACAACTGATCGCCACTCTCAGTCCGCCCAAGGCCCAGGTGGGTGAATTTGCCCTGCTTGAGGTCAGTCAGGCCAATCAGTATGGGGCGTTTCTCGATTGGGGCCTCGACAAAGAGCTGATGGTGCCGTTTGCCGAGCAACCGGAGCGGATGCGCGTTGGTCGCAGCTATATTGTCTATGTCGGCCTCGATAACTCCGGTCGCCTGATCGGTAGCGGCCGCATTGATCGCCATCTTGAGATCGAAAACATCAAGCTCAAGACCGGTGACGAGGTGGAGGTGATGATCTGGCAGCTGACCGATCTCGGTGCCAAGGTGATAATCAACAACCGCTACGGTGGCTTGATCTACAAGAGCGATCTGCCCCCCGGCGCTCGACGTGGCGAGAAGGGGACAGCCTATGTGCAGCGCGTACGTGAAGATAATCTGATCGATATCTGCATGCACAAGGTCGGCAAGGCCGGGTTGGATGAAGCCAAGGATGTGGTGATGGCCGCATTGCAGGAGCTGGGTCGATTGCCGCTGACCGATAAGAGTTCACCCACAGAGATTGAACAGCTGCTTGGGTTGAGTAAGAAGGCGTTTAAACGCGCCCTGGGTGGGTTGTATAAGCAGGGGATGGTGGTGTTGGAAGAGGATGGGGTTCGGTTGAAATAGCTGCTTCCGGTTGCAGCGTAAGGGCTTTGCCTCCCTTTCTATAGGTGGGCACAAGCCCTTACGGATGACGCTGAATGGTTACATTCTTGTTTGTCAACGAGAAGGGGTCAAACGAGAAGGGGTCAAGTCGGCTGTTGGATTAGGTCAGAAGAGGCGGGTATTTACATACCAAAACCAAGTCAAGTTCGCGGGGTTTCGTCCCGCAGCCGACATGCTTTCTTTGAAAGGCCCCAAAGAAAGTATGCAAAGAAATGGCCTCTAAAACCTGCCCTGCCGAGGGCCGCAAATCCACCGATGATGAGTCGTTTTCCGTCATGCTTCACCTTGGCGGTAAGTCGGATCTTACGACCGACTGAGTTGATACTTTTACATGGCTGGGGCGTTGAATAGTTTGGTTGTGAGGGTGTTCTCTACTTTTCCCGTGGAATCGTAATTCAGGACCCTGTTGGTGTTGTGCGAGTACTTCAAGGTTATTCGGAAACCGACCAAAGCCACCGGAACAAATGGAAACCGCCAGCGGCAGAATTCTCGAAAACAACGACACATAAAAAGGGTAGAGACGTTGAGTGCAATGTTTCTACCCTTCGCGCGTTAAAAACGCGATTTCAATTTCGACCACGTCTCTGTCGTCAAAAAACTTTCGTCCATATTGTTCAGCATGTTTAAAAACTTGGGCCAAGGGGCGGAGAACGTGAGCATATCCGGCTTGAATGATCTCCTTGCCGAAACGTCCAGAGGACCCAGAACCGCCTTGGGCTGTTCCGATTTTAATTCGTGCATGGGGAAGCCGACAATTGCATCGCAACCCGTACCAAAGGGTGCAATCACTTCGTATGGGGTCATGGCATCAAAATTTGCTAGTCCATGAAGGCCGGTGATTACATCCGGGTTGCCGAAAAAGAAAACCAGCTGTGGGTCATCCTGTTCTTCAAGGGTGTCCCAACGCTTGAACACCAGGTATTTCCCCGGAGCCGCCTGGGCTGGACGGTGCCTGTAGATGCTGTCCAGATGATCATAGCTCTTTATGGCGCGTTCCACATTGCAGACGTAGTTTTTAACATCATCCGTGAGTTCGCTGTCAAAACCAAAGGGCAAAAAGCTGCCAAAGCAGCCTAGATTTTCCTTGTTAAAAGCGAGGGCGCGACCTCGCTTTACCGGGACGATTTGGCTGAAAATACAGGTAAAGCCGTTGGCGTTAGGCTTTGGCGCCTTGGGGAACTCGATGTTGTTCAGTTCGTTGGTGTAAAAGCAGGCGATGGGTAGATCACAGCCGGGGAAGTGCTTTTCCCATGCGGCCATAAAGCGTTCCTTGATTTCGGTCTCCATGATATTCTCCTTTTGTGCCTCGCAGCGCTTGTCGTGAACAGATGTTGTTTTTTGATTTTCCACAGCTACAATAGGCGTACTGTACAGTAGTGTCCAGTTGAAAAATGAGGACGGGGAAAATGGATTCACCGGATGTAAAAAAAAATAAAGGGATAAGCAAGGATCAATGGCTGGTAAAAGCGCTTGAGCTACTTGTGTCGAATGGTTTTGAAGCTGTAAAGATTGAAAGACTTGCCAAGTTGTTGGGCACCTCCCGAAGCGGGTTCTACTGGCACTTCAAGAACCGACAAGACCTGTTGCAGCACCTGCTTGATTTTTGGGCACTTGAATATACCAGCGTGCTCATTGATGATCTGGATATAAAAAAACTGCCTGCGGACAAACGCCTGCTCAGTGTCATGAAAATGATCAGGGATCATAAACTGGCTAAGTACGATCTTGCCATGAATGCCTGGGCGCAGGTTGATCCTCTGGTTGATGAGATTGTCCAGAGGGTTGTAAAAATGCGCCTTGATTTTTCGCGTGAAATTTTCGTGGAGTTGGGCTTTGTCGGTGATGAGCTTGAGATGCGAACACGGTTGTTTACCTGTTATCACGCCTGGGAAGGGGTGATGTTTGCTGACGCTGACCAAGATAAAAATTTAAGGTTACAGACATTACGCCATAAAATGTTTTTGACACCATCAAGCAGTGCGGGTTGCGGCGTTCAGGTCTGATCCCGCCTATTTACGATCGTAGTAGCGACAATTTTCAAATGTCACCGAAAGATTACTACATGTGCCGGGGCAGCGTCCCTTGCTGTCGCAGCTACAGCTTTTTTTCTTGAACAGGCTTGTATACAGATAGCGAAGGGACAGAATAAAGCAGCCTAAAATGATCCATTGCTCCATGGGGTTTCCTTTTCAAGGTGATAAAAAAGCCGGGCGCAAATCGCCCGGCTTTATCGTTACTCAGCACGTTACTGCATATCTTTGACCTGAACCCAGATCATCGCATCTTGGCTCAGTTCCTTCCCTTTGTATTCTTTGTCGCTGCCCGCTCCAAGGGCGCAGAACCCCCACCATCCGGCACGTGGCAAGCCAAAGGTGAACTGGCCGTTGGCATCGGCTTTAATCCCCATGGTGACAAAGCTATCTTGCGGCGCTTCAATGTAGGATGGCCCCGTGGCGTTGGTGTCTAGGTTGACATCGCGATTCAAATACTCAACCTCAATCTCAGCAAAGGGAACCGGTTTGCCGTTACCCTTAACGATGCCGGTGAAGGTCGAGCCGGTCCAGATGGAGTACGGTTTAGTCAATGGGACAATCTCAGCTTTGAGGCCCAACTCTGTGTCCCAATCGGTGGGAGCACCGGCGACATTAACCACCATCTTGGTGATCTGCTGGATGTAGATATCTTCACCCGCCTCGTAGTAGGGGGCGGGTTGCAGAATAAACAGGTGGTCGCCCATCCGCTTCGCTTTGTACTGCGACTTGTAGGCCGCCGCCGTGTTGTGTGACCCTGTCCATGTGATCGTTTGCAGGGTATTGAGCAGATCTTTTTTCTTCCCCTTGTTGATGACATAGAAGGCTTCTACTGGGTTGTTTTCTTCACTATCGTGCTGTTTGCCCATGTCCATGGTGTGCTCATCGGCAAAAGGGTGGGTAAACACCTCGCGCAGCTCAATGGTTGCCCCTTTTTCCAGTGCCGATTCAGGGGTGTAGAGCATCTGGAAGTGGGCAAAAGTGCTACTGCTCAACAATAGTGACATGGTAATCGCCAAATAAACTCGTTTCATTCGTTCTCTCCTCTTAAGTGGATATGTTGTAATACGTTGGGTGGTGTGTTGATCGAAGTAGCAGTGCGAAACTACTCAACAATATCGTTGCCATCGACATAGACCGTATGACCTTCACCGGCATTGAATATCGCCTGGTAAGCCCCTGCGGGCTTCTTGAAGTTCACCTCGCTGTACTCGTTCATTTTGGTTTTCAGGATCACCTTGCCGTTTTGCTCAACGCGAAACTCAACGCCACTGGCGCTGCTGCCGTCGCTGAATCCCCCCTCGCAGGTGATGGTGCCGTCCCCTTCATCGAAGCACGACATCAATGCCGTGTGGGCAAAGGCATTGGTGCTGAGAAGAACCAAGGCGGCCATTGTTACAACCAATGTTTTTTTCATGATGTAGATCCTTTCGTGGTTACGTTGGTGGTTTGCAACCATCCAGACCGAGAAACTGGCAACGCCCATTCCAAGGGACGCCGATTGTTTGTAATCGTTGGCATCCATGGGTACTTAACTGTCGTCATCCGGGCGACAGATACCCTTTCCATGGGCGTCGCCAGCTTCTCTACATTTATGCTGAATAGCTACGATGCTTTTATAGTTATTCGCCAACCTGCCAGGCCGACGGTTTTATTTTGATAAATGCCAATGCCAGTGCCAGTGCGGCAACGCAAATATAGAAATACTGCATCATCTGGATGCCGCTCCATCCCAGCGATGATGCCAGGGTGAAAAACAGCGAAGAGATGATGATCCCAAGGGTGATCGGGAAGAAGGTGGCAAACAACATCCACTTGTATGAATTGGACTGAAGTTTGACGACAACCATGGTGGCAATGCACGGCGGGGAGAGAATCATGAACAGCAGCATGGCAACGGCGTGAAGCGGCGTATAGACACCATCCTGGGCGATCGACTCTTCTGCACGCTGCCCCGCCTGTCCAGTTTCATAGATGGAGCCGAGGGTGGCAACGGCACTTTCCCGGGCGGCAAACGAGCTGAGGAAGGCGACATTAATCCGCCAGTCAAAGCCGCTGAACCGGGTTATCGGTTCCAGCGCACGTCCGAACAGGCCGAGAAAAGAGTTAGCGATTTTTTCACTCTTTATCGCCATCTGTAACCTCTTATTGACCTTCGAGAGTTTACGCACCGCTTTATTAATTTTTTTAGCGTCGGCCCGTGAAGAATTTTCCGGCCGTACCAGCGGAAAAAGTTGAGGATTCGCCGCCAGAAATAATTGGTCCAGAGCGACCACCGCTTTTTTGCTGCCAGCCAGCATCCGCTTGGCTTTGTAGCCGTCATACAAGTTGATAAGGGCAAAGACCTCCGTTTGTTCATCGACCAAGGTGTAAACGCCGGTTTTTTTGGCTTGGCGGTCAAAATCTGCCAGAGCGTTGTTCGCCTCATCCCTGAATCCCGCCATCTTATCTCCCGGTACTCCGGGATATTGCAGTAGCACAAACAGGACGACGGCCACTGCCATCACAACGGTCACCACCTTTTTGATATAGAGATAAACGCGCTGAAAAGCACGCAGCAGCACCCCTTTAATCGTCGGCAGGTGGTACGGCGGCAGTTCCATGATAAATGGTGCGGTCTCGCGGTTGGCGAGGATGGTTGAAGTAAGAAAACGGGCGACGATCAGGGCGATAAACAGGGTTACGGTAGAGATGTAAAACATCATCTGCCCCATCTGATTCGGGAAGAAGGCCCCGAGCAGCAAGGTATAAAAGGGCACCTTTGCCAGACAGTTCATATAGGGGACGGTGAGGATCGTCGCCAGCCGCGCCCGCTCGTCGGCAATCCCCTTGGTGGCCATGATACCCGGCACCGCACAGCCACCGACAAACGCCCCGCCTAACACCAATGGAAGGGTCGATTGACCGTGCAGACCATACCTGCGGAACACCCGGTCGAGAATAAATGCCATGCGCGGCATGTAGCCGACATCTTCAAGGATGGCAATCAGGGCAAACAGGATGAAAAATATCGGCAGGTAATTGAGGAGGGCGATAGCACTGTTCACCATCCAGATCGCAAAATCGGTGATGGGGGGGAGATCGATAAATTGCGCCTCGGGCACCATGTCGATAACAATGTTTTTCAAGCTTGCGAACAGCGGCCAGGTGTAGTTAGTCAGCTTATAGCCGCCGATAATCGACAGCTGATAAATCAGGTAGATCACCAGTCCTAGAATCGGGAACGCCAGCCATCGATTGAGAATCAGCCGGTCAATTTTTGCCGTTAAGTTCACCTTGCCGAGCTGTTTTTCCTCAACGCATTTATGATAGACGAGATCGGCGCTAGCGTAGCGCTGGCAGGCAAAACTCTGATCGACATCGAGATCATGACGGGTATGAACCGTCGCGGTGAGATCGCGGATTGACTCTGTGGTCAGCCCAACTTTTTTCAGGATGAGATCATCGCCTTCCAGGGCCTTGATGGCCAGCCAGCGCCGGGCGATGGTCGATTCCAGAGTGATCTGTTTTTCCAGCTGGGCGATATAGGTTTCCAACTCGTTGTAGTTGATCATGAAGGGTTTGGTCATTGACTGTTGACTGGCTCGTTCAATGGCGGCCAAGATTTCAGCTTTTCCTTGTTGTTGAGACCCAATCGACTCAACAATCTGAACGTTAAGCATCTGCGCCAACATATCGCAATCAATGGCAATCTCACGCCGTTTGGCGACATCCATCATATTCAACACCAGAACAACCGGCTTACCCAACTCCAGCAGTTGAAACGTCAGGTACAGGTTGCGCCGCAGATTGGAGGCGTCAACCACGTTGACAATCACGTCCGTCTCTTCATCGAGGAGGAACGATTTGGCCACCCTCTCTTCGAGGGAAAACATACTGAACGAATAGGTTCCGGGTAGATCGACGATCTGATAGCTTTCGCCATGATGCTTGATGCAGGCAGATTTCTTGTCAACCGTTACGCCGGGGTAATTGGCAACATGCTGGTTGACGCCACTTAACATGTTGAAAATAGTTGACTTGCCGCTGTTTGGCTGCCCCGCCAGGGCGACATTGATCATAATGCTTCCACCCGGATCAATTTCGCTTCACTGCGGCGAATGGTCAGAAAGTAGTTTTGAATTCCAATTTCAATAGGGTCGCGTAAAGGTGCATTGCGAATCATCAGAATTTCAGCACCGGGGATGATCCCCATATTCAGCAATTTTTGCTTTAGAACACCATTGGCCACGCACGTTTTGACGGTGGCCTTCTGGTCTTGTTGCAGATCTGATAGTAGCAGTCTTGCTTTAGAGTTCTGAGTCACATTCCCCTCCGTGATTATTTATAACTACTCGTAACTGAATAGTGTTAAGTGGAAATCTATCTCGTTTGAATAGTGTCGAATGAACAGGCATTGTATAGAATTGAAATAATAAATCTGTGACCTGAGTCACAAGATTCTTTGTCTGGCGATTTTTATAAAAAATCGCTAAAAAGTGATTCTGGTCACTACTTGCTGACGGCGTTATCGGTATTATGCGTTGAAATTGAGAATCATAATCTTATAACGGGAGAACAGAACAATGAAAAAGTTTGTATGGATGATGATCGTCTGCCTGGTTACCAGCATGATGCTGTTGCCTCATGCTTTTGCCCGCGAACTGTCGAATTATGAGCTGTTGGAACGCATCACCAAACTGGAAGATCAGTTGGCGGAGCAACCGGACACAGCGATATTAGGCTCCTGGGCGGAACGTATTACCCTGAGCGGCCTGGTTGAGGCTGAGGTGGGTTATGAAAAAATCGACTTTGATGATCCGGCACAGGATGATGAAGATTCCAGCGACATCAGCCTGGCCACGGTGGAACTGGGTATTGATGTGGCGGTTGCCGAGCATGTCAGCGGCAGCGTGTTGTTGCTGTGGGAAGAAGGTGAAGGGCCGGTGGATGTTGACGAAGCTTTTATCCTCCTCAATGGTGAGGACGTTCTCCCCATATTCCTGCGTGCGGGGAAAATCTATGTTCCCTTTGGCGATTTTAC
>JAGGYC010000097.1 GCA_021162745.1 Desulfuromonas sp. | reverse complement strand
TAAGCAAAAATTTCGACCTACAAGGCGTAGTGGTTTTTCAAGGGTGAAGGCATACATGTTGTATGTCGAAGTCTTGAAAAAACGCTGCAACGCAGGAGGGCGGACTTTTTGCTTAGCCATCAACTGTGGTGTGTAACTGTTTCAGGGGGGGTGGATTGCGCATCTGGCCGAACTGTGGGGCGGGCCTGATCTATTGCGGCCCGCACGTATTTGATTGATGATATTTCATCATGAACAGCAGTCTTAGCGACAGAAGTTACTCAGAATCGTCAGGTTTGCTGATTTATGATATAGGCGCACGGCGCAGGATGTGTGTCAATCGCCATAACAGCATGACGGCGGCACTGGACAGTCCGCAGATTAGCCCGATCCAGAAGCCACGGGCGCCCCACTCCAGGCCGAGACCCAGATAGCAGCCGATGGGCAGACCGATGCCCCAATAAGCAGCGGTCTGGATCAACATGGGTACCTTTGTGTCCTTACAGCCGCGCAGGGCTCCGGCGCAACTGACCTGGATGGCATCGGGAATCTGGAAGATTGCCGCAAATAATAACAACGCGGCGGCCGCGTCCAACAGCTGGGGATCGTGACTGTAGATGGCCACGCACTGATGGGCAAACAGCGCCATCACCGTGCAACTGACCAGCGAGATGCCGAGGGTGGAGAGGATGCCGGTACGCGCTGCGCGCAGGGTCTGCTGGCGGCGTTGCAGGCCAATGTTATAGCCCACTCGCACCGAGATTGCCGTCGAGATGCTGAGCGGGATCATGAAGATCATTGAGGCGAAATTGAGGGCGATCTGGTGAGCCGCGACCGCCTGAGCACCAAAACGGGACAGCAACAGGGCGATGATGGCGAAGATGCTGCATTCGATGAACAGACCAGTGCCGATGGGCAGGCCGAGTTTGAGCAGTTGCTTCTGGGTGGCCCAGCACCAGGGGGCATTAAAACGCAGCATCTGCAGGTTGCGATAGCGCTGGCCACGCCAGAACACCACCAGCATACCGAACAACATGGCCCACATGGTCAGGGCTGTGGCCGGGCCGCAGCCAACCCCGCCCAGAGCGGGAAAACCGAACTTGCCGAACACCAGCACATAGTTTGCAACGATATTCACCAGCAGGCCGAAAAAACTGACCAGCATACTCGGTCGGGTCAGGGACAATCCCTCGCTGCTGTAGCGCAGGGCAAAACAGGCGCCGATAGCGGGGAATCCCCAAGATACCCCGCTTAAGTAGCCCTCAATGAGCGGAATCAGTGTTGTTTCCACTTCCAGTAGCGGCAACAGTGCGTCGGCCTGCTGTAGCAGCAGCATGATCAGCGCACCGGCAATAAAACCGAGGTAGATCCCCTGTGGGGTGACGCGCCTGATCGCCTCGCGATCGCCACCACCGTGTGCTTGAGAGATGGTGGGGGTCAGGGCGCTGAGGATGCCGAGCAGCAACAGGAAGATCGGGAACCAGATGCTTGAACCGATAGCCACCGCCGCGAGATCATTGGCGCTGACGCGCCCGGCCATCAGGGTATCGACAAAGCCCATGCTCGATTGCGCCAGTTGGGCGAGGATCAGCGGCAGGCTGAGGCCGATCAGGCATTTAAGCTCGGCGCGGATTAATAGTAGCCGCCGATTGGTGCGGTCCATGGATGGTTCCTTTATTTAAGGCTTTGGGAAAAAAAGACAGGTCTTCCTGAGAGTCTGTATAGTCCAACAGACTCTCAGGAAGACCTGTCTCAATAGCAAAGTTGTGTGTGTTTGTCAAAGTCAGTTTTGCGGACCATTGTTCCTTTTGATCTGCTTTAACGCAGGCCGATAAAGGACATGATTCTCCCTGCATAGCGATTGAGGATATTGGTGCGTTCCAGGCTGGAGAACACCGGTGATTGGCGGCGATCAAATTTTTTCAGCTCTGCCAGCAGTGCTGCGTTGGGGCCAAGCTTAATGCCACGGCGGAAGATATGCATGGCCTGGCCGCGTTTTCCGGCCAGCAGATAGATGCGACCGAGGTTGAGGTAGTGGTCGGCGTTATGCGGCTCGTCGCGCAGGGCGCTTTGGCATAATGAGATCGCCCGTTGATGCTGGTGCTTGACTTTCGATAGACAATAGGCCAGATATGAGCGAGAGATGGCCGTGCTCTGCTGAGAGTCTGCCTGTTGAAACAACATCAGTGCCTCGACAGAGCTGTGTTGTTCAAGGGCTTTCAGCCCTTTTTTCATCAGTTCGGCATAGCTTTCAATGATCATGACAGCCTCGTGTTGTTTGCTGGTGATATATTAAATTTTAGCCTGTTTTCATCCTGCGGCAAGGGGCGAACACAATATTCCCCGGAGTTTTAATGCCAATAACGACCGCGTTACAGCCCCTATGGATTCAAGATGGCGACGCCGAAGGAGATGGCACGCGCTGGTTGCGTTTTGAGCGACCCGAGCATGTCATCAGCTGTCATGACGTCAATCAGGTCGATCATTGCCTGCGTCAGGTGCAGCAACAGGTGGATGCCGGGTACACTGCGGCCGGTTTTGTTAGTTATGAAGCTGCAGCCGCTTTTGATCCCAGTATGCAGGTGGTGGCCGGTGGCGAGTTGCCGTTGGTCTGGTTCGCTCTCTATGAGGCGTCGTCGATCACCGTCATGTCCGGCCTGCCCGGTTCCCAGACCATGAGTGGTCGTGACTCATCATCACTGCCGGATCTGGACTGGCGTTCTAGCGTGACCAGCACAGAGTATCACGCCGCGATCCAGCGCATTAAGGACGCAATTGCTGCCGGTGACAGCTATCAGGTGAACTATACCTATCGGCTGTCTGCTAAGGCCCAGATCGATCCATGGCAGTTGTTCCTTCATCTGCAGCACGCTCAGCAGGGCCGCTATGCTGCCTATCTTGATCTCGGTGATCAGGTGATCTGCTCGGCATCGCCGGAGCTGTTTTTTGCTGTCGATGGCGATACCATCGTTACTCGTCCGATGAAAGGGACGGCGGCGCGTGGTAGCAATGAAGACGATGATCAACGCCAGCGTCGGAAACTGTTGGCCAGCGATAAAGATCGTGCCGAAAACCTGATGATTGTCGATATGTTGCGCAACGATCTCAGTCGCATCGCCCGTCTCGGTAGTGTCGAAGTGGAGCAGCTGTGGCGGCTTGAAGCCTACCCGACCCTGTGGCAGATGACGACACCGATTCGTGCCAAGCTGCAACCTGATATCGGCTTGCCGGAACTGTTTCGTGCCCTGTTCCCCTGTGCTTCCATCACCGGTGCCCCTAAAATAAAGACCATGGAGTTGATCAGCCGCCTCGAAGGGCAGCCACGGCAGATCTATACCGGCGCTATAGGATTCGTTACCCCCGATGGCCGCAGCCAGTTTAATGTTGCCATCCGTACCGCTCTCTTTCAGCGTCGCGATCACCACCATCACCACCAATCGCGGATCGAATACGGGGTCGGTGGTGGCATTGTCTGGGATTCGCAGGCCGATGCTGAGTGGTGCGAAACCCGTACCAAGGCGCGGGTGCTGCCGGGGCTGGCTCCGTTTAGGCTGTTGGAAACCTTGCTGTGGCAGCCAGTACGTGGGTACTCTTTGCTTGATGAGCATCTCCAGCGCCTACAGGCCAGTGCCGACCATTTTGGTTACCCCATGGATTGTTATGCCATCCGTCAGCAGTTAATTTCGGCGGCAGCGGGCCGTCGTCCCCAACGCTGGCGGGTACGCTGTCTGCTGGCGGCGTCGGGGGCGGTGGAACTGCAATTTATTGCCCAGCCCTATCAGCCTCAGCGCCGGGCGGTGCGGTTGCGGTTGGCACGCACGGCGGTGCAACATGATGATCCGTTGCTCGGCCATAAAACCGATCAACGCCAGCGCTATCAGCGCTTGCTTGATGAGGTGGATGACGCCGACGATGTGTTGATGGTAAACGAGCGCGGAGAGGTGACGGAAACCACCATCGCCAATATTGTCGCCTATATTGATGGCCGCTGGCTGACGCCGTCGTTGCGCTGTGGTCTGCTGCCGGGCACCCTGCGCCGGGTGTTACTTGATTCCGGCCAGATTCACGAACGGGTGATCAAGCTGACTGATTTGACGGCGCAGACGCCGTTGTATGTGATTAACTCGGTGCGTGGCTGGCGCTGGGCTCATTTGGTTGATTGTGACGAGGATTAGATGCAAAAGAGCCTTATTTACATTGGATTACTGTGCGTGATGGTCGGTCTGCTGTGGCCATGGCTGAGTAAAGTTCCGTTGGGGCGACTGCCCGGTGATATTATTATCGACAAGCCGGGTCTTAAGGTCTACTTTCCCATCACCACCATGATCATTGTCAGTTTGCTGCTGTCATGGCTCGTTCGCTTTTTCAATAAATAAGAACATCACCATCACCCGCACGCCGGGTGGAAAGGATAAAGGCACTCTTATTATGCCGACATTTACCGTAGGGGACAACGAGGTTCGTCTGTCACCCGTGGAATTTCTGCAGCGTCATATCTCCGCAGCGTCAAAAAGTTATCTGCGCCAACTGATGAAAAAAGACAAGGTGATTGGCCCACGTGGCCCGGTCAGAGAACAGGATCGACTACAGGCGGGTGATGCGCTGCAACTGCCTGACAGTGGTCGCTTACGTGAACTGCTGGCGGCTCCTGCCGAGAAGGCCGTGGCTGATCCCCTGTTTATCCTTTATGAGAGTCGCGAAATCCTGATTGTCAACAAGCCGGCGGGATTAGCCACTCATAGCAGTGAGGGCCATCTACAGAATAATCTCACGACTCAGGTTGAAGCACTGGTGGCTTCGCGCGGTGATGGTTATCAGGTGGCGCCGATCCATCGCCTCGACCTTGAAACCTCCGGGCCGGTACTGTTTGGTAAAGGGAAAAAGGCCTGTAGTGAACTCGGTAAGATGTTCATGCTCCACAATGTCGAAAAAGGCTACCTGGCTCTGGTTCTGGGGAAAACCTCCGGTGGTGGCATGTTGCTGTCCAAAGTGACTGCCAAGGGTAAGGATAAAGAAGCGCAGACCGCCTTTCGCGCTCTGCAGCGTAATGAGCAGGCGTCATTGCTGCAACTGACCCTGTTTACCGGTCGCCAGCATCAAATCCGTCGCCAATTGGCCGAAGCGGGTCATCCGCTGTACGGTGACAAGCGTTATGGTGGCCCCTGTCCAGCTGAACTGCCGCGACTGTTTCTTCACTGCTGCCAGCTGGCTTTTGTCGATCCGTTCAGTGGCGCGCCTTTAGAGATTAACTGCCCACTGCCGACCGATCTCAGTGAATTTCTCAACCACTGTTCGATGACGGCACCAGGCGTTTAGTTCGAGTGTGAGGGCCTTTTTTTTGATGGCATGGAAAACAGTGTTTGATTTATCCCGCTAATTTTATTAAGCTGCATTGTTAGATTTTATTTTCTACAGTGTTCAAGTGGGTATTGCCAGCTGGCGAGAGGAGACTATGGCTTTTTTTATATCAATATATCGCGCCTTGGAACAGGCGCTGTTTAATTCACTGACCAAGAAAATTGCGGGTAACATGCTGTTTCTTCTGCTGGCGTTGTTTGCTGTTGGCGGGGTGCTGTACTGGGAGCAGCAAGCTGTTTCAAACACTGTTGCCGGCACTCTCAGCGGCGTGGAACTTCAGCCCGCCATTGCGGCGATTCAACAGACGGCTTGGACTTGGCTGCTGCTGATTTTGGGGGGGGCAATTGTTGGCTCTGTTATGCAGATCCTCTTTTTGCGCTACATGATCGTCCGCCCTCTCAATCAGATTACGGCGATATTCGAAGAGGTTGGTAGTGGTGAGGGCGATTTGTCGCGCGATGTGCCGCTGACCACTTTCGACGAAATTCGTAATTTGTCCATTGGTTATAACAACCTGATGGTCAAACTGCGCGACATCATCGCTCAAGTACGCCAGCAGGGGGTGCAG
>JAGGYC010000072.1 GCA_021162745.1 Desulfuromonas sp. | reverse complement strand
TGCCATCCAGGTTGCGGAAACACAGGTCGATCTCGCTGGTCAGGGCTGAACCGACATAGGCCGCCATCCAGCCGCAGGGTTGCAGAGCGATTTCCAGCAGCACGCTGAACGGCATCTGCGCATGGCGTTCGGCGACAAAATACCAGGCATCGGTCGGGACATCGTATTGGGCTTCAATGGTACCGCCGGCTTCCATCTTCCATGCTTCACTCTGGAGATCGGTGATCCGGTCCAGAAACTGGAATGGTGGACGCGGCAGACGCGCCAGACGACGACCGCTGTCAAAGATACGATAGGGCTCGCCGAAGGCTTCCGATGGATTGCCGCTGGAATAAGCGAGGATGCTGGCGTAATCGTAGATTGCCGGTTTGATGACACTGGCAGGCTGTTGGTTTGTTGATGCGGATGCTCCTTGCCAACGACTGAGCAGCTTGGCGCGGGTCAGGCCGCTGATCTGGACTGACATGTCGATAATCTCGACAATCGGCTTGCCGTCGGCGTACATCAGCGCATCGACAATCGCAAAGGGTTCAGGACGATAACCCAGCTCTTTGATGGTGACTTCATAAGTGACGGTGCGGGTGTGTTCGTTGACCTGACCACGACACTTGAGATGGCTATCGACGCCGGGGACCGGTTCCCAGGCGGCCTCATCCTGTTCGCTGATCCAGCCCATTCGCATCAGGTAGATTCTCAGGGTGTGCAAACAGCACTCGTACATCAGGGTGCCGGGCATGACATTGTCATCACAGAAGTGGCAGGTAAGGAACCAGTCATCGGGATTGATCGTCATTTCGGCGCGGATCTGGCCCATGCCGAAGCGTCCGGCTCCGGGCAGGACGGCGGTGACGCGGTCTACCAGTTCCATGTGCCCACTGGGCAGGGTGTAGGGGTTTTTCACTGCGATGGCGGAAAAACCGGGGCCAAAGCAGCTGACCAGATCGCCGCAGCGTAGGGCCTGAATCTGTTCACTGGTGTAGCTTTCCTCAACCATCGGCACCAGATCTTGCCAGTCGGCGGGGCGTTTGCCCGGCTTGGGCATCAGGTCAAACTTGGTATGGATAATCCCTTTCCCGGCGTCCAGTTCCCCCTTACTGAAGAATCCGGCGCAACCGTTACGCATGGTCATCAGTGGTTGACCGTTGACGGTACTTTCAAAGTGGAAGCGGAACAACCAGGTATCGCCCTGGCGGAAAAAACGCTCAATACGGATATCGTAGCGGATGATATCGCCGGGGCGAGGCAGGGCGCTGTGGAACTGCACCACGGCGTCGAGCAGGCGGTAGACGGCGTGGCCCTTGGTCTCATAATCGATGCCGAGATAGCCGGATAAAAATAGATCGGCTTGTCCGGCTTCCACCGCGACACAGGTCGGGATGCGGCCACCATCAAGATACCAGCGATCCGCCGTGACATCGTGCTCGGTGATCACCCGGCCATGACTCATGGAACAGGGTTCCCCTTCGACGCTGATGATCCGATCCACCAGCATCAACGGTTCATCGGGCAGGCGGACGCGGGTGGGATGCTGATCGATGGCCGCAAAGCGGGGGCCAAGCATGGTTGCCAGGGAGCCGGTGGCGAATTCCATACACATGCTGCGATCATAGGCGACCTCTTCCGCCGGGGTCACAGGTATTGCTGGTGCCATAGGTATCGCCGGGGTAGCAGGCTGTATCGGAGTGACTGGTGGTGCAATCGTCGGGGCTGGTGTTTGAGTAACCTGCGACGTAGACGCTGCGGGAGCGGCTGTCGGTTGCGCGTCCGCCGGTAGATGGCTCATCAGCTGTTGTTGAAGCTGAATGTTCCGTTCCATTAACAGCCGAATCTCATCCGAAAGCTGGAGAAACTGCTGATGGGCGGCACCGTGATGCTGTTGGGTCTGCTGCATGGTCTGCATCAACGGATCGTTCAATGTCGGCTTGGTTGTTGCTTCCGTCAGTGCTGGTGCCGACATTGGCTCCGCTGGCTGCTGTTGAGCCGCCGGGGCGACATCGTAAGAATCCTGTTGGGGCTGTGGTGGTTGTGGGATGATCAAGTCGGACTGACCGTTGCGCAACACCACCGCTGCCGGATGGACGGCTTGCTGCTGCGCGGCGGCAGGTTCAAACAGGCGTTGCGGGTCACAATCAACCCCTTCGGCCAGTAACTGGCCCAGCAGTCGTGCCAGGGTGTTTTCTGCCGACTGGTTTTCGATGCAGACCGGACGTACCATGTGGGGACGATCACCGAGAATGCGGGGGATCATGCGGCTACAGGAGTTGCCGCTGCCGGTTTCGATAAACAGCCGCACGCCATCGGCATAGGCGTTGTTGATCACTTGGGTAAAATCGATGCTGTCCACGGCCTGAGCCAGAATAGCATCGGCACAGGCGTCGGTGTCCAGGGAGTAGACCTGGCCGCTGGCGCAGCTGTAAAAACGGATCCCCTGTGGCGCAGTGGTCGGGAACAGGTGCAGATCGCGATAGGCTTTGGCGACCACTGTTGGTATCGGGCAGTGAACGGTGGTGACGCCATGCAGTTCGATGAACGGGCAATCCAGTTCAGCAATTACCGCGTCCACCGCCGGACGGTTGCCGCCGATGACACATTCCTGCGGGGTGTTGGTGATCAGCAGGTAGGCCTGTGATTGTTTGTTGATCGCTTGCTCTACCTCGCTTGCCGCCAGGGGGACGATCCCCAGCGTCCAATCGACGGTTTCATCGTCTTTGAGTTGCCAGAATTGACGGGCGCTGTTGCACAGGCCAGCGAGATCTTCGGTAAACAGGGTCGAGGCTTCAATCCGTTCCAGCATGAGATCGCGTTGTTGCCAAGCGCCAAGAGAAAACAGGCTGGATGATTCACCCAGGCTGTAACCAATGGCGGCCTGCGGCTCAATACCGAAACTGCGTACGGTATCGCTCAAGGCGGTACATAGGGCGACGTGGGCGATAATCATGCCGTTGTGGTCGTTGTCGATGAGTTCACGATCGACATCCTGCCAGAACAGATGGGACTGGTATTGATCCTTGAGGCGCAGGTTGTCACGATGTTGCTGCTCAAAGATGGCTGGCCAGTAATGGCTGAGCTGACGCCCCATGCCTGGAAAATGATTGCCGGAACCGGAGAAGACAAATGCCAGCTCACCGTCTGCTGCCAACGGTTGTGGGGCGTAGAAGATTTTATCGCGGGCACAGGGCGGTAACAGGGCACCACCGCTGCCGTCGAGGCGTTGATCGGCCTTGTCACTGAGGTGTTGACGGCTGAACAGAATCTGTTGCTGCAGTTCTGCTGGCTGATCAGTGACCAGGCTCAATGTCAATTGGCCGGCGACTTTAGCTGGCAGCTGCCGATGCCAGTCTGCGGCCATCTCTGTTAGTGGTGTTAGTGCCGTAGATGGCTGCTGCTTTAGTTGGCGCTCCAGTTGTTGCAACTGTTGCAGTAGATGTTCGGCATTATCGCCATGCAGGGCAAATAGTGCCGTTGCGCCGGCACCACCCGGCAGGTGAACCGGGAGTGAGGCTGATGTCGATCCGTTGTCTGGTCCTTCGCGCAGCAGGGTGTGGCTGCACAGACCCCCGGTTGCCGTGGTGGTGATCAGAGCGCGACGTGGCCCTTGATTGCGATTGTGCAACCAGTACTGAGCAGGTTGATGGGCGGACTGGTGTTCCCCGGCGGGGAGGATGCGGTGGTGCAGAGCCAGGGTGGCTTTGGCAACAGCGATCAATCCGACCGCTTCACCACTGTGGCCCAATTGGCGGCTACTGTGGCTGATCCGGCAGTCTGCTGCGCAGTGTGGTGCCACGGCGGCTTCAACGGCCGCGCTGACGGTGTTCGGGGCGGCAATGTCGAGATAGTCCACCTCGGCGATGTCGGCAAGCTGTTGCGCTGTTCTTTCAAGGATGGCCGGGGTGGGGCTGAGCAGGTCATCGCTGCTGTCACAGCCACTACTGACATCGTCAAGAATAGCGTAGATGGTGTGATCTGCCGCTTCTGCCGCGACCAGCGGCATCAATACAAGTGAACAGGCACCTTCTGCGACAGCATCATTCAGCCCCAGTTTTTCTCTACAAATTTGTGCCCGCACATCACCGGGCATATCCACTGAACCGACCACGGCCCGTTCCAGTTCGCCGCGACGCAGGGCACGCAGAGCGACCTGCAACGCCTGGATGCCGGAATTCTCTTCACTGGCCAGGGTGAAACTTTGACCACCGAACTTGAATTCACGGGCGATACGGCTGGCAACGACACTGCCGAGTGCGCCCATGGTGCGGTTAGCCGTCAATGGCGGGCAGATACTGTCGCGCAGTTGGTCGCACCAGCTTTCCAGCTGTTGTTGATCCATGTCACTGTTGGTCTGCACAGCCCAGTGCTGCACCTGATGTGGCAGCGACCAGCGTAAACTGAAGCTGGTGGCATTGAGGTCGAGTCCGGTGCCGATAAAAACACCGCTGTGCAGATGGTCGCTTTTTGTCAGACCGGCATCGGCCAATGCCGCTGCGGCACTCTGGAGCATCAGGGCCTGACGCGGCAGCATCTCCTGTAGTTCCGTCGGCGGGATACGGAACTGACCCGGGGTGATGGTGACACGGTCTATATAGTGGCCGTTAAAGGAGTGGCCGCTGAAGGTGGTGTCACTGCCAAATTCCGCATTAAACCAGCGGCTGTTTTGTGCGCCGTACCAATGGCCCGGTGTTGCAAACGGTTGCGGACTGTTGTTGCCCAGCACCTGTTTACGAAATGTCTCCTTGTTGGCCCATGGGCCAAGGCGGGTGTCGATACCGACAATGGCCACCGCCATCTGATCGTCACCGCCGCTGCCACTACTTTGAATGGTGGAGTTGTCGTCGGTCCACTCTTCGAGAAGCAGGTGGGCATTGATGCCGCCAAAACCGAAAGCACTGACGGCGGCGCGGCGCGGGCGTCCTGCAACCTTCGGCCAGGGTTGGGGCTGGGTGAGGACACTGAATGGACTCTGTTCCATCCCCAGTTGGTTACCGGCCTGTTCGAAACCGGCGGTTGGTGGCAGTTGGCGGTGTTTAAGGGCGAGCAGGGTTTTTAGTACTGCGGCTGAACCGGCGGCGGTCAACAGGTGGCCGATGTTCGATTTGACCGAACCGATGACGCAGCGTTGCTGCGGGGTATTATCTTGCCACAGTTGCTTGAGGCTGGAAAATTCAACGGCATCACCTACCGGGGTTCCGGTGGCATGGCATTCGATATGGTCGATCTCTTCAGGAGCCCAGCCCGCTTGCCGGTAGGCGGCACGCATGGCGCGCAGTTGTCCATCCGACATGGGGGCCAGCAGGCTGCCGCCGATATCGTTCGACAGGCCGATGCCGGCAATCTGGGCATAGATGTGGTCGCCGTCGCGCAAGGCATCCTCTGTCCGCTTGAGAAGCAGGACACCGGCGCCTTCACCAACGACCAGACCGTTACCCGACTGATCGAAGGGTGCGCAGATTCCCGTTGGCGACAGGGCATGCAGCTGGGAAAATCCCATCTGGGTATACTGGGCATCGGGACGGGCTACTCCGCCGGTAAGCATGGCATCGGCACGTCCGGCCTGGAGTTCATCGACCGCCAGTTTAATGGCATACAGTGATGAGGCGCAGGCGGCGTCAAGGGTGTAGCATTGACCGCCTAGACCGAGGGCTTTTGCCAGCACTGCGGCAGGCAAACCGGTCATGTAGCGGTTGAGGGGTGAGGTTGATGGTGGTGTCGCTGGCGCTGACTCTGCTGTGTCTATTTTTTCACTGAATGTCCGCCCCAGGTAATCTTGGGCCAGTTGTGAGGCGGTTTCACTCGGTAGGGCGAGGTTGCCGACAATAACCCCCATCCGCTGTGGATCGATGTTGTCCAGTTGACCATCGTCATGAGCCTGTACACCGGCTTGGAGTAATAATTGGAATAACGGATCGAGTTGCTGGACCAGAGATTTATCAATATTAAGGCGCTCGAAGGGCAGTTGCAGCTCAAATGGATCGATGAAACAGCCACGCTTGGAATAAACGCAATCGGCTTTGCCTTCATCTGGATTATAAGCTTCTTCTACCGGCAAGCGCCAGCGGCCCTGTGGGGGGAGACTGGAGGTGCAGATCCCTTGTTCAACGATGGACCAGAACTGTTCGAGGGTGTTGGCCTGGGGGAAAATTCCACCAATGCCTACGATAGAGACTGCCGGACGCTGACTATTTGAAGATTGCATGTGATTCCACTTTAATACTGTCAAAAAAAGATGTCGTTCAAACAGGTCGAATAAACTCACACTTATACTACAAATGGGCGCTGAATAAAAGCGCGATAGGGCAACTACAGCACTCTTGTCGAAACTTTAAAATAAAGCGGCATCTGTTTCTTTACCTAAATCCTCGTCCACCTGTTAAGGGTTTCTTCTGTGCAAGTGGACATGTCGTTCAACAGCAGGGAATCATTAGCCCCTCTGTGCTGACAAAACGAAGTGTAACCTTGCAAAACCATTGGTTGTCATCTAAACTTCATTGGTACTGAGTACTGGTTGGAATTGTGATTTTTATCATGTCTTTCGTTGTTTTATTCTATCGGGGGGATTTAAAGACAGTGAAAAGTTCAAGTCATTACAAAATTATTCAGAAATTTCACGGTCATTTAGCACAACTTAATTCAACATTGCAGGGTCGGTTTAATGATAGCCAGAGTTCGACGGTTTGTTCTTTGCTTGATCTTTTGAAAAAACGGGCCTTCCCCGGCGATCTGCTAAATCTGGATACTGAGCAGCTGACCGAAATTGTCAGTACTCTGTTTACGACGGTGAGTCGACGCAGTGAAGATGTTGAAGTTCACTATGTTCCGTTGCCGCAACAGAACAGCTCGTTGCTGATCTGCACCACCGTTGATGCCCTCTATTTATTTGATTCGCTGTTGCTGTTTCTCAAGCGTCATCATCTTGAATGGCAGGAAATCTGCCATCTGCGCCTCGAAATTGAACGTGACAATGACCAGTTGCTCTCTCTGTCCGATGCGGTGTTGGGTCAGGCCAATGAATCGTTGATGATTGTTCAAATTGAACAGGTTTCTGATTCTGATCGGCTGACTCATGGTCTAGAGTATGTATTACGGGAGGTGTTGCAGTTTGCCGCGGATAGTTCCCGGCTCGTTGCCGTATTTGATGATCTGCAAAGCCTGGTTGATGACGCTGGTTATGGCGGATTGTGGCAGTGGCTCAAGGAGGATAATTTTGTCCCCTTATCCTACCGCCGACTTCGGGTCGATGGTGAAGGAGGGCAACAGAAGATACAGGCCGTGAGTGAAGAGGCCTTGGGTTTGAGCGATGATCCCAACCGTCCTGCCTATCTTAAGCCGGTGATGGTTGGGAAATGTGATGAGCACATTCAATCCTGCCTGTTGCGTAGCTCGCCACTGCTGATTGCCGAGACGCCGTTGGTGAGTCCTGTCTGGCGTGATGAAGCTCTGACGTCCATCTGTTTTCGTGAAGATATCGACTCGCAGCACCACTATGAACATTTGATTTATGGTCTTTATACATCACAAGCACAGAGAGTGTCGGCACTGGAATATAATGAACTTCAGGAAAAAATCACGATTGCTTTAGCTGAACTCGACATTACCGAACAAAGCTATAATTATCGAAAAATTGAAGAATTGCTGGCGACATTTCCAAAGCCGGAGCTGTTTTTCATGTCTGTTAAACAGGTGAAAAACACGATCAACTCACTGTTGTTTTATCCGCAGTCCAGTATTCGTGTCGTTCCACTCGACTCGGAATTGAACAACATAAAGCTGTTGCTGATTATTCCGCGTAGTTTGAGTCAAAATGCCGATTTCACCCAGGTTGAAAACCATCTCACTGAACAATTTAAAACGCAAAACCTGTCGTTGCGGGTTTTGCAGTTTGATAATGAAACCTACATTTTGCAAGTCACGGCGCGTTGTTCGAAAAAACTTACGACCACTGATTTTGACCTGTTTGTCAGCTCGTTAACCCGTCAATTGCAGAGTTGGCAGCAGAAGTTACATACATTGCTGGTCCGTAAATACGGCAGTGAGCAAGGGGTGGAGTTGTGGCATCGTTACAGCGACGCGTTTTGTCCCGATTACCGTTCGCGTATTCAGCCGGATTTTTGTCTGTGCGATATTTACCATCTCGAACAGCTTGTCGAAACCGACAGCGAACAGGTGGAGCTGTGGGGGCCTGTCAACGGCACAAATTCGGCCTGTCGGTTGCAATTTTACAGTGTGCAGCAGGGCTACTTGAACGAACTGATGCCGCTTCTGGTCAACCTTGATTTGACGATTATTGATGAGGTGGACTTTACCCTGACCGTTGACGGACGTGAACTGTTTATCAAGAGCTTTGGTGTCCTCAATAAGCTGCCGGGCGAGGAAAGTCTTCTTGATATCAAGGATCGTTTAATCGAAGCCTTGTATGCACTACGCAGCGGTTTGGCGGAAAATGATTATCTCAATCGGCTGCTGGTGCCTACCGGTCTCGACTGGCAACAGATTGATATTTTCCGCGCTTATCGCAACTACTACTTCCAACTCGGTTCGGCGTTCAGCAAGCGCACGGTGGCCTTTGCCCTGATCAACAATCCGCAGGCGGCGCGGTCGCTGTATCGCTACTTTGAATCGCGATTCAAGGTCGATAGTCGCTGGAGTGATCCGATGGTGCGGGAAGAGGAAGCATTGTTTCCGGCACGTATGGAGTTGATCGAAGCACTGCGCGATGTCGATAATGTTAATGAAGACCGTATCCTGCGCACCATGTTCAACCTGATTGATTCGACGGTTCGTACCAATTTTTTCAAGCGTAAGAATCTCGACGATTATTTCTTCTCGTTCAAGATCAGCGCCATCGGCATTACTGAAATGCCGGTGCCCCGTCCCTTGTTTGAGGTCTATGTTCACAATGCCACCATGGAGGGGATCCATCTGCGCGGCGGCATGGTTGCACGTGGCGGCATTCGCTGGTCGGATCGGCCCGATGATTTTCGCACCGAGATTCTTGGTCTGATGAAAACACAGATGACCAAGAATGCGCAGATTGTTCCTGTCGGGTCCAAGGGTGGATTTATCGTCAAACAGCCATATGCGGATCGTGAGTTGGGGCTGGCGCTGTCCAAACGGGCATATCAGACCCTGATGCGTGGTTTGCTCGACCTGACCGATAACCGGATCGGTGGCCAGATTGTTCCGGCGGCGGATATCGTCAGCTATGATGAACCCGATCCGTATCTGGTTGTGGCCGCCGACAAAGGGACAGCTCATTTGTCTGACACCGCTAATGCCGTCAGTCGGGAGTATCGTTTCTGGCTCGATGATGGTTTTGCCAGTGGCGGTTCTCATGGCTATGACCATAAAGTGCTCGGTATTACCGCTCGTGGTGCCTGGATTAGCGTGCAGCGCCACTTCCGTGAGATGGGTATCGATATCCAGACCCAGCCGTTCAGTGTGGTCGGCATTGGTGATATGGGGGGCGATGTCTTTGGTAACGGCATGTTGCTTTCTGAGCAAATTTGCTTGAAAGCGGCGTTTAACCATCGCCATATCTTCCTTGATCCCGATCCTGATCCCGCCGCCACGTTTATCGAACGTAAGCGGTTGTTTGAATTGCCACGATCGAACTGGAGCGATTTTGACGCCTCGTTGATCTCGGAGGGTGGTGGCGTGTTCGAGCGCGATGCCAAGGAAATTCCGCTGTCAGAGCAGGTTCGCAGCTGGTTGGGAGTGCGTCATGAGACTCTCGATGGCGACAGCTTGATCCGCTTGCTGCTCTGTGCCGAGATTGATCTGTTGTGGAACGGCGGCATCGGTACCTACGTCAAATCCACTAGCGAAAAAGATGAAGATGCCGGTGATCGAGCCAACGATGCGCTACGGATCAATGGTAACCAGCTACAGGCCAAGGTGATCGGAGAAGGCGGCAACTTGGGCATGACCCAGTTGGCACGAATTGAGTATGCCCTCAATGGTGGTCGCATCAACACCGATGCCATCGACAATGCGGGCGGAGTTGATTGTTCAGATCACGAAGTCAACTTGAAGATTTTTATGCAGCAGCTGATTGAAACCGAAGTGGTGAAGGATAATGACCAGCGCGATGAGCAGTTGGAGCAGGTGACCGATGATGTCTGTGATGCCGTGCTCGATAACAACTATGGGCAGAGCCTGTGTCTGTCGTTGGATATGCTGCGCAATCAGCAGGATCGTGAACTGTTTGTCGATCTGGCGGCGCGACTGGATACTATCGGCCTGCTTAACCCCCAGAGTGAGTCGTTGCCGACCACCAAAGAGGTGGTGGCACGTAAAAATGGCTATACTCGCCCCGAACTGGCGATTTTGTTGGCCTACAGCAAAATGCAACTCTATCAGGATCTGTTGGAAGATGAGTTCCCGGATAGTCCGGCAGCGGCCGGTTTTCTCGCCGCTTACTACCCTGAAGCCATTGCTGAACGTTATTCGAAGCAGCTTGATGCACAACCTCTACGACGTGAAATTATCGCCACCATGATCACTAATATCGTGATCAACCAGGCCGGTGCTGCGTTTTGCTATCGCGTGGCCCGTCGTTACGATATAACCCTGCCTCAGGTCGCTGCGGCTTATCTCCATTTTGATCAACTGCTCGGTGCAAAATTGTTACGCGAGCAGATTTTCGCCCTCGACAATCAGATGCCGAGTGATGAGCAATATCGCTGGTTGATGACCATCGAGAACACGCTGGCTTCGCTCTGTGACTGGGCTTTGAGTCAGGCGCCACATTTGACGGAATTCAGCCGTCTCGATGCCATGCGCGGTGATCTTGACCAGTATCGGCGTATGCTCAGCAGTGTTCTCGATGAAGAACGTTGGAAGCAATATCAACAACAGGCGGTGGCGTTGGAAAACCGTGGTCTGACCGTAGATATTGCCCTACAGTTGACCACGCTCCCTGCGCTGGATAATTTGCTGCCGATGGTAGCTTTAACCCAACAAACGTCGACCGATCTTCATTCGGCAGCAATGGTGCTCAACGATGTTCAGGAAAAGTTTGAGATCAACGGTCTTCTCAGCCAGGTTGAACAGGTACCGCTACGCGACCGTTGGGATCGCATGACTCGTCACATGCTGCGTACCGGTTATCGCCATGCCCTGTTTGTGCTGTCCGAAAAGGTGTTACAGGAGCACGATGGCAATGTTGACACTTTGTTGGCCACTCAGCGTGTGCGCTACCGTCGCTTTAAGCGACTACAAGCGATGACTCTCGACCAGCCGGCGGTAAACTTCCATCCGCTGATAATTGTACTCGATCATCTCAATGGCTTATTCTGATTCTTAGCTATGGCAACCACCGTGATCACTTTGCTGCGCGGTGGTTGCCGTTTTCCGTCGTTCTACTCTCTGTTATGATCAAGAAAATACTGGACATTTTTTTTCTGCGCCTATAGCCTGTTAGGCTTGATTGCAAGGGACTTTGATCCCTTATATGAGGGCGGTCATGTAGGTTTTTTATGTGCAAAAAAGACGAAATAATACAGGTGAAAACAGTATGAGAAAACAGACCACGATTCTTAATATTCAGAGTATGTACGCCAAGGGCGATAAAATCACGGTGCTGACCGCGTACGACTATCCATTTGCACGTATTATGGATCAGGCCGGCATCGATATGATTCTGGTCGGTGATTCCGTCGGCAGTGTGGTGGCCGGTTATGACAATACCTTGCCGGTGACCATGGATGAGATGGTCTATCACACCAAGGCGGTGATGCGGGGCAGCGAAGGGGCGTTGGTGATTGCCGACATGCCGTTTATGTCTTATCAGGTTGATCAGCGCGATGCCTGTATCAATGCCGGGCGTCTGATCAAAGAAGGCGGCGCCCATGCCGTTAAACTCGAAGGCGGCGCCAATGTTGCCGACACCGTGCGTGCCATTGTCAATATGGATGTGCCGGTGGTGGGTCATATTGGCCTGACACCGCAGTCGATCCATCGTATGGGTGGTTACCGGGTGCAGGGGCGTAAAGAGCAGCAGGCCAAGCAGTTGCTCAAAGATGCCGAGGCTCTGGTGGATGCCGGTGTCTTTGCCCTGGTGCTGGAAGGGATTCCGGCTGATCTCGCCCAGCAGATCACCGAAACCATCTCGGTGCCGACCATCGGTATCGGTGCCGGAGTGCACTGCAGCGGTCAGGTGCTGGTGATCCACGATATTCTCGGCCTGTGTGAAAAGTATTCCCCCAAATTCGTCAAAGTCTACGCCGATCTGGCACCGTTGATCCGCCAGGCGGTGGAATCCTATGTCAGTGAGGTGCGTGACGGCACCTTCCCCGGCGATGAACACAGTTTTTAAGGGTTGAGATGTGGAGATCATTAATAGCGTAAGCGAGATGCAGCAGCGGATGCTGGCGGCCCGTGCGCAGGGTAAAACCATCAGCTTTGTGCCCACCATGGGTTTTTTGCACCAGGGTCATCTGTCGTTGCTTCACGAGGGGCGCGGGCGTGGTGATCTGCTGGTGTTGTCAATTTTTGTCAATCCGACCCAGTTTGGTCCCAACGAGGATTTCGACAGCTATCCACGCGATCTGCAACGTGATCTCGATCTGGCCCAGACCACAGGCGTTGACATTGTTTTTACCCCAGATGCGTCGCAGATGTATCCGTCGGGTAGTGCCACCACGGTGTCCGTAGCCGAGCTGACCAGCAACCTGTGTGGTGCCAGCCGTCCCGGTCATTTCGATGGCGTCACCACCGTGGTCAACAAGTTGTTTAATATCGTTTTGCCCCACGTTGCCCTGTTCGGCATGAAGGATTTTCAGCAGCTGGCGGTGATTCGCAAGATGGTGGTTGATCTCAATATGCCTGTTGAGGTGGTGGGGATGCCCATTGTTCGTGAAGCTGATGGTCTGGCCATGAGTTCGCGCAATAGCTATCTTTCTGCTGATCTGCGTCAACAGGGTTTGGCGTTGATTGCCGCTGTCCGTGCAGCTTGTGGAGCCGCAGCTGCGGGAGAAACCGATGCACAGCAGCTGATTGCCCAAGTGGAGCAGATTATCATTGCTCAGTCTGACGCCAGGATTGATTATATTCAGATCTGCCATGATTTGACATTGCAGGATATGACCCTTGTTGATGAGCATGCGGTGTTGTTGTTGGCGGTCAAATTTGGTGCTACGCGTCTGATTGATAATCACTACCTGTTGCAGCCGGTGGTATCCTGAAACGATAAATTATCGAGTAATGGTCCCCGTTTGTCGCCGCCGAACGCAATGAGCGTCAACGAGAGTGCTTGCCCTGAACTGTTTGAGCGCAGCGAGTTTTGCGGGCTCCTCGTTGTAGGTTTTGTAGGTCGGGTTAGTGGAGCGTAACCCGACACCTGCTAATCCGAAACCTCTTATAACCAAGGTCACGTTCGCGGGTCTCGTCCCGCAGCCGACACACTTTCTTTGCAAAGCCCCAAAGAAAGTG
>JAGGYC010000131.1 GCA_021162745.1 Desulfuromonas sp. | reverse complement strand
CCTTTTATACTCTTTGCCAAGACCGTCAGCCGTCCATATTGCCGTTTCGACAAGATCTGCGGTCACCTTAAACCATGTTGCATGGATCGTTTCACCCTCAGCCACAGCGACTTGAGCGACTTGCCTGATTTCGGCCTCTGTAGGATCAGGCAGATTCAGGTCTTCCAAACAGATGGGCAAGCCAAGGCGGTAACAAAACCCCTGCACCTCTTTCAGGTCTTTCACAGGGCGGCCCTCCATGACAATTTGCGCGAGCACGCCAAAAGCAACTTTTTCGCCATGAAGCTTTTCTTTTGTCGCAGGCAGGGATGTAAAACCATTGTGAATGGAATGGGCTCCGGCATGGCCACCATTTTCTGAACTAAGACCGCTCATCAACGTATTTGCCTCGACGATCGCCTCCAACGCCGGAGTTACACTCTTTTCCTCAACAGCCAGCTTTGCCTGCAGACCGTACTCCAGCAGCGTCTCGTAGCAAAGTCGGGACAGGGCTTGAACGGTCAACGTCGGGACCGTTCCACCGCTGAAACTGTTAGGCTTGCCACTCTTCACACAGGTTCCCGACTCCCAGAATCCGGCAATCGCATCTCCCATGCCGGCAACAAGGAATTTAGGCGGTGAATTGGCGATGATTTCAGTATCCATAAGGACACAATCGGGATTACGGCGCAGATAAATATATTCTTCGAAAATTCCTTCGTCTGTATAGATAACAGACAGAGCGGAACAGGGACCGTCGGTGGCTGCCGTTGTCGGAACAACAATGACAGGGATGTTCATCTCATGAGAAACCGCTTTACCGGCATCAATCGCTGCGCCGCCGCCGAGTGCGACAATGATATTTGCTCCCGCCGAAACGGCAACATCAACGAGGCGTTGGATCTCTTTACGTGAGGAAATACCTTGAAAAAGATCCTGACAGTACGAAACACCCTGTTCGTTAAGGCTCTTCTTTATCGATACACCACAGATCGACAGAGCTGTTCTGCCTCCAACAACAAAAGCGCTGTCGCCCAACTTGGCAGCGTGTAAACCAATTTCCCTGATGGCACCGGCACCCTGAACATACCGGCTGGCTGAAAGCAGTATTCGGCTCATAGTCCCCCTGGCGATAAACAGTTAAACGTTTTGGACAATAACGAAATCGTCATCAACGACAAAATCAGGCGAGGAAAGCTCCGTCAATGGGTTTATGCTGTGATCACGGCGGGGTTCTCCACCTTTTTCTATCCGACAATCACCAGTGGCTGCGCGCAAGCGGGTCAAACTTTGGTGCTGAAGCATTTCCCCCCTTGGTGTAATAGCTGCCATAATCGTCGGTATCGCTTTCATCTACCTCATCGATGACTCGTTTTGAGCGATGAACTTCTTCGAGGTAAATATTGCGGAAAAGATCTTCAACGATTACGTTTAATTCTTCAACATCTTTAACAACTTCAACCTTGTCAAAATACGCGCCATACTTATCGATAATGCAATCACCCTGGGTCCAGGATTCACGATCTTCAGGGGTCAGCCAAAGCATATATCCTGCTTTTTCGCGGAGCTGTTCAAGCACCCAGGCATTCGCTTCATTATAGTTATTGCGTGCATCGCCAAGAAATATTACTGCAGGCTTACCACGAAGATTCTCTAAAAAATTCTCTTTTAAATCCAGCATAACCTGACCATAATCGCTATTGGCATCAAGATCAACAATTTCACCCTGATCAATCGTTTCCATCATGGTGTTAATGGGAGCGGTGGAGAGCATTTCTGTAATTTCGGCAAGTTCTGCATTAAAGATAAAACTGCGAACATCCATCAGTCGATTGTGCAAGGTGTGAAGCAGAAGCATCATAAACTGCGATGCATGACTGACGGAATAACTGACGTCACACAGCACAACCAAGCGTGGTTTCTGCTTACGTCTGCGGCGTAGTGACAGTTCGAAGGGCACCATGGCGTTGCGGTAATTTTTTTGAATCGTGCGCGCGACATGGATTTTGCCGCGATTCTCTTTATTTTTCACGCGGCGAATATCTTTTTTTATACGCATAACCATCCGCGAAACAGCATCCTGCATCGCATCACGTTCCTGCTGGCTGAACGTTACGTCCCGTTTCTGCCCAGCAGTATGATTAAATGTCATGGAAATTGGATTCTGCTGCGGCGTCCGCATAGAAGGCCGAGGAGCATCCATAATCCCACGATAGCCTTTCATCTGAATCTCAACCTCAGAGCCATCAAGCTGATCAAAATCGATCTCTTTGAGTTGCAGCAGATCCTTGATATCGTCGGGGCTAAGACCGGCTTCAACCATTGCCAGAGACATTTCATCATTGACCATATCAGGGTTGGTGCCGAGCATCGAATCCCCCTCAATTGTCAAGATGGCATCATGCAAAAGATCAAGAGAATCGATTTTCAACCGATCTGCACGGCTTTTAAAAAAGCGATCGAACACCTCATCAAAGAGCTGGATATCACTGACTTTTTTCACCAGTGTCAAGCGCAGCAGAGCACGAACAGAGCCACGTCCGGCCACTCCGCCATGCGCCAGAGCGCAGATCGCGTCAAGACTCTCGCCCGGTGACACACGAAGGCCGGCGGTCCGTAACTCGGCAACAAATCTGCTGATGATGGTTTCCACGGCTACCCCAGTTCCTCTGCGGCGAGTTCAATCACCGGCTGCAAATCCGCCTGATGTTTGGAGATAACCCCGATAGTATTAGCCACCACGTCCTTGGTTAATTTTTTCACGTGCAAGATAGAAAGTACTTCCGCCCAGTCCAGAGTTTCAGAAATACTGGGGGGTTTACGCAGATTCTTTTCACGGGCCTTGCGCAAGAAAGTAACCATCTGGGTCGCAAGATCTTCACAAATTTCAGGGAAACGAGCACGCACAATCTGCACCTCACGGTCCAGCTCAGGATAGTCGATATACAAGTAGAGACAACGACGACGCAGCGCATCTGATATCATCCTGGTACCGTTGCTGGTAAGAATCGTCAGCGGTTTATTGATCGCCTTAAGTACCCCCAATTCGGGAACTGAAACCTGAAATTCACTTAAACACTCCAACAGCAACGCCTCAAACTCATCGTCAGAGCGATCGATCTCATCGATCAGAAGCACCGAGCGTTTTTCCGACAAAAAACTGCGTAATATCGGTCGTTGTAGCAAAAAATTCTGAGAAAAAAACAAACTCTCCTCATCAGCCAGAACCTCGACAGCATCACTGAGGCTAGAAGCAGCCCCCACGCGATTGTCCAGCTGGGTACGCAACATCTGTGTATAGAGAAGCTGCTTGCCATATTCCCAATCGTAAAGGGCCTTCCCTTCGTCAATGCCTTCGTAACACTGAAGCCGCACCAATGGAAAATCAAGGGCTTCAGAGAGAGTTTTGGCAAGACCTGTCTTACCGACGCCAGGAGGACCTTCGATCAGGATCGGCTTTTCCATCCGCAGGGCAAGGAACACTGCAGTTGCAATTGCCTCATCAGCGATATAACCTCCAGCGCGCAGGCACTCTTTAATATTTTGTTCGGTCATCAGGCACACCTTACATCAATAGAATGTAGCTCGTTACTCCGCCACCTCTTTTTAAATCCGATTAAAGAGCTGCCGGGTTCCCGAAATCAGAAACCCGGCAGCTTCCTACGTTACTTCAATTGTTGCTGCTAAACAACGGGTCCTACATGCACGCCTTGAAAACACGACGCATATCTTCGAAACCAACATCTTTTGGATTGCCTTCTGAACAGATATCGGCAGCAGCGAATTTCGCCAGACCATCGAGATCTTTTTCCTGCAAGCCAAGGTCGGCAAATCGGGTGGTAATACCCAAATCGGCCTTAAGCTCTGCAACTGCATCAATAAACGCTTCACCGGCCTTGATGTCACTCATACCAACGGTATTGATCCCGGCAGCGCGAGCCATCATGGCAAACTTATCCGGAGCCGCAGGCAGATTGTAACGGCAAGTATCGAGCATGCCGATAGCGTTACACAGGCCATGAGGAGAATCATAGAGGCCACCCATGGCGTGAGCCATACTGTGGATAATACCGAGGCCGGCACTGTTAAAGCTGTAAGCAGCGGCCATTTCAGCCCAAACCATCTGCTCGATGGCTTTATCGTTATTGCGGTTTGCTTGCGACTCACGCAGGTTTTCGAAAATCTGGGTGATTGCCCACAAGCCCTGGCCGTGTGCGGACTGAACGTTCAAGCGGGAGGCAACGGCTTCAATGGAGTGAGCCAAAGCGTCCATACCGGTGTAGCCGGTCAGATCCCGTGGCATGCACTGATGCAACAGCGGATCATTAATCGCCTTGCTTGGTGTCGCATTGGGATCAAACAACGCCATTTTGTACATTTTATCGGTATGGTTGATAATCGAGAAACAGGAAATTTCCGAACCGGTACCTGAAGTGGTGTTGATCGCCAAATGGGGAAGCTTGTTCGGCTTGGTGCACTGGAAAGCACCTTCAAAGGAACGAACATCTTGACCATCGTGGCTATAGACCATCCGGATCGCCTTGCAGCAGTCAGTACTACCACCACCACCGATGCTGATCAGACCGTCATAATCCCCGGCAGAAAGGACTTTAACCCCTGCCATAACTTCATGGTCTTTCGGGTTCGGAGTCATCTTGTCAAACACATCCGTTTCAACACCGGCGTGCTTGAGGATACCTCGAATAGTGTCAATAATACCAGTACCCCTAAGACCTGTGGTCACGATCAGAGCCTTGGTCATCCCCAGGGCCTTGGCATCGTTACCGACCATCGTATGGCAACCCCAACCCACACTACAGGAAGGATAAGCATGGACCATCTTGATGGGATATTCCTGTCTTTCGTTTACAAGAGTTCTCTTTGTGTCTTGAAAATGTGGCATGTTTTACTCCTTCTGAGGGTTTGCACTCAAAGTAAGTTTTGAGCGCATGCATTAAATTAATAGTCTTGCCTTTGAATACCGAAATGATCTTTAGCAACAATCAAAAACCTTGTTCTACCCACCAAAAAAATTTCAGCATCCAACCTGAACAATGTGTCACCAAGGCTCATCAACAAAAACTGTTTTCCTATCAAAGCAAGCTTAATGCCAACAGGAAACACTGTTATATATCAACCGGTTAGACAGCCCCCTGAAAAACAAATGGGGACAAAGAAACAAACGATGGGGAAGAAAGAAACAACAACGTCGTAAAAACCGAGAAAAACACGATTTTATCGGCATGGAATTTATCTACAGTGTGGGATTTTTCACCGGAACGAACAAATCAAGAGAACAACAAAAATTGAATGGCCTGAAAATATTGCCCTCCCCTGATCAGCATCAATCCTTAACGGTCTATTGCCATTCAAGAGATCACCGCCACAGTACTGACATAAAATCAACAGGTTACGGCTGCAATGGCTCATCCATTAATATCTACAGCAATGGGATTGGTATCAGAGAAAAATTTGTGCTAATCAGACGGGGGATGTGAACCTTTATTTTTTTCTTTCCAGCGCAAAACTGCTTTTCTTTGTTTACAACGATCCTCAGGAACAAAAAAATCGCCAAAAGATCCCCAAGTTCGCCCCAGACAACCACCAGCACAACCCTGACGCAAAGAACACGCCCGACACGCGGGGATCAAAGAGCTCCGCTCACGACTGATCTTCTG
>JAGGYC010000066.1 GCA_021162745.1 Desulfuromonas sp. | reverse complement strand
TTTGTTATCTCCGCACGACAGACCGCAACTACCTGTCCAATCAGCAATTGACAGGGCAAGCTCCTTTCAGCTTGCGAGAATGACCGAGCTTGGCTCGGCGCACCGGAAAAAGTAGAGAGCGATAAACAATCAAGTTACTCAATGCCGTAGCCCAGAAAAAGAGAAAACTCAGTCGACCTAAAGGGCGACTTGCCGCCAAGGTGAAGCAAAACGGAAAACGACTCATCGTCAGTGGGGCTGCGACCCCCGGAGGGCTGGTTTTCAAAGCCATTTCTTTGCTCACTTTCTTTGGGGCGTTGCAAAGAAAGTGTGTCGGCTGCGGGACGAAACCCGCGACCTTGATCTTGATTCATGGCATCTTGATCTATATTTTCTCGCTACGATTCGCCAAATCCAACAGCCTGCTAGAATCGCACATTCTGAAAATAAAAAACAGTCCATCTCACAACCTGGCGCGCAGATAAAATGGCTATTTTCATAGCCCTGCCAAATCATTAATGGTAGCGTAACCACATCCACCGAGTCTCAAGCTATTCAACACTTATCCTCCCTCTGGATTCCTCATGCAAGAACCCCGGCAAACAACGACAACAGAACTGACCATTGAACCCAGCTCCGCCAACAGCGAACGCCTTGATTCAACGCAGTGGCAAGAACAATCGCCCTTTGCCGAGGTCGAGGTGTTGCCACCCGATCCCAGCTTCCAGCACAGCCGGCAACGCCCCCGCAGCGAAGGCGGTTTACGCAGGTTCGGCTCCATCGGTCTGCTGTTGCTGTTTGTCTTCGGCAAGCTGAAATATGTCGGATTACTGCTACAGGTCGGCAAATTCAAGACGTTTCTCAGTATGCTGATCAGCATCTGGGCCTATGCCATGTTCTGGGGCTGGCCATTTGCGGCGGGATTTGTCGCGTTGATCTTTATCCATGAGATGGGCCACGTCATCGCCCTGCGGATGATGGGGGTCCGCGCCTCGGCACCGATGTTCATCCCCTTTGTCGGCGCCCACATCGTCATGAAGCAAATGCCGAAAAACGCCTTTGTCGAAGCAGTGGCAGCCTACGGCGGCCCGCTCCTCGGCACCCTGGGCGCCATCGGCTGCGTCGCCATCGGCATCGCCACCCAGAATCTGTTCTGGTATGCTCTGGCATCGAGCGGCTTTCTGCTCAACCTGTTCAACCTGCTGCCCATCTCCCCCCTCGATGGCGGACGGATCATCGGCGTCATCAGCCCCAAGCTGTGGATCGTCGGGCTGCTCGGCGCCATCGGCCTGTTTTACCTAACCTGGTCGCCGATTATCGCCCTGATCGTGGTGATCGGCAGTTTTCAGATCTATAAAGCATTCAAGACATCGAAAACCGAGCGTGCCGCCTACTACAATGTTTCGATGGGCAAGCGGATCGCCATGGGTACAGCATTTCTGGTGCTGCTGGCGGTGACCTCCATCGGCATGCTGGCGATGCAGCTGCCGTTGCAGAATATGTAATTCATGTGAGTCGGGCAAGATTAACGGTATCCAACACAACAAAAGCAGGGCATAATGACCCCATGCCCTCTCACCCCTTCACCACCTTCAACCAAACCAACCGCCGCCTGATCCTGGTCCTGATTGGCAGCCACCTGCTGTGGTGCGGCGCGATCTTCGCCCTGTGGTCGAGCGGACGGCTGATCGACACCGCCGGCCCCTGGTTGTCCGGTGCGTTCATCGCCCTGCAACTGTTTGCCGCCGCCCAACTGCTGCTGCCTGCCCTGTTGCTGCATCCAGAACAACGCAGTCGCGGCTTTTACCTGTTTTGGGGCTTTACCCTGCTGCTAAGTATCTGGCTGATCAATCAGTTGCCGATGACGGGAGTCTGGCTACCGGTGCTGGCGGTGATTAAATCAGGCCTGTTGCTGTTGATCGCCACGCTCACCGGCGCAGCACTGGCGCGCTATGTTCACCGCCTGTGGGAGATTGTCCCGATCTGCATGGTGATGACCCTGGCCGACTTTTATAGCTGGCTGTTCGGCCCAACCGCCGGGTTCAGTCAGCAGATTCAACACTACTACCAAACCCCTGATGCTCCGGCACCACTGATTGACATGGTATTGATCAAACTGGCATTTCCCGGTTCTGCGGGATTGATGCCTGTGTTCGGCATCTCCGACTGGATTATGGTGGTGTTTTTCGCCATCGTTGCCCGACGTCACGGCGTCAATGACAACCTGATCGGTGCGACCGGTGAGACACTGGCACGCCAGAACCGTGTCGGCCGTTACCTGCCGGTATCGGTGGTGGCACTGTTCGCTGCCGTTGTACTGGCACAAATAAGTGGGCTGTTTATTCCGGCATTGCCGTTGATTGCATTGATTATGCTGGGATGGTATGCGCTGCGCTATCTGCTGTTGCGCGCTAAGACCTAAGAGACAAGCGTTGATTGATGAAAAAGGATAAAGTAGATGGAGTATTGTTGGGTTCCGCTCCGCTAACCCAACCTACCAACTGAAGTGTTACCTATCTATTTATCTTGACCGATCATTAGGCGATTTCTTTGCCCACTTTCTTTGGGGCCAATAAAGAAAGTGGGTCGCCTGCGGGGCGAAACCCGCGAACCTGATCTATGGGTTTGAAAATTTAAACAGCGAGACGTAACTATTTCGACTTAAACCGCTCACCCAGCGCCGCAAAGGGGGAATGCTCCAACGACGGCTTGGTGTGCCCCGTCGAAGCAGCTTCAACACTGTGCTGTTGCTGAACCTCGCGGGTATGCTCCTCTTCATGACAGTAGATACACAACAATTCCCAGTTGCTGCCATCAAGGGGATTGTTATCGTGATTATGGTCACGGTGATGCACCGTCAATTCGCGCAGTTTTTTACCTTCAAACTCACGGGTACAGCGACCACAGACGTGGGGGTAGAGTTTTAGTGCCTGCTCACGATAGCCCATCTGGCGCTGCTGCTCTTCCTTGCGCATCTGGGCAATAAACTGGTCAGCATGTTCGGAAGCCATCATCCCTCCTGTTTTTTTGTCTATCAATTGATTAGCGACACACCACAAGATTAGCCGTTTGTGACTGCTGGTCAAACACCAGCTTCACCTGCTTGGCCCGCAGCTGGCGCAACACCTGTTCCACCTTCTCTTCCAGGCTACAGCCGTCTTCATCCCAATTGGAACCATCGCGGGTGACAAACTCCTGGATCATTCGCCGTAGGGTATCGCCATTGAGTTGCTCATACGGGACGTCGATCCCCTGTTCATGGCACATGATTCACCTCAATGACCCATCTCTTCAAGCTGGTTGTCCGGCGAGACGATCAACGTGCGCTTATCCACCGGACGTAATTTTTTAATCTGCGCTTCGCGGCGACTGGCACTACTGCGGTCATGACCCCGTTCGAGATAGACCACACGGCGCGGTGCGCGACCACGAAAATACTTGGCCCCAGTTCCAACGGCATGCTGGGCCAAGCGCCGCTCAACATCGGTGGTAATCCCGGTATAGAGAGAATCATCCGAGCAATGGATAATGTAAACCTGCCAGTTCATATCATATCTCAGCGCCTGTCGCCTGTCGCCTGCGGCTGACCAGACAGCAGGTCGGCATTGCCGCCTGCTGCGTGATGAATCGACGTGCGGGACTAGTATTCTATCCAGCTTAAATTGTTTGGTAATGGTCCCCCGTTTGGAGCTGCCAATGTCGCCGTTTAGCAACGAGAAAACATGGATCAAGATGCCATGAACCAAGATCAAGTTCGCGGGTTTCGTCCCGCAGCCGACACACTTTCTTTGCAAAGCCCCAAAGAATGTGTGCAAAGAAATCGCCTAAACCCCGCTTCGCGTGAATTTCTGATCTACCTACGCTGAGTCGTTTTCCGTTATGCTTCACCTTGGCGGCAAGTCGCCCTTTAGGTCGACTGAGTTTCCTCTTTTTCTTAAGCTACGGCATTGAATAGCTTGCTCGTTTATCGCTCTCTACTTTTTCCGTGGCACCGTTATGCAGAACCCTGTTGGTGCGACACCATTGTTTATCTAAAAAATCATGATTCAGCAGGTCTACGTATGCAAGCCTGGGTGAACAGTTATCCGTTGATGGTAAACAATACTTTATTGCTAGGACAGAGTACCTAGTCCTGCGCCGCTGCGGCCAATTTTTTGACGTTGTCAATCTCCTCTTCGTCAAACTCTTCCACCCATAATGCCGTTGCCAGGTAGAGGTTGATAAAGGGGGTGTCTTTATGAGCATTGGCCAGTTGCGCATAGATGTTTAACTTGGTCTGCGGCTCTTCATTGTCAGCGCTGTCAAGAATTTCGAGATACTGATTATTGATGGCCGGTGACAGCTCGGTAAAATAGGACACCAAGAGGTCCATGGCCAGCTGGCCACCCTCGGCCTGGAACAGGGCCGCATCAAGGCGTGAAGCGGAACCGGCTTTACGGTTGACCAGCGACTCGTGACGAAAGTTTTTCAATCCGGCTGCTTCGCTCCAGCGGGAGAAGATAAATGGCTGTTTCTTGGCGCAGGCGCGACAGATGGCGACCCTCTTGCTTTCGACAAGCTCATTCCAAGCGTTACTGACGGATGAAGGAACCATGGTGTTGTACCTTTCATATAATAAATAATTTGGCCAGCTCCGCTAAGCCAATGACAAGATCGTAAGTGCGCAACATCGTGAACGCGAAAACATTCTCGATGTTATTGAGAGGCACTATGCCATTATCGAATCTTGAGAACAAGCTGAGATTAACGACCAAGAGTCATGGTTGTTGACCAACCGCTATCCGACAAGCAAAAATGGCAAGACAAATCGCCGTTCATGCGGTAAAACGGCCTTGTTCTCCCTTTTTATCCCCCTGCTCTCTGGAATGATAACCATGCCTGAATCGATCACCCTCAGTTATCCGCTCAGCAAAGAGCTGTGGCGGCTGTTTTTTGTCGCCCACTACAGCTGTGATCGCGGCTTGAAGCTATGCTCCGTGCTCGGTGCCGTCTGTATCATCATCGGGGCATTGGGGCTAGCTGGGTTTTACCCATCACAGATCGTCGCCGCGCTACTGCTGGTCACCGGCCTGTTCGGTCTGTTGTCAAAACAGCTGCTGGTCTTCATTTCACTGCATAAAGCCAGTTGCCACCCCTTTTTTGGCCAGCAGCTGACGGTGACGATTTCAGCCCAAGAAATTCTGGTGCACAGCGGTAACAGCGGCTACAGCCAGCCTTGGAACAATTTTATCGGCTACCGCCAGTTTGAGCCCGGCTTTGCCCTCTACCATGATCAGCATGCCTTCTTTTTTATCCCGGCGTCAGCGATGTCAGGACAAGACACCACGCAGTTAGAGCAGATGATCGAAACGGCCGCGCTGCCAAGGTTATGATCTCGCCCTCACGGAGCGCAATCTGTCCGTTTCTGGACAAAACTTACGGCAGCGGGCAGCTCTTGCGTGCTGACGTCATATCACCTTAACCTGCGTGTAATTGACAGTGTTGGGGCAATCGGCTAAGGTCCTGAGCACATCCTTATCCATCATTTTTTTTCGAAACAAGATGTTTCCCTATCCAGCCCACTCCGGTGCTAGCGGAGCACCTTATACAAGGATTTTGAACCATGTCTTTTGACTCTCTTGGCCTGTGCGCCGAACTGCTGAGCGCAATTGCCTCCCAAGGTTACACCACACCGACCCCCATCCAGAGCGAGGCGATCCCGGTGATTTTTGAGGGCGATGACTTACTGGCGGGCGCCCAGACGGGTACCGGCAAGACGGCCGCGTTTGCCCTGCCGATCGTGCAGATGTTGAGCGAAAAGACGATCACCAAAAAGCGCAGATCACCCCGCGTACTGGTGTTGGTGCCAACCCGTGAACTGGCGGCCCAGGTCAGTGATCAGATGAAAAATTACGGCCGACGCCTCTCACTGCGCGCCACCATGATCTACGGCGGAGTGAACATTCAAGCCCAGATCCAACGGCTGGAGCGCGGCGTCGATATTGTGGTGGCAACACCGGGACGACTCCTCGATCACGCCGAACGCGGCACGATTGACCTGACCAGGATTGAGTTTCTGGTCCTCGACGAGGCCGACCGGATGCTCGATCTCGGTTTTATCGACGACATTCGCAAGGTGGCAGGGTATCTGCCCGTACAGCGTCAGAACCTCCTTTTTTCGGCCACCTATTCGCCAAGCATCAAAAAACTTGCTGGCGAGTTACTCATCCAGCCACGACACATCGAAGTGGCACGGCGCAATATAGCCGCCGACGCGGTAACTCAGGCAATCTATGCTGTCGAGGGCAGGCGCAAACGGGAGATGCTCTCACACCTGATCCGCAAGGGGGAGTGGACCCAAGTACTGGTGTTCACCCGCACCCGCTACGGCGCCGACAAATTGACCGAAGAGTTGCTCTACGACAGTATTAATGCCGCCGCCATCCACAGCAATAAGAGCCAATCGATCCGGACACGAACCCTGGCGGAATTTAAACGCGGTGAGATCCGCGTGCTGGTAGCCACCGACGTCGCGGCGCGTGGACTCGACATTGAGCGCCTACCGCATGTGGTGAATTACGAGCTGCCGCAGGGCCCTGAAGACTATGTCCATCGCATCGGTCGCACCGGCCGTGCCGGCGAAGATGGTGTCGCCCTGTCACTGGTCTGCCCAGCCGAGCATCCACGGTTGCTGGCGATTGAAAAACTGCTCGGATATGCCATCCCCCGCCAGACGATTGCCGACTTCCCGGACATCCCCGTTAATCGCGGTGGACGGTTGAAACCAAAAAAATCCACGGCCAAGAGGCCAGCCAGGGCCAAGAAAACCACACCAAAACCCAGAAAATCCCCGGAAAAATCGTCGAAGTCAGCGACAAAAGCAGCAAAGCCCCGGCGGGTAAAAATTGTAACAGGCCGGTCTGCTGCCAAACCGGGCCGCCGCAAGGGCAGATCATAACCCTGTGCCGGATCTAATTCTCCTTAGCGACGGCAGTGTAAATAACCAGATGAAGGTGGGCTATGGCGCCTACCTTGCCGTTTCTAAATGCAATCTTACGCTGGCGGAGCTAAAGAGGGACGTGAAAGTGAGGCGCTTTACCCCGACCTCTTCAACCAAGCTGGAAGTGCAAACGTTATTATGGGCGCTGGAAGCGATTCACAGCGACGGCGAGTTTCAAGCGATGGACGATAAGCTGATTATCTATACGGATTGCCAAGCGATTATCAGCTTACCGGCAAGACGGGAGCGGTTGGAGAATAACGGTTATCGTTCAAAGAAAAACAGCCTGCTCAACAATTATGAGCTGTATCAGGAGTTTTTTCGACAGACCGACCTGCTCGACTATGACTTAGTGAAAGTACGTGGTCATCAGGTCACGCATCGAAAAGAATTCATTGATCAGCTGTTTACCCTGGTCGATCGCGCATCACGACATGCCCTGAGGGAAGAGACGCGCAAAACGTAACCATTGGCCCGGACATTGACACATTCGGTCGCCATCGGGACAGACAGATTTGCCTGCTTGATTCTTTGCCATGGATAAAACCCGTCAACGGCTGTTTAGTTGCTCAATGAGATGTTGAATGCTCGCCCAGTGGCTGCCCTGCCAATAAATTTTCCGGCACTGATTGCACTGGCTGAAATGCTGATAATAGCGGCGGGTACGCTCGGGTAACCGCTGGCTGATCTGCGCCTTGGCAACGGGCTCAATACGGCCATTACACCATGGGCAACGGCTGAAGGGGCGAATCAATGGCTGCAGCCGATAGCGAGCCACCACTTCGCTTAACTGTTCACGCGGCTGGGTGCTGCGCAACCAGTAACCGTAGCGCACAGCCGAGCGTTTCAGCACCCCGAGATCCCGCGTCAACAGCAGCCGTTGCGGCTGCGCCAGCGCCACCAATTGCTCATCGCTATAATCGTTGCGATACAGGCAGTCAAAGCCAAGCAGGCGCAGATAACGCGCCAACTTACCGAGATGGACATCGAGGATAAATTGCACTGGGTCAGGCAGCAGCGGTTGCAGATGGATGACCGGCGTCACCATCGATTGAGCCGACAGCGGATAGATCTGCAACCGATCACCATCCTCAAGCTGGTAGCCGAACTCCACACTACGGCCATTGACCACAATCAGATCGATCTCCACATGGGGGACGCCGAGAGCCTCGACGGTATCCTTGACCGCCGGACGGCCATGGAAGGGCGCGCCAAACCGGCACTGTCGCCGCCGAAGCGGCAAAAAGTCATTGAGTTGGGCATAAAAGTGAAAACTGGCCCAGGATTGCTCTAACGCCATAACGGCCACCTCGGATCGCAGGACATCGCACATTCCCTACAACCATAGCGCAGGCCACCGACGGTGCAACGTCGGCTGATTGGCCTTTTTTATGTAACATGTCGACAACGCCTACAGCCCCTTTTTCTCCGCCCAGATAAAGAAGCCAACAGCAGCGATAATCCATGCCGCGATCACCACCCAGGGTGAAACACTCAGCAGCTGCGGCAGGGTGATTTTACCGTAGTTACCCCAGCTGAGGATATTACCTTTAAGGGCCGGATAAAGTTCGGCATAGGCCGCAGCACCGACCAACATGCCAAGGATTGCCCACAGGGCGTGAAACCGCCCTTCGGCCAGAGCGCCAACGGACGTGCCGGGGCAGAAACCGGCAATCGCCCAGCCGATACCGAAGATCAAGCCACCGATGACAATGGCACCGACGTTGGTGGCCTTGAGACTGAGGGTGATCAGCCCGGCTTCATGGCAGGCATAGATCCCCACCATCCCCACCAGCACAGAGCTGGCCATAAATTTAATAATGGTCATATCTTTGAGCAGCAAAAAACCGATCTGCCGGTCAAAACGGAGGACCTGCCCTTTTTGCAGCAAAAAGCCGAACAGGAAACCGGTGCCCAAGCCGATAAACAGTTCCATCAGCGGCCCCCTTTCCCGTACAGCAGCCGCGCCGTAATAACGCCACCGAGGATAAAGAACACCAGCGCCAGCAGACTGCTGACCGACAGTTGCATATTGCCGGACATGCCATGGCCACTGGGACAGCCCCCGGCCATACGGGCACCAAACAGCAGTATCGCCCCACCGATAAAAGCGCCAGCGGCGCGCAGCACAGCGCTGTTACCGAAGCGCTGACGCCAGATAAACGGCACTGTTTCGCCCTTGACCGTTCTGCCAAGACGCGCCGAGACAAAGGCACCGGCAAAAATACCGACGACAAACAACATCTGCCAATCGACCTTGACCTTCTTGCTCTGGAAGTAGGCGTTATCGGCCACATGTTGCGGTGCAACAGCCTGCTCGATCAGACCGGCTCCACGCACAAAGGTGGTGGAGGCACCGAGAAACTTCCCCTTGTCGAGGACAGCGGTGGTCACCACCACCGACAGAATAGCCAGTATACCCACCAGGGCACCGGCCACATAGGGATTCCAGATTGGAGCTTTGAGTGATTTCATCATGTTGTTCCCCCTCTCGTCACAGACACACACATACTTCTCCCTATACTACAGCTCAGATGAAATACAAGTGATCGAATGGTATTTTTGTCGGCAATCTGGGAAGAAAAACTTGTCACGCCGGATCGCAATCAACAGCTTTTTTATCGTCTCACCTTCCTTTTCTCCGCCTTGCCCTTATACTTGAAGGTGGGCATATTCAACCGCCAGAAGGCTAATCTACACGTTGCTTACCAGCGGAGAGATGAAGGAAATAAGCCACTCCTTTCTCAACTCAATCATCGAATCCTCGGATGACGCCATTATCGGCATAACCCTGAAGGGTCAGATTGCCAGTTGGAATCAGGCCGCTGAGCGCATTTACGGCTACAGTTCGCAACAGATAAAGGATCAACCACTATGGCAACTGGCGCTCCCTGAGCGCCACGATGAAATTCAACAGCTGTTACGCTCTGTGGCCCAGAGCAAGCGGATCAGCCATTTTCGCACCATGCATCTGCGTAGCGACGGCCAGGCGATCTTTGTGTCACTGTCGCTGTCGCCAATTTTCAACCCCGCCGGACACTGTTTTGGTGCCGCACTGATCTGCCGTGACATCACCCGCCAATTACATGAAGAACAGACCCTGCAGGAGACGCAGGAAAAGTATCGGCAGATCTTCCGCTGTGAATCTGATGCCATTCTGCTGATCGATGCCAAGTCGCGGGCCATTGTCGAAGCCAATGAGGCGGCTCTCCAGCTCTATCGTTATACCCTTGATGAGCTGATTCAGCTGCGCTTCAGCGACTTAAGTGGTGAAGCCGATGCCGGTAAACATGACTTGGTCCGCTGCCTCAGTGGCAACGTCGACCACATCCCGGCCACCTGTCACCGCCGTAAAGATGGCGACACCTTTATCGCTGATATCTCCATCAGCTCGATTCTCTGTTCGGGTCGACGGCTGTTGGTGGCAATTGTTCGCGATGTCAGTGAACGACAACGCAACCAACAGCTATTGCAGTCTCTGGCCATGGCCAGAGAGATCCAACGCAAACTGCTACCGCAAGATTCCATCAATCTCCCCCACCTTGATCTGTACGCCAGCACCCGTTACTGCGACGAAATCGGCGGCGACTTCTACGATTATTTCCTCCCCCATGCTGAGCACCACAGCCTTGGCTTCGCCGTCGGCGATGTTTCCGGCCATGGTATCAGTGCCGCGCTGCTGATGGCGATGGTTAAAGGAGTGTTCCGCTCAGCCATTGAGCAGTTTGATGGTGACCTGGAGGCATTATTCATAGCGCTCAACCGTCAGTTGGTCCATCACAGCCGTGATGACAACTTCATGACTTTTTTTTACGGCCTGTTTAATCCTGATGATCACAGTTTATGCTGAAATTCTGCCGGCCATGGCCCGGTCTTCTGCTACCGTTGCCGCCACAACCTCATTGACGAACTGCCAACCACCGGTTATCCGCTGGGGATCAATGATGATGCCCCTTTTGTTCCGGCCGCTGCCATCACCCTCTGCCCCGGCGATATTGTGCTGGTTGGCACCGATGGTCTGTGGGAAGCCCGCAACAGCCGGGGCGCCATGTTCGGCACCGGACGAGTCCGACAACTCCTCGCCAGCCACGCCGACAAGTCGGCCAAACAGATCTACCAGCGGGTGATGGATCACGTTGATCAATTTACCGGACCGCATCATCAGGAAGATGACATGACACTCATGGTAGTGAAAATTATCCGTTAGCAACCTGCTTTTTTTCATCTTGCAATGAGTTTATGTTAAATTGTTTGTTCAAATTGTCCTTTTGGCAAAAGGGAACCCCTTTAAGTGTTGCGTTTTTTTTCGAACAAAAGATCCATCCTCCCGACGACCATTCTCGTGTTTGTCGTCATGGTCGCCATGGGAGAATATCTGGCTTACCAACAACGCCAGCACCAGTTTAATATCCACAAAAATGATGTCTTGATGCACGCCAGCCTGATGCGGGCAAAAATTGAATACGAAATCCATACCACCCTGAATCTGACCATGGGACTGACCGTCTTTATCGCCAGCAATCCTGACTTTAGTGCTGCGCAATTCACTCCCATCGCCCGCGAACTTCAACAGAAAGCACCGCATATCCGCAACATTGCCCTGGCACGCGACAATGTCATCTCCCATGTCTACCCCCTTGAGGGCAACGAAGCAGCTCTTGGACTGGATTATCTCGACTATCCCGAGCAACGCGACTCGCTGCTGCGGGCCATTAAATACCGTAAGACGGTGATCGCGGGTCCGGTTGATCTAGTGCAGGGCGGGCGGGGATTTATCAGTCGCACGCCGATTTTTATCGGCACGGCTGAACAGCGTTACTGGGGAATCGCCAATATTGTCGTGGATGTTGACACCTTTTATCGTAACTGTGGCCTGCATAACCCCAATTCGCCACTGCATTTTGCCCTGCGCGGCAAAGATGGTCTGGGTAGCAAAGGACAGCATTTTTTCGGCAATCCCGATCTATTCAGTGCTGAACAATCGGTCATTTTAACGATTAAACTACCGGTTGGCAGCTGGCAATTAGCGGCAGTACCGGCAGCGGGCTGGGAGCCGTCTTCCCTCGCTACCTTGGCGTTGCGCTTCTTCAACCCTTTTTTTGCCATGATCATCAGCCTGCTGCTATTCGCGCTTCTCACGGCACTACAAAAAAATCGTCACCTGGCCTTGCATGATTCATTAACCCAGCTGACGAATCGGCGTTTTTTTGATCAATTTCTTCACCAGAGCATCGCCATGACCCAACGCAACCGTGGCCGCTTTGTCTTGCTGTATCTCGATCTCAATGATTTCAAGCTGGTGAATGATCAATACGGCCATAAAAAAGGTGATCTGGTTCTGACCACCATCGCCCACCGTTTACGTGAAGCCTTGCGCGACTCCGATATGGTTTCACGCGTTGGCGGGGATGAGTTTGTGGTGATTTTACCCGACCCGCCCAGCGACAATGGCATGATAAAGGTGATTGACAAGATCCGCCAAGCGATCAGTCAGCCCATTGATATCGATCAACAGTCCAACGTAAGCGTCGGCATCAGCATCGGTATGAGCATCTATCCCGATGACGGACTCACGGCAGATACGCTGTTGAAAAAGGCCGACCTGGCCATGTATCAGGACAAAGACGAGCGCAACCTCGAACAGCCGGACCTAACGCCCTAGGGGGCTGTCCAACCTAAATTGTCTGGTAGTGCCCCGTTTGTCGCCGCCGAACGTAATGAGCGTCATCGAGGATGGTTACCCGAAAACTGTCTGAGCGTAGCGAGTTTTTTCGGGTTCCTCGGTGGTAGAGATTGAAGGGAGGGAACCCGCAGGGCAAAAGATTCGAGGTCATGTTTTGCTTCTTTTTGGATGATTCTAAAAGGAAGGCGACGTCCGGGGGTGCATCCCCGGATTACCTCAACCGATGTTGCCGTTTAGCAACGAGAAAACATGGATCAAGATGCCATGAACCAAGATCAAGATCGCGGGTTTCGTCCCGCAACCGACACACTTTCTTTGCAAAGCCCCAAAGAAAGTGAGCAAAGAAATGGCTTTGAAAACCGGCCCTCCGGGGGTCGCAGACCCACTTACGATGAGTCGTTTTCCGTTATGCTTCACCTTGGCGGCAAGTCGCCCTTTAGGTCGACTGAGTTTTCTCTTTTTATAAGCTACGGCATTGGGTAACT
>JAGGYC010000017.1 GCA_021162745.1 Desulfuromonas sp. | reverse complement strand
TGGGAGCCTTTTTTTGAACAGGCCCAACAGTGTAGTCATTTTCAAACAAAACAAGGGGTCAGCGATAAATCGCTAACCCCTTGGAATAATTGGTGCCCAGAGACAGAATCGAACTGCCGACACGAGGATTTTCAGTCCTCTGCTCTACCGACTGAGCTATCTGGGCAATGCGGGGGAAGTTATATCGTGCTCGTGGTGTTGTGTCAAGGAGGAAATGTTGCTTTTTAGTGTGTGGGAATAATTTTTCTTGCCAGCAGCTGCCCGCTCCTTTACAGTGGGCGAATTGAAGCAAATTTTATTAAGGATTTAACCCAACTTATGCGTTTTTACTTTTCCAGCTTTTTTACCTTTAGCTTTTGGTGCGACTATTTTAGGTCGTCTGCCCGGGGTGGAGGTTTGCTGGTTTAACGCAGAGCAAATTTTCTAAAACAGACCACGGGTGGACGTCAGACTTCCCGTGGTCTTTATGTTTTTACAGTGTATCGTTTGTAAACAAAAAGGCCGTCGGGAATTCCGATGGCCTTTTTGTTTGGTAGGCTTCTTGTTTACGAGAATAAATCGGGGTTGTCCCGAACCCGTGGCACCATTTCATCCATGTGAATGAAAGATAGGAGCAAAAAAGATGATTATTGTCATGCAGAAGAACATCGATAAGGCATTGTCCCGGGCCGTTGAAGCACGGATTAGAGAACTGGGCTATGAGCCCCACGTGATCCATGGCGAGAGCCGCGAGGTGATCGGTGCTGTTGGTGACGAGCGGGGCAAGATGGTGTTGCAGTCGCTGGAGTCGATGCCGGGGGTGGAGAAGGTGGTGCCGATTCTCAAGCCGTATAAACTGGCCAGTCGTGAGGTATGCCCCGAGCCGAGCCGGGTGGAGATTAAGCCGGGGCTGGAGATCGGCGGTAATGAGCTGATTGTGATGGCAGGACCCTGTGCCGTTGAGAGTGAAGAGCAGATTGTCCAGACCGCCCATGCCGTGAAGCGGGCCGGAGCGAGAATCCTGCGTGGTGGGGCGTTCAAACCACGCACCAGTCCCTATTCGTTCCAGGGCTTGGAAGAGGAGGGATTGAAGTTGTTGGCGATGGCGCGGGCCGAGACCGGTTTGCCGATCATCACCGAGGTTGTCAATCCGCGCGATGTGGAACTGGTGGCTCGCTATGCTGATATCCTACAGGTGGGGGCGCGCAATATGCAGAATTTCGCTCTGCTGAAGATGCTCGGACAGCTCGACAAACCGATTATGCTAAAGCGCGGTATGTCGGCGACCATTCAGGAGTTTCTGATGAGCGCCGAATATATCCTTGCTGAGGGTAATCGCCGGGTTATTCTGTGTGAGCGGGGGATTCGCACCTTTGAGACGGCGACGCGTAACACCTTGGATATCTCAGCGGTACCGGTGCTCAAGGAGCAGACTCATCTGCCGGTGGTGATCGATCCCTCCCATGCCACCGGCCATGTCAGCCTGGTGCCCTCCATGTGTTATGCCGCGGTGGCGGCGGGTTGTGACGGCTTGATTGTCGAGGTGCATCCTGATCCGGAAAAAGCGGCCAGTGACGGTCCCCAGTCGTTGCGTCCGGCGGCATTTGCCGATATGATGATCAAATTGAAGTTATTCGCGGATGCGGCGGATCGGAGTTTGCCCGGAGTGGGTGGTTCTCTGTAGGCGTTGCCGAAGGTTGCAGTGCCATCCGCAGTGTGAGCTTGTTTAAGGAGCCGTGATGTTTTTTATTCCGTTATCTCAGCTGGAGAGCGTGGAACTGGTGGTGCATGCATTGCGTGCCGCTGCTGGTGAAGCAGATTGTAGCCAGTGCCCGGCACGCAAGGTGTGCATGAAGCAGTGCTTGGTGATCGCCGATTCGGTGCAGGCGATGATCAGTAATGGTACCTTGCCGGCCCTGGATGCCGAAGAGGAACCGGAAACGGCACCATTCCACGAGTACCCGCCGCCCGAACCGTCGCCACCTAAAAAGGGTGGAGCGAAGAAGGGCCATCTTGCGGTGGTGAAGTAACCGAGTAGTTCCATTGTCTGATGTTGAACACCAAAGCCGCCGGTTTGTACTGGCGGCTTTGGTGTTTGTCTGCTTAATTCCCTCATCTGGCAATTGACACGAGCGCGGTAATCAATTTAGAATGCGCCGTTCGCTGTGCGTTTATTTACATACCGGCCGCTCGGGCCGGGAAGGAGTCATCATGAAAGTTATTATTACCGACGAAATTTCTGAAGCTGGACTACAGACTCTCCGCGAGGATTCCCGTATCCAGGTCGATGTTAAGCTCGGTTTAAGTGTGTCGGAGCTGCATGAAGTTATCGGCGGCTACGATGCCATTATTACCCGTAGTGGTACCACGGTGGATGCGGCACTGCTCGATTGCGCCACCAACCTGAAGATGATTGCCCGTGCCGGCGTCGGTATCGATAACGTCGATGTCGACTATGCCAGCAGCAAAGGGGTGATCGTTGTCAATGCACCTTTTGGCAATACCAACTCCGCCGCAGAGCACACCATGGCGCTGTTGCTGTCGTTCTGTCGCAATGTCACGGTTGCCAACAATAGTCTGAAAAGCGGCCAGTGGCAGCGGGCTCCCTTTACCGGCCACGAGCTGAAGCATAAGACGCTGGGGGTGATCGGCCTGGGTAAGGTCGGTGGCCGCGTTGCCACCCGGTGCAAGGCGTTTGAGATGGAAGTGATCGCCTATGATCCGTATATCTCCGAAAAGCGCGGCACCGATCTCGGTGTCAAGCTGGTATCCCTTGAAGAGCTGATCCGCTACGCCGACGTGCTGACGGTGCATACTCCGCTCAACGAAGAGACCAGGGGGATGATCACCGGTGAGCATTTTGAAAAGATGAAGGATGGTATTATTGCCATCAACTGTGCCCGTGGCGGCATCATCGAAGAGCAAGCGATGCTACAGGCATTGGAGAGCGGTAAAGTCACCGGTGCTGCCTTTGACGTCTGGAGTGTTGAACCGCCAAACACCGAGACTCTGAAAAATCTGATTGCTCATCCGAAGATGGTGGTTACACCGCACCTTGGTGCCAATACCTTTGAAGCGCAGAAAAATGTCGCTATCGATGTCAGCCGGGAGATCATCAACTACATTGACGGTAAGCCGCTGGAAAATGCGGTTAACATTCCGAAGTTCGATCCTGATCTGATGGAGCAGATGAAGCCATTTGTCGAGCTGATCGGCAAGCTGGGTGAGTTCATCTGTCAGCTGGCTCCGGCCAATCCCGAAAAAATCACCTTTGCCTACAACGGTAAACTGGCCCGTTTCGATTGTGCGCCGCTGACGGTGTGCGGTCTGGCGGCATTGCTCAATCGTCAGACTGAAACAGAAGTCAATATGGTCAACGCGCGGTTGACGGCACGCAATATGGGGATTGCCGTTGAGGAGGTGCGCACCACGGAATCGGATTCATTCTCCAACTTGGTGACCATTACCATGGAGTCGGCAGCGGGTAGTCGTAGCATCGCTGGAACCATGTTTGACGGCATGGCCAAGATTGTCAAGATGCGTGACTTCATGACCGACTTTCAGCCTGAGCCACACATGCTGGTGATCAACTATGAAGATCGCCCCGGTATGTTGGGTAAGATCGGTACCATCCTCGGTGAAGCCAATATCAACATCGGTAACATGAACCTTGGTCGTCGGCAGAAGGCCGGTGAGGCGATGGTGGTGTTCTCTGTCGATACGCCTGTTGATGAGCAGACCCTCGCCAAGATCAGTGATGCCTGTGATGCACGTTTTATCAAGGCGATACGCATGCTGTAAGTGAGGTTTGGACAATTTGGACAATAAAAAAAGGCGACCAGCCTGAGCTGGTCGCCTTTTTTTTATCCTGAGTAGCACTGATTTTCCGCTTAAATCTTTGCCAGGCCGGGTTAGCGTAAGCTCTTTGTTGTCCATGGTAGGGACTGATTTTGAATCCTATAACTAACGTTATGCGGTATAACTTTAGTTATAGGTTTTTGTTTTAAGTTATTATTCCAAATAGTTACGCCTCGTTCTGCTGCCGGCTAAAACTTTGGTTATAGTGCTGTCTACGTTATTCTCTCCAGTTGCCCCTTCAACTATTGCTGTTAAACTAACCACTTATGCTGCTATTGCCCGTCTTGGCACTGGCCTTGCTATTCAAACCGTAATAGAACGTCGTGTTACGACCCATTACACGTGGATGCCACTTGCGTGTTCAACGTCACAGCAGAGAGGATTACATCATGAAAAGAACAGCCCTATTGTTTGCCGCCATGGCGGTATTCACCTTGATGGCCGCTCCGGCCTTTGCCATTCAATATGTCACCATCGGTACCGGTGGCGTGACCGGGGTCTATTATCCCACCGGTGGTGCTATCAGCAAGTTGGTGAACAAGAAGCGTCGTGAGTACAACCTGCGCATGACCGTGGAATCCACCGGCGGCTCGGTATTTAATGTCAACGCGCTGATGAACGGCGATCTTGAGATGGGCGTTGTGCAGTCCGACCTGCAATACCAAGCCATGAAGGGTATTGGCTCCTGGGAAGGCAAGCCGCAGGATAAATTGCGGGCCGTGTTCTCCATCCATCCTGAGATCGTTACCATCATCGCCGCCGTCGACAGCAACATCAACAGTGTGGCTGATTTTAAAGGCAAGATCATTAACATCGGCGCTCCGGGTACCGGTCAGCGCGTTAACGCCACCGACCTGATCTCTGCCGCCGGTCTGGATGTGAAAAAAGATCTGCGTGCCGAGGGGATCAAACCTGCCGAGGCGGCCAAGATGCTACAGGATGGCCGCATTGATGCTTTCTTCTATACCGTTGGCCATCCCAATGGTTCCATCAAAGAGGCGGTAGCCGGTGCGCGTAAGGTGACTTTTGTTCCGGTTGCAAAAGAGCTGGTGGACAAGCTGGTGGCTGAGCAGCCCTACTACGCGGCGGCCAATATCCCTGTTGCGCCGTATCCCGGTATTGCCAACACTGAGCCAGTACCGAGCTTTGGTGTCAAGGCGACCATCTGTACCTCCGCTGATGTGCCGGAAGATGTGATCTACAAGATTACTAAAGAGGTGTTCGAAAACATCGAAGATCTGAAAAAACTGCATCCGGCACTGGCCGTACTGACCAAAGAAAACATGCTGCATGGTCTGAGTGCGCCGCTGCATCCCGGTGCGGAGAAATACTACCGCGAAGCCGGTCTGATCAAATAAGATCTCTTTTTGTCCGGGGCACAAGCTCTGCTTTGCCCCGGACCCTCCCAGGGAGGCCCTGATGAATAAAGCTGAAAACGAACTCGATCAATCACCACTCCAGGATGAAGGTGCTACAGCCGCCAAGCGGATGCAGGAGGAGGAAGAACTGGGTTTGCGCTGTCCACAGGGCTGGCAAAAAATGGTGGTTCCCACCATTGCCTTGGTCTGGTCACTGTTTCAGTTGTCGCTGTCCAGCTGGCTGCTGCTCGATTCCACCTATATCCGTGCTATCCACCTGACCTTTGCGTTGTTGATTGTGTTTTTGTCCTATCCCATGTTCAAGCGCGATATTGATATCCCGGGATTGCGTTGGCTGGGGGAAAAACATGGTATCCCGTGGGCTGATTTTGTCTTCGCCGCCATTGCCGCTCTGGCTGCTCTCTATCTGGCTCTTGATTACGAGGGGATCGCCAACCGTATTGGTAGCGCCAACACTCTCGATGTGGTGGTGGGGGTAACCCTGGTGATTATTCTGCTCGAAGCGGCGCGGCGGGTGATCGGCCCGGCATTGCCGGTGATTGCCTTGATCTTTACCGCCTATGCTTTTTTCGGTCGGTATATGCCTGATTTCCTGGCCTTCAAAGGGGTCAGCCTGCCTCGTTATCTGAGCCAGATCACCCTTTCCACCGAGGGGATTTATGGTATTCCTCTCGATGTGTCGGCACGGATTGTCTTTCTGTTCGTGTTGTTTGGCGCCATGCTCGATAGAGCCGGAGCCGGCAAGTTTTTTATCGACCTCGCCATGAGTCTGCTCGGTCGTTACAAGGGGGGACCGGCCAAGGCGGCGGTGCTGTCCAGCGGTCTGACCGGACTGGTGTCCGGTTCCAGTATCGCCAATGTCGTCACCACCGGAACCTTTACTATTCCACTGATGAAAAAGGTCGGCTATCCGCCCCATAAGGCGGCGGCGATTGAGGTGGCGGTGAGCACCAACGGCCAGTTGATGCCACCGATCATGGGCGCTGCCGCGTTCATCATTGCCGAATATGTCAATGTTCCCTATCTGGAGGTGGTCAAGGCGGCAGCGGTACCGGCCTTTGCCTCCTATGCGGCGCTGTTCTACCTGACTCACCTCGAAGCGTGTAAACTGGGGATGAAGGGGCTGCCGAAAGCTGATTTGCCCCGTTTTGTCGCCACCCTCGTTGCCGGATTGCACTATCTGATCCCCATTCTGGTGCTGCTCTATGAACTGATTGTCCCCCGCCATTCTCCTGATTTGGCTGCGTATCATGCCATCAGTGTTCTGGTGGTGGTGATGGTGCTGCAACATCTGATTCCGGCGCGCCTGCAGGGTCGTCCGTTGCTGCCGGCGCTCAAGTTTGGCTGCAAAGAGGTGATCGTGGGGATGATCGCCGGTGGCCGTAACATGGTCAGCGTAGCGATTGCAACCGCGGCAGCGGGAATTATCGTCGGCGTGGTGACCATGGGCCTTGGTGGTCTGGTCACTGATATTATTGACCTGCTCAGTGGTGGCAGCCTGATCATGATGCTGGGGATCACCGCCGTGGCCAGTCTGATCCTTGGTATGGGCTTGCCGACCACCGCCAACTATATCGTTATGGCTTCGCTGACGGCGCCGGCCCTGGTGACCATTGCTGAATGGCAGGGGTTTGCCGTGCCGTTGATCGCTGCCCACCTGTTCGTGTTCTACTTTGGTATTTTAGCCGATGATACGCCGCCGGTGGGACTGGCGGCCTATGCCGCCGCTGCAATCGCCCGCGCCGACCCGATCAAGACCGGTCTGCAGGGGTTTATGTACGATATTCGGACTGCAATCCTCCCCTTCATGTTTATCTTCAATACCGATATTTTGTTGCTCGGTGTGGACAGCCCAATGTTGGCGGTGTACATTTTTGTTATGACCTGTGTCGGTGCTTTTGCCTTTGCAGCGGCGACCCAGGGTTGGTTTGCAACGAAAAATCGCTGGTATGACGCCTTGTTGTTGTTGACGGTGTCGGCGGTGATGTTCCGTCCCGATTACTTTTCGCGGTTGGCAGGTATAGACAACCATTACTACACCTATTTGATTGGCGTCGTCCTGTGGGCAGCGATTTATATGCTCCAGAAAATGCGTGGTTCATCAGCACCGCCGGCTATGGCTTAGGCTCCCAGGAGGAATTTATGATACCTGAATACAAGACCATTTTACATGCCACCGACCTGACGGAAAATTCGGCCTATGCGCTACGTCATGCCGTGGCGATTGCCCGCTGCCACAATGCCCAGATACATCTGTTGCATGTGTTGCCCGATGTCGAACCTGCGGTTCTCAATTACGTGTCGACGGTGATGGGCGAGGATCGTCTGGCCGATTACGAATTGAAACATAAAGAAGATATTCGCGATGAAATGCGGGTGTCGGTACATGAATTTGCCAAGACCGAGTTGCTCAACTGCCCCGATGCGTTATCGCTGATCCATGAGGTTGAGGTGCATCATGGTAGTCCGGCTTCACAGATCCTTGAAGAGGCGGATCGGATTGATGCCGACATGATCATTATCGGCAGCCATGGCAAAGGGCGGGTGAGTCATGCTTTCCTCGGTAGCCTGGCTAAGCGTTTGCTGCGCAAGTCGCCGCGGCCGGTGCTGGTGGTGCCGTTGCCGAAATAGGAATAATCTCTACACTATTATGAACATCAACGGCCACCTTAGGGTGGCCGTTTTCTGTTGGGGGTGAGGGGGATGTGCGTAGTGATGGCCCGTGGTATCTGTAGGGCAAACATGTTAAATTGTGCGTTTGAATGAGGAATTCACGCCTGATGATGTGAACGGGATAACAGCCATGGCCAAGTTTGTACTCAAATCAGAATATCAACCCGCCGGTGATCAACCGAGGGCGATCAGCGAACTGGTGGCGGGCCTTGAAGAGGGTGCTCTCCATCAGGTGCTGCTCGGTGTTACCGGCAGCGGCAAGACCTTTACCATGGCTAATGTGGTTGAGCAGGTGCAGCGTCCCACCTTGGTACTGGCTCATAACAAGACCCTGGCCGCTCAGCTGTATGGTGAGTTCCGCGAGCTGTTTCCCAACAATGCCGTCGAATATTTTGTCTCCTACTACGACTACTATCAGCCTGAAGCCTATGTCGCCAGTACCGACACCTTTATCGAAAAAGATTCCTCCATCAATGAGGAGATCGACAAGTTGCGCCACAGTGCCACTCGCAGCCTGCTGACCCGGCGCGATGTGTTGATTGTCGCCTCGGTATCCTGTATCTACGGTCTCGGTTCGCCGGAAGCCTACTTTGGCATGCTGGTGGGGCTGGAAGTGGGGATGGAGCTGGAGCGCAACAAGCTGTTGAAAAAGCTGGTGGATATCCAGTATCAGCGCAACGATACCGATTTCCACCGCGGCACCTTCCGGGTGCGCGGCGATAGCGTCGAGATCTTTCCTGCCTATGAGGAGGATCTGGCCCTGCGCATTGAGTTCTTCGGCGATGAGATCGATGCCATCAGTGAGATCGACCCGTTGCGTGGCACGGTGATCGACAAAGTGCAGAAAACCAGCATCTTTCCCGCCAGTCACTACGTCGCCACCCGCCCCACCCTGGAACGGGCCATCAAGAAGATTCAGGATGAGTTACAGCAGCGGATCAGCTATTTCCGTGAGCGTAATCAGCTCATCGAAGCCCAGCGTATCGAACAACGCACCCTGTTTGATATCGAGGTGATGGAGGAGATGGGCTATTGCCAGGGGATCGAAAACTATTCCCGTTACATGGATGGCCGCGAGGTCGGTGAGGCTCCGGCGACCCTGTTCGATTATTTTCCCGACGATGCCCTGCTGTTTATTGACGAAAGCCACGTCAGCGTCTCTCAGGTGGGGGCCATGTATCGCGGCGACCGTTCGCGTAAGGAAAATCTGGTCGGCTACGGCTTCCGTCTGCCGTCGGCGTTGGATAACCGACCGCTGAAATTCGAGGAGTTTGAGGCCAAGAATCTGCAGACGGTGTATGTCTCCGCCACCCCCGCCGATTACGAGCTGGAGAAGGCTCAGGGCGTGGTGGTGGAACAGATTGTCCGCCCCACCGGTCTGCTCGATCCCCCCATTGAGGTGCGCCCGGCCCAGCAGCAGGTGGATGATCTGGTGCATGAGATCCATGCCACCGTCGAACAGCAGGCGCGGGTGCTGGTGACCACCATGACCAAGCGGATGGCCGAGGATCTGACCAGCTATCTTCAAGAGTTGGGGATTCGGGTCCGTTATCTGCACTCCGATATCGATACTGTGGAACGGATGGAGATTATCCGCAGTCTGCGTCTGGGCGAGTTCGATGTGCTGATCGGCATCAATCTGTTGCGCGAGGGCTTGGATATCCCCGAAGTGGCGCTGGTGACGATCCTGGATGCCGACAAGGAAGGGTTTTTGCGCAGTGCTCGGGCCTTGATCCAGAGCTGTGGTCGCGCTGCGCGTAATGTCCATGGCCGGGTGATCATGTACGCCGACCGGGTGACCAAATCGATGCAGGTTTGTCTCGATGAAACCCAGCGCCGTCGTGAACAGCAGCAGGCGTATAACACCGAGCATGGCATCGTGCCGCGTTCGGTCTCCAAGTCGATGCGCACCATCCTCGAAGACCTGAAGGGGACCAGTGCAGAGGCGTTGCAGGTGGCGGAAGAGTTGGCCGAATGGAAAAATCCGGCTCAGCTGCGCAAGGAGATCAAAGCGGTGCGTGAACAAATGCTGGCCGCCGCTGCCGAGCTTAATTTTGAACGCGCCGCTGAATTGCGCGATCAGTTGTTGAAGCTGGAAAAACAGGAGTTGGGCCTGAGCGATTGAGTGAAAAACTTCTCCCCCCTCCCTAACCCTCCCCCACAATCGGGGGGAGGGAACAAAAGCTCCTTCCCCCTTGATGGGGGAAGGTTGGGATGGGGGTGAATGATTGTAATGTCTGATTTAGGTGATTAAACATAAGATAGGGAGATAAAATAATGGCAAACTACGGATTTATCGGCACCGGATTGATGGGCAATGCGATGGCCCTCAACCTGCTTCAGGCCGGACACAAGCTCACCGTTTATAATCGCGATGCCGCCAAGTGCAAAAATTTGGTCGAGGCGGGAGCCAAACAGGTGAGTACGCCGCTGGAAGTGGTCGTAGCTGCCGATATCACCTTCGGCATGGTGTCCGACCCTGCGGCGGCGCTGTCTGTTTGTTTTTCTCCCCATGGCGTGATTCAGGGTGTTGGCCCCGGCAAGGGCTATGTCGATATGTCGACGGTCGATCCCGAGACCGCAGAAAAAATTGGTATCTCGGTTCAGGCCCGTGGTGGTCAATATCTGGAAGCGCCGGTGTCAGGGTCGCTGCAACCGGCCAAGCAGGGCGAGTTGGTGATTATGGCCGCTGGCGATCAGGAGCTATGGGATCAGGCCCAGCCCGCCTTTGAGGTGATGGGCAAGAAGAGCATGTTCCTCGGCGAAATCGGCGCTGCCGCCGGTATGAAACTGGCGGTGAACATGATGATGGGCAGTATGACGGCGGTGTTCAGCGAGGCCCTTACCCTAGTCGAATCCTGTGGGCTGGCCGGAGAAGATCTGCTCGATATCCTTGGTGCCGGAGCCCTCGCCTGTCCCATGTTCCAAGGCAAGGGGGCGGCGATTCTGGCGGAAAACTTTGAAGCCAACTTCCCTTTGAAGCATCTGCAAAAGGATCTGCGCCTGGCGATTCAACTTGGTGATCATAACTGCGTGCCCATGGCCAATGCCGCCGCCGCCAATGAAATGTTCAAGCGCGCCTGCCAACTGGGATTGGCTGAGGAGGATATGTGCGCCCTTTACAAGTCGATTCAGGGGTAAGACTATCGGCTATGGTCTGCTATGCTGTTCATAGGGGGACATAAGTCATGACGACGAGTATTCTTATTGCCAGTGCCCAGCTGGAGCAGGTACAGGGTGCTTTTAACGAGTTGGATTCCTGCTATACGTGGGTGATGTGCGATTCACCGCTGGCGGCGGAACGTTATCTGTTTAATATGCCATCACTGGTATTGCTGCAGGTTGATGCTGTGTTGGCGAATCACTCAGCATGGCGCACGTTTGCCCGTTCGTGCGAGTTGAGTGGTGTGGCAACCATTCTGTTCAGTCTCCATGGCTGCAGCAGTGAACAGCTGCGGCGTGAATTTCCCTGGTGTGAAGGGGTGTTAGAGGCGGTAACGACCTCTGAAACGCTGGCTGAGTACCTGCACCTTCATCTGCAATGTCAGCATCTGCAACAGCAACTGGAGTTGGTTCAGGGGCGTTTGTTTGAAAAGAATCTTGAACTGGAGGAGGGGTTACATTCGGCGGCTCACATTCAGCACACCCTGATGCCGCACAAATTCCCTGATCTGCCCCAGTTACAATTTTCCTCCCGTTTTATCCCCTGTCAGACCGTTGGCGGCGATATTTTTAATGTGTTGCGCCTCGATGAACAGACGGTGATGGCCTATATGCTCGATGTCAGTGGTCACGGGGTGTCGGCGGCCATGGTGACGGTGTCGATTTTTCAGGCGTTGTCACAGCATACCGGTCAGATCCTTAAGCATGCCCTCGACGTGCCGCCCTATTATCAAATCACACCGCCCGCTGAGGTGTTGGAACATCTCGATCGTGAATATCCCTTTGAACGCTTCGAGAAATTTTTCACCATCAGCTATTTTCTCATCAATCCTTTTAGCGGCGAGGTGCGTTATGCCAGCGCTGCCCATCCTCCGGCGATTGTGGTGCGTCAAGACGGCTCCCTGGAGCATCTGGACGCTGAAGGTACCATTGTCGGTATGGGCGGTGTGGTGCCCTATGAAGAGGAACAACTGACTCTGTCCCGTGGTGATCGCCTGTTTCTTTATACCGATGGTCTCCTTGAGCATGAAAATGATGAAGGTGAACTGTTTGGTCAGCAACGTCTTGATACGTTGCTGGGGGATTATCGTCATCAAGGGGTCGACGGGCACTGCCAGACGGTGATTGATACCGTCCACAGCTTTGGTGGTGACTCGCCATTTCGGGATGATGTTACGCTGTTGGCTATGGCGTTTGGTTAGTACTTTATTGGCACGGTTTTTTTTGAAAACCTTTAAGAGCAAGGTTAAGACCGTGGGGGGTCGTCCCCACACTACGACGTACTTTTTTTGCAAAGCCCCAAAAAAAGTAAGCAAAAAAATGGCTTTGAAAACCAAAGTAATACTCAGTGGTGTAAGCTGGTTCAGTGTGCTTACCGTTAAGCAGTCCGAGCTGCGGGGTGGGCCTGATCCTTTGCGGCCCGGTTAGCTTGATAGATGATATTTCATCATGGTCGATGTGGTGAACCGAAAAGATCTATGGTTGGGGGAGGGGAGGATCAATGGTCGGGAAAAGCCAACATACGCGATTGAAAAAAGAGCTGCGCTTGGTTGATGTCTATGCCATTGCCGCCGGGGCGACGTTGAGCGCGGGTTTCTTTTTGTTGCCGGGTATTGCTGCGGCTCAGGCCGGGCCGGCACTGGTTCTGGCGTATGCCATCGCTGCTCTGCCGCTGATTCCCGCCATGTTCAGCATCATCGAATTGGCGACGGCCATGCCGCGTGCCGGTGGCGTCTATTATTTTCTTGATCGTGCTCTTGGGCCGGGGCTGGGAACCATCGGTGGTTTCGGCACCTGGCTGGCCCTGATCCTGAAAGTGGCCTTTGCCCTGGTGGGGATGGGCGCGTATATTTCTCTCTATTTCCCCGAAATGGAAATTGTCCCGGTCGCCGTGGTTATCGCCTTGACCATTGGTGCTTTGAGTCTGTTTGGTGCCAAGAAGGGGGGCGGTTTTCAGGTGGTGCTGGTTGTCGGCCTGCTGTCGATTCTGGCGGTGTTTTTTGTCGGTGGTGTAGCCCATTTTCAACCGCAGCATTTTGAAAATTTTTTTGCAGCGGGATTTGATTCCATCTTATCGACAGCCGGTTTGGTCTATATCAGTTATGTCGGTGTGACCAATGTCGCCAGTCTGTCCGAAGAGGTTAAAGACCCGGAACGCAACCTGCCTCGCGGCGTGATCCTGGCGTTGACCACCGCTATTGCTGTCTACCTGGTCGGCACCACCATTATTGTCGGCCTGGTTCCGCAAGCTCAGCTACAGGGCAGTTTGACACCGGTGGCCACGGCGGCAGGCAATGCTCTTGGGCCAACCGGCCAGCTGTTGTTGACCATCGCTGCGCTGCTGGCTTTTATCTCTGTGGCCAATGCCGGTATGATGAGTGCTTCGCGCTATCCGCTGGCCATGAGCCGTGATCATCTGTTACCTACCACCTTTCGCCATCTGGGCCGTTTTGGCACACCGACCTATTCCATTCTGGCCACCTTGGCCACCATGCTGTTGATCATTATCTTTTTTGATCCGGTACGCATTGCCAAGCTGGCCAGTGTGTTTCAGTTGCTGATGTTTGCCCTGGTGTGCGGTGCGGTGATTGTGATGCGCGAAAGCCGTATTGATTCTTACGATCCCGGCTACAAATCTCCTTTTTATCCGTGGATGCAGATCGCCGGAATCATTTTCCCCATGATCATTATCTTCGGCATGGGAACATTGTCGATCCTTTTTTCCGCGGGCCTGATTGTCGTATCCATTGGCTGGTATCTGTACTATGGCCGGGAGCGCGTCGATCGTTGCGGTGCCATTTTCCATGTTTTTGAGCGCCTGGGTCGCCGTCGTTACCATGGCCTCGACTCCGAGTTACGTGGTATCCTCAAGGAAAAGGGGCTGCGCGAGGATGATCCCTTTGATGAGATTTTGCTGCGCAGTCAGGTGGTGGATCTCGAACAGGAGTGTTCCTTCGAAGCGGCGATGACCATTGCCGCCCACAAACTCGAAGGGGTGATTCCGCTGAGCAGTGAAGAGATTGTCGAACAGATCATGGTCGGCACACGCATTGGTGCCACGCCGGTGACCCATGGCATGGCCTTGCCCCATTTCCGTTCGGCGGCCATCGAGCAATCGGAACTGGTGCTGGTGCGGGCCAAAAATGGTGTCAGAATGACGCTGTATAATCCACAAACCCTGGAGGAGTCGGGTGAATGCGTGGTCAACGCGCTGTTTTTCCTAGTCAGTCCCGAGAGCAATCCCACCCAGCATTTGCGTATACTGGCTCGAATTGCCGAGCGGGTTGATGAGGATAGCTTTGCCCGGCAGTGGAACGGGGCCAAACACAAAAATGGTCTCAAGGAAGCGTTGTTGCAGAGCGAGCGCTTCTTGTCGCTGCAATTGCGTCCAGATCAAATTGCCGGTGAATTGATCGGCTTGCCGCTGCGTGATGTGGTGCTGGCCGAAGGTTGTTTGGTGGCCTTTTTGACCCGTGGCGGTATATCCTTTGTCCCCAATGGTCGCAGTGTTTTGCAGGAATGCGACCGTTTGACCATTATTGGTGATGAGATAGCTCTGGCCGAGATTAAGGATCGCTATCTCAATGCGGCGGATGTGGAGGATGAAGAGTAGCGGGTTGCGCTGGATTGGCGGATTTAGCTCCTTCCCCCTTGATGGGGGAAGATTGGGATGGGGGTGAATCTTTAAGCCATCAGCAGCGCGAGATAAAGCGGCTATCGCGGGTATCGACTTTAATCTTCTCGTCACTTTCCAGATAGCCCGGCACCTGAATGGACATGCCGGTTTCCAGTATGGCCTCTTTGGTTTGAGCGGTAGCGGTGGCGTTTTTGATCGCCGGTGCCGTTTCCGTCACCAGCAATTCAACGGTCATCGGCAATTCAATGCTCAGCACCATCTCGTTGAACACTCCCAGAGTGACTTCAAGGCCGTCGGTAATGAAGCCTTTGATCTCGGCAAACATGTTGTCGCCAATCTCGAACTGCTCATAGTTTTCCATGTCCATGAACACCCCTTCGTCATCACTGATCGCGTACAGATATTGCCCCTTGCGGCGGGCAAAGTCGGCTTCATCGAGTTTATCTCCCGATTTGAACGTCTTGGTCAGGGTGTTGCCGCTGATCAGATTGCGGTATTTGGTCTTGATCAGGGTGTTGCCGCCACGGGCGGTGGGGGATTGAACGCTGATGTCGAGAACGGAGCATGGGGCATCGTCGAGTAGGAAGACGACGCCGCGTTTTAGGTCGGATGCGAGGATCATTATTTGGGACTCCTATGTGAGAACTATTGTTTGTGTTTATTGTGGATTTTGTCTGGTCTCCCAGATCTTTTTTAAAGCTTAACAATTTTGTTTTAAAAATAATTAGCCTGTTTCTCTTTGATATACAATATGAAGTCTTGCACGTTTAATAACCATTCTTGTTGTTTATTTCCATAGCTACTGAAAATCATCTCTGGAACAACCAGCTGTAGAGACTGTGCTTGCATCTCTTCCGTTTGATTATTGCTGATTCCGGGTTCCAGTGTCAGGAGGTGTTTTTGTGGGATTTTATCTGCTTCGGCAAGAACCTGTCGCCAACGATCCTTGCAGGACGTTTTCACCCCAAGCATGGTAAGCAACGTTTGAGGAAAATCAGTCCTATTGTAAGCCTGTTGCCCTGGAAAAAGGAAATCCGGTTTTGACCTGTTTTCAGTTTTCGCGCCACGTTCAAATTGCAATTGATTGTCAATAAGAATTTGCTCAAGGTGGTTTTCCAAGGAATGTCCAGCTCTTGATTTTCTGCGATTGTGAACGCTAAGCGAGAACGAAATAAAACTGTCCACATCGTCGAAGCCCGTCTGAAGGCGTTGTTCAACGATATATCGTTCAAGACACCTGAAAAGCCTTTCTTCATGGTTCAGCCATTCAATTAATGTGGCATCTGGGGCATCAATAGGGGCAACTTCTTCACATGTTTTACGGGCAAAGGCTGAAAAAATCTTGGTTTTAGGAAATAAACCTCCGTATTGTTCAAGCATCAATTCCAGATATTGATCGTCTGTATCGACAATATCAACACCTAAATGTTCCAGTATTGTTTGCTCTACAAATCCAACGTTAGAGTCTTCAACTTCTTTGAATAATGTTTCTTTACCGGGTGAAGAAAGATCGAAAAGCCAAAGTAGTTGATTTTCTGATGTGCTGCCAGCCTTGGCAATCAAGACTAAAAGATCGCCAGTACGTTTTTTGCCAAAGAGAATCAGGTCATTTTCTGAGGCAAGATCTGTAACGGTATTGGAGGGGAAATAAAGACGGTATTCTGTTCGTGTAGGATGCCTTTCTCTTGCATCGTACCATGTTAAAAACCCTTCTGACCGCTCTGCGGCGTCTGCTTCATCGTCAAGGTAAATAAAATCAGTGTTGGCAGTTAATCTGTTCTGGCCGAGTAAATTTTTCAGAGCAGTTACGCCATTGAATTCGTGCTGATTAGAATTTTCGGGATGTGCTTCTACTGCACTGAGATATTTGGCTGCAACCCCCTCGAAATATTCTGAAAGTGCTCCTTTTTTCATTTTGCCAACCTACTCCCTCCAATATATTTTATTCCCTTGGAATCGCTTTTTATCCAGAAAGAAATTTGGTCAATCAATTCTTCAAGGCCATTGTCTTTGATGGCTTTTTTGATAACGCATTCCCAGATGATTAACAATCTCCAGCCATCGCGAATTAACTGTTGTTCTGACAATCTGTCACGATTTTGATTGCCCAAAATCTTGTTCTTCCAGAAATTCTTTCTTGTTGAGGGCCACTTGAAATCGTCACAGTCATGTCCATGCCAGAAACAGCCATGAATTTGTATGACAGCATTGAATTTCTTAAGAACAATATCGGGGGTACCAGGAAGGCCCTTCACATTTTTTCTGTAACGATAGCCCCGAGAGTGTAATTTATTCCGTATGATAACTTCAGGCTTTGTGTCTTTTGCGCGGATACCAGACATCATACGACTACGTGTGCTTTTGTCTACAATGTCAACCATGGACAAAAGTGTTTTGCTGTTCATGGGTTCTGGTTTTCAGTGCCAAAACGTGTGGTTTCATAATTCGGGCAATTTCTTCGATCAAAGTCGTGACAACACAATTGCCGAATTGTTTGTAGGCTCTGGTGTCAGAAACTGGAATTTCAAAATTGTCATCAAATCCCATCAATCTCGCACATTCTCTTGGTGTTAACCTTCTCGGATTGTTGTTTTCTCCTCTGGAAACCAGTATTTCAGACCCGTCTTTATAGTATCTGGCCGAGAGAGTTCTGGATGTGTCATCAGGTCCAACCAGCCCAAAACCAAAGCCATTCCCCTTTTCCCGATGTTTTTTTGCGTACGCCTGTAGGAAGTTCCATAGTTTATCGCTAAGTATGTACTTTGGGTTTACAATTGATTTCGAATTGATCGTGTACTCTTTCTCCGGTTGTTCTTGTCCATTTTCCGAGTGCAAAATGTCTTTCATCTTTTTGTTGTCAGATGAAGGAAGTTGCAAATCGTCCCATGTGAAATTTGTGTCCCCATCAAAACCAACAATGAAAATTCGCTCCCTGTGTTGGGGCACAAGTCCCTTGGCATCAATAACCTTATAATAAATTTTATAGCCCAAGACATCTTCAAGTGTCTCTTTGATGATTTTGAAGGTTTTTCCTTTGTCGTGACTGTGCAGGTTTTTGACATTTTCCAGTAGAAATGCAGGCGGCCTTCGAACTCGTATAATATCTGCTACATTAAAAAAAAGATTACCTTGTTCCTGACAGGCAAAGCCATGTTCTCTGCCAAGGGAGTTTTTTTTGGACACACCAGCTATCGAGAAAGGTTGACATGGAAATCCAGCTAGCAATACATCATGTTTTGGTACAAATCTTCTGATTTCATCATCGCTATGTGTGACAGAGGTAATATCGCATATGAAGGTATGATTAGGTTCAATGGGGAAATTGGCCTCATAGGTTTTTCTGGCATAACTGTCCCATTCGCAAGTCATAAGACACTGTCCACTTTGCGCTTCAAACCCCCTTCTGATCCCACCGATGCCAGCAAACAAGTCAATAAAGGTAAAGTCTCCAGTAACCGGTGCCTTTGAATTGTAATAAAGAGAGAGCTGCTCAAGGGCTAAAAGATTTCCTTTTGGGACCGTTGTGAGTCCGTCTTCCCAGCGTTTAACTGTTCTTGGGTGAACGTCAAGGTGTGAGGCAATTTTTTCTCTGCCGTAGCGATTAATTGAAAGTTGAACTAGTTTTTTTGCACCATCTGCGGTCATTTATGTACTCCAAGTAGGCGGGAATTTTTTTGGACATTTTGTCCATTAATGTTCCCGCAGTCAAGGGTAAATGCTTGGCCGTAGTAGTTATGAATGATGCTAATGGTTTTCCAAACTGTCTTGGATTTAGAAAAGCCGACATTTGATTTGTCAACAGAATGACCTCTTGTGTTCCAACATGGTGATAAGGGAGGTAAAACGCTACAGAGGAATACGATAACTTGGTTTTACGTTAGTGTTTACAGGCCTCCCGCTCGACGTTTTTATCAGACTTGTTTTGACGATTGCGCCAGGTGAGATTTTAATCTTTTATGCCTACAGATTTTTGTTTTGATTTGATCATTTCTTCATGTCTCGAAAGCTGAATATTCATCAGTGTTGCGGGTAGCCTTAATGAAAGAATAAAAGCTGTAATAGCCGTCCCTAAATAGACATGTTCAATCCACACAACAAGAGATGGGTATTTATCATCAAGTAAGCTTGAGATTAGAATCAAGCCAAGTGTTGCTAGGTAAAGGGTAAACATCCATTTCTGTCTGACAAGCTGATTAAAGATGTTGTTGCGACTCAATTCTAGAGCACGCCAGCTTTTTTCCGCACTTCC
>JAGGYC010000032.1 GCA_021162745.1 Desulfuromonas sp. | reverse complement strand
TATTACCATCTCATATCTGGTTGCTCGCATCTTCCAACTTCACCATTCACCACAAGATGTTGTGGTTGAGCTACAATATAAAACTCGAAAATGAAGTACTTTTACCCACACAATCTGGAAGAGAGCCCATTAATTTTTTGAGCTAAGAGGTGATAGGTAAGGCCGATAACCACGAGTGCGACGCCAATGATGCCGTCTTTCTCGTCGGTTAATTTTATATTGAGGTTTTTCTCAAGGAGTACGTCCAATATTTTTTCAATCATCGACGTCGAAGTAAGGGCCATTCCGCCAATTACAACTGTCCAAGTAATCTTATTGTAAAATTTAGGCATGAACAGCCTGATAAGTTCAATTATTGAATCGAGGAATTTCATTTTTTCCTTTGTTAATGATTTTAAGGGCATAACGGGTGGGCGCTGACCGTCGCCGGTTTGTGTTGGAGCAAGCTTGCTTGCGCAGGCACGGGCCGGTGTACGGTCCAGTGTCTGGTTGGCCGGCGCAAGCTGGCCAACCAGATACTGGACGAAGTTAGCGCCCACCCGTTGCCTGGGCGGCGCAGCCGCCCGGGCAACGTTTTTGATAACCGGCGGCAGACTGACCTATGCATACCACCAAATTATTCGGATTAAGTAGCAGCCGTATCTTCCGTCCGCGTTTATTAGTTTGTTATGCGATTGTTGCAATTTCAAGTGATACGTTAGTTTCTATATTTTCAATTACCCATGTTGGAGCAATCATAAAAAGAAGCATCTCAAGCTTGTATGGCTTACTGTCAGCACCATATACTAAAGTTGAAAGGTGTCGTATTAGCAAGCAATACTCATGGAATGCATTTTTATAGGATATGTATTCAACCTTTTGCTTGGTAAGACGGAAAATGGTCTGCATATCGTACTTTGCCAAGCTGGCACTTCGTCCAACAGGTTGTGGGAACAAACGTCTTTCATTTGAGTGATTAAAAAGCAACCAATTCAGTGAGTAAATTACACGGGAGTCATAAATAACATACTTTTCTGGCTCGATGAATGATGCAACCTTTGACAATGAAGAAATAGTATCGAAAGAGTTTCTAGTTAACTTGCCCTTAGATAGCTCATTTATGAATTTCTTGATTCTCTGATCATTTTTTTCATTTTTCTTAAATGAACCAATCCCACCCCATTCTTGAATTGCCCAATAGTGATTATCCAATGCATTGCTATTTGCAATCACACTATGAAAGTGATCTTTTAAATATACATTTTTTTCATAGCCAGTAGATGCACTTGAGGGAATATTTACTGGGCAATTGTCTGGTATTTCCCATTCAAATCGCTCAAGTTGATTTGTGCCAGCAATTTTCTTTAATTTTTTTACTAAATTATACATAGAGGACTCAGTTTTTAAGCATAACAGTTATTCTCCAACATTGAAGATCACAAACTTATCGCAGACCATGGTTAATTGCAACAAATCATCTATCTCTTAATCAGGTTGCGAGACGGGATATTATTGTATAATATGACCTGTATGGAACGTGACAATATACAACAAGGGCGGTTTATTAGAAAATCTCCAGCTCCATTCAATCCGAATCCTGTTTGGCCAAAGGGATATTTTGAGGTACTTGCTGAAGCTGAAGTGCCTGAAAAAGAGCGTCCATTTTTTGCCCACTGGGTACGTCAATTTTTTAACTGCAATCCCGGTAAATCGAGGCGGTCGCTCGGAGTGGCTGAGCTGCTAACTTTTCTTGAGGTTCTGCGAAAGTGAAGGGGTCAGGTCTTGTGCTGCAATATTTTTAATTTGAAATAATTCTACTGATGGTTGAACCCAGCAAGAGTGGTCAGGTCTTGTATTGCAACATTTCTAATTTTAAATAACCCTACTGATGGTCGAATAATGCCACCCAACACGAGAACTGCTTAAGATTTTAACAAGATATCAGTTCAGATCAAAAAAAGTAATGCCACAACCAATCAAGGCGACCACGCTTGACATAGTAGATACCGCTGAACTTCATCACCTCACGGATCTTCTCTCGCATCTGCGGCTTGTAGCAACGAACATCACAATCTTTACAGGCCGGTTTCGGCTCAAGGGGGCAGCGATCATTGCGTTGCAGGGCATAATGCAACAGCGCATGACACTCAGCACAATAGTCCCTGCCCTGCTCGCGACACTGCACGGCAGCACCATGACGCAGATGATGGACGCGGCAGTATACGGCAATGAAAGCGCGCAGCACCTTGGCATCCTTGCGTAACCGCTGCTCGGTGGTCAGGGTCTTTTTAAACATTGATCCCGGCGGCACGAACTGCGGACGGATCACCGGCATGACAGGGCGTTACCGCATAGACCATGCCGCAGTCGGGACATTGTCCTTCAAAGTTTTCCATCTGAAAGCGACCATCGCAGTTTTCACAGCGAATGGTCATTACAGCCGGCATCGGCTGATTGTTAAAATTCATGGTGCGAATCTTGTTTAAAATATCCAGACCTGAGTTGAAATTTCCTGCGCATCCATCGTGCATGTGATTTCTCCTTATACTGTTGTGAAGGGTTGTAACTTTTTCCACATTGCTTCGCTACTTAAAGTAGTAAACTCGGGACTGTCCCCAGCTTCACCGGGGGCTGTCCCAGAGGTTTGCGGACGATGAAACTCCAGCGATACGCGCCGCAAAAGCCTGAGACAGCCTCCTCCAAAAACTCAAGAGCGCGGGGACAGTCCCGTTTTTGCTGAAGTTGCGGCTTAAATCGCAGAATATGAAACAGTGTTCAAGCCAGACCTTCCCCCCTCCCTAGCCCTTCCCCGCTTGACGGGGGAAGGTTGGAATGGGGGTGTTCGCGAAGCGATCTGGTTTTCGTCATAAAAAACCAGCCGAATAGTTAAATAATTTCCAGGGTTTCCCCTTGGCGGATTCGATGGCGCAACGCCATCAACTTGCGATCCAGCACCTCAAGCTCCTCAAGGTTGGCACGTTCAGCCTCACCGGTATCAATGATCTTGGCCACTCCGCCGTTCTTGATCACCAGACGGCGCTGTCCCATCAAAGCCAGGATCGGATCATGGGTAGCCATCAAGACAATCTTTTCCTCTTTAACCAGCAGCGCTAGCGCTTTTTTGCGATCGATGCCGGCGTTTTCGATCTCATCAATCAGCACAATGGGCGATTTGCTGAGGATGGCAGTATCGGCGATCATCAACGCCCGCGATTGACCACCACTGAGGGAGGTAATAGGAGTGTCGGCAGCAAATGTCTCGCCGGCCAGTTCGTTGGCTTGGGCGAGTATCCGGGCGATCTTGTCATCAACATCGGGCACAAAACGGCTTTCGGCGTGCATGCGAATAAACTCTTCGACACTCAAATCCATGACAAAGTTCATATTCTGCGACAACTGCGCCACCAGCTTGTGTTCGGTGGAAAAACGCCACTTGGCATCCGGCACCTGGCCATTGATCAAAATATGGCGTCCGGTGGGGGGATCACCCTGAGCCACCCACTCGATATCAGCCAGCAGACGGCTCTTTCCGGAGCCGGTGGGACCGACGATGCAGGTGATCTGGCCGGGGATCAGGTCGAGTTCAAAGTCTTCGGCCTCGCGACTTTTATTAAAACCGCCACGAATCGTCAATCGTTCAACAGTGTCGATCTCCTGTTGCAACGCTCCCATACCAGCGACATAGTCGCACAATGAGCTACGCAGTTGGTCGATAGTGAGGCCCATATCTTCGAGCTGATCTTGACTTAAGCGATCGAGAAGATGCTGAACCGTATGGTCTCCATCGGCCAGGTCAATGCCGAAGGAATCAAAAAAATCCTTCAGGTAAGGAGCCACCGACAACAGCCGTGTCAACGGGGTCGTGAATAATTGCTGCTCTTCCATTACGCTTTCTCCAGATCAATCTTGCGCACGTTACCCATTTGATAATCCTCGCCGATGCGGATTTCGCCCAGACAGTAGGAGCACAGCGCCGCCGGCATGGAGAAACGCAACGACTTGCCTTTTAAGCTGTTGATCTCCTCGGTATCCGCCAGCAACGTCGACAACTCAAACGCGCCCTGGCCAGTGATACCATTGACGTGCATGATCACCGCCTTGGGATTGACCTGACGCACCCGTGAAGCAAACACTTCACGCTCAGCCTGGGAGACGATATCGCCCTTGGTAACCACCACAATGTCAGCGGCTTTGAGCATCGGCCCGATCTTCTTCGGCGTACCGATGCCACTGAGATTATCGATGACACAGATGGCGGTGACATCCTTGATGTGCGGCGAGCAGCGGTTACATAAACCGGCACTCTCGCTGATGAGGATATCGAGGTTCTGCTCCAGTCCCCACTCCATACAGGCTTCGACGTTGCTGACAAAATAGTGATCAGGGCACAGGGCACCGGACAAGCCCTTGCGCACCGGCACGCCACGCTTGGCGTACAGTATGTCATCATCAGTGAGCAGACAGTCGAACTTGACGACGCCGATCTGAAACTGACGCGCCTTGAGAGCATCAATGGCCTGTAGAATCACCGCTGTTTTCCCCGATGATGGTGGACCTGATACCGTGATAAATTTCATGAGTTACACTCCCCCTGCCCTTCATTTACTGCGGCACTGAACAAAGCATCGGTCTGTTTAATCAACTCGGCGATATCGTTATTATAGATCGTATCCCAGCCCAGCCATTTCCATGGCGGCGCATCGGGGAAACAATCCGGTAAGACATTTTTCACCTGCGGGTTCAGCGAAGGGAACAACCCTTTTTGCGCCAGGATTTCGCCCACTTCAGGACCAGCCAGAAATTCGGCAAGCTCGCGGGTTTTATCGAGACTGTCTTTTTTCGTCAGCAGAAAAATCGGGCTGATAATGGCACCATCTTGCGGCCAGACAATCTCCACCGAAGGGATCGCCCCGGCCATACGGGTAAAGAAATACGGCATGATGGTGATCAGCGGCTTCTGCTCCTGAACGCGACCGGCAGTTTTGACCATCTGCGCCGGGTGGAGCGATTGCAGCATGGAACGCCCCAGGCGCTTGACACCATCATCACCAAACTCCTTGTGAATATTGAGCAAAATGGCGTTAAACAGATCGAAGTCGCCCACCGGCAGCGCCACCCGCTTGGCATAGATCGGCTTGAGCAGATCTTCCCAGGTACGCGGCACCGGCAGATCGCCCAGCTCCAACAGATCGACCATGAACACTGCCGGCACCACGGAGATAATGGAATAGGCCTGTTGCGGGTCACTGATCTGCACTGCTGAGAAGTCGGCATTGACCCCATCTGGGGTAACAGCTTCGAAATCCCCCTGCTGTTGATATTTACCGATCCCCTGCGAATCGAAAAAGGTATCGAAACCGGCTGAGATAAACAGGTCAGGCAGCTCTTCGGCACTAGAAAGACTGCGGATATTTTCATTGATCCAGTCGGCACCAAAGGAGGCGGCCTCCAGGCGACTGCGGGTTTTCAAACCACTGCGTTGCTGATAGTCGTTGGTACAGGTATTAAAGGCTTCGAGTAGCGGCACCCGCACCGGACACGGCAGCAACCCGGCAACATCGATATCGAAACCCTCATCCTTTTTCTCGACCAAGGTGATATCCACCTGCTGATCATTTTCGTTAATTTTATCTTCGAGCAACTGGACAAAGGTGTCGATGGCATAGCCTTTATTGATCAAGGCTGATTCCAGCTTTAAAAAGCGACCGACATTCTCCAGCATTTTTTGATCTTTAAGATTTTCAAAACCGTTGGCAATAAACACATCCAGCGTTTCAGGCCAGGTTTCAACAATCTCTTTTATGGTCATGGTGGTTGACATAGTAGTATTGGTGGTATTAGGCGACATAAATTCCTCCTGTTGTTTCTGCGACTATGCCAAAAGTTGGAACAATCGTAATTGATCTACATCAATAATTGCGGTTTTGCCCCTGCCGTCAACAAAGCAGGCCCGCCAATTTGTCTTGACGGGCCTGTTCAATATATAAGATTTCAGCGAGTTACTCTGTTGGCTCAGCTGTCTTTTTCTTGCCGAAGAAACGCGCTACCCATACCCCAACTTCATAGAGCACAATAAACGGCAGCGCAATGGAAACCTGCGAAAACAGGTCAGGCGGAGTCAACATGGCACCGACAATAAAAGCGACCAGAAAAGCATAACGGCGGTTACGCGCCAACCAATGGTAATCGACAATTCCCAGTCGGGCGAGAAAGAAGAGGGCAATCGGCAACTCGAACACCAGACCAAACGCCAGCAACAGATGGCTGGACATGGTCAGGTAACCGCCCATGGACAGCATCGCCTTCACCTCACCCATACCGATGCCGTAATTGATCAAAAAGGTGAAGATCACCGGAAAAACAAAGGTAAAACCAAAGTAGGTGCCTGCGGCAAAGCACAGACAGCTGCACAACACAAAAGGGACGGCCAGACGTTTTTCACCGGGATAGAGGGCCGGAGCGACAAACATCCACAGCTGCCACAACAGCACCGGCAGGGCCACCAGCAGACCGGCCACCGCCGCCACTTTCAGGTAGGTGAAAAACGGTTCTGTGGCGTAGATAAATACCAGAGAACTGCCTTCGGGCAACGCCTGACGCACCGGCTCGGCAACAAACTGGAACAACAGCTCGGCGTAATTGTAGCAGACGGCAAAACCGACCAGCCAGGCGAAAACACCGACAATCAGTCGCCGCCGTAACTCCTGTAGATGGCTGGAAAAGGGCTGTTCCTGATCAGTCATGAACAGACTCATCGGGTAACGGCGTTTTTTTCTCATCCAACGGCGTCACATAGGCATCATCAAACGCCTCAACCACTTCGGGTTCACTAAGTTCGTCAGCGGTTGCCACCGCCTCTGCTTCGCCACTTTGCTGGGCATAAGTCGCCGCTTGCTGTTCGGAGGTGACATCCTGTGCCTCAAGGTTGATGGTATTTTTCAACTCCTCGCTGGCACGACGAAATTCGCGCATGCCGCGCCCCAAAGAACGGGCAACATCGGGTAATTTCCCTGGGCCGATAAAAATAATTGCAATGACTAAAATGACAAGTAATTCAGGCATTCCGATGCCAAACATGGATCCTCCACAACATCAAATGAGAGACAGCAAGCAGTGACACGTCACAACGCATCAGGAGCAACAGGTAAAAACGTATCAGTCCTCTTTATCGTTTGAATCCTCGATTTTGTCATTCTTTTCCTGACTCATCCCTTTTTTAAAATTTTTGATCCCTTTGCCGAGACCGGAACCAAGCTGAGGCAATCGTTTGGCGCCAAACAAGACCACTACAATCACCAGAATAATCATAAGTTCCTGAGAACCAAGTCCAAACATGAGCTATCCTTTCGTACCGCAGAATGATGAAATATCAGACTTTACGGATTGTAACGAAAAATCAACCGCAATGGCCAATAAATAAAGCCGGTACAGAACACTCATCTTCTAGACACTAATGAAATGGAGGAGAATTGGTTGATCGAACAGATATAACTGGGTGGGCGAGATGAAGCAGGGGGTGCGAATTTCTTCGCACCCCCTGTTGGTTTTCTAGATCGGACCAGTACTCATAACTGTACTGAGTTCTTCAATCTTATTGTTCTTGATCCGATACTCATAGATATCCTGCATATCTTTATAGACCTGGAATACCTGGAAGAATCCATGCCAGTGGGCATAGTCAGGACCATTCATGGCACTGCCCTGACGGGCACGGCGACCGCAATGATGCCACAGGTAGTACATCAATTCCTGGAAGCCGTCACGCCAAGCATCTTTCTTGAGCAGCCCCTTGTCGGCAAGCTCTTTCTTCATCTTCACGGCGCCATCCCAATAGGTGTTATACAGAGCCACGGAGTTATCCAGCATGGCACGCACATTGTCGGTGTGGCTGGTGGAATGGCAGTTGATACAAACCGCACGCATCCGCTTGTCGCCCTTGGCTGCGTCACCGTGGATGCCACTGCGCAATTCACTGCGCTTGTGCATCAGATCCCACTTGAGACGTTCATTGACGTTGTGGGTGGTTTCCAGTTCACCGATGCCACTCATGTGACATACGGCACAGGTCGGTGCATTATAATCGCCGGGTTGCCAGGCACCGGGCGCGCTGTCCCATTCCCACTCTTCCCCTTCAGTCAGATAACGCTGACCATGCTTGGACTCAAGGTAGATCTCGATATCGGGATGATCGGGACCAAGGTGACAACTGGCACAGGCTTCAGGCTTACGTGCTTCAGCCACAGAGAACTGGTGACGGGTATGACAGACAGTACAGGTACCGACGGAACCGTCAGGATACTTGGTGCCGACACCAGCAGGCCAAGTACTGTTGATCGGTTTGCTATCAGGGCCAACTTCAACTTCTGAGCCGTGACAGACAATGCAACCCGATTTACGCGATGCTTCGTTAATGGCTGAACCTTTTTCGGTGCCGAGGAAGCCTGCACCTTCATGCACCAACTGCAACGCTACCAGCTTGCCACCGGCTTTCGTCTCGTCATAAATGGCCTTGCGCGCCAAATCGGCGTGGGCACTCTTTTGGAACTCAGCCACTTCTGTCGGATGGCAACGCTCGCAGGTCTTTGAGGACACCATGGGCGAAATGAACAGTTTACCGCCCTTGAGACCTGAGCACTGGCCAGCCATCGGTGAATCTTTTTCGACAACATGACAATCATAACAGGAGACACCGGAGTGACCCATTTTGCCTAGCTTCCAGTCTTCGATGATACCGGGTGTTTTTTCGGCATGACACTCGATACATTTAGCGGCTTCGGCTGTATAACCACGCTTGATCTCAATTTTACGTGGGGCAAGATTAGGGGTTTCAGCGCAAACCAACCCCGTCCATATCAGCAGCAATACAGCGCTGATCAATCCAACTTTGCCATAAAACTTTTCCACATTAACCTCCTGAGTTTAAAGTGCTTATTTCTGTCTTTTATAGAATTCTTCGACGGTTTGAAGCATATCCTTGTGACCGACACGGGAATGACAATCAGTACACATCTTATGCGCTTCTCCGCGTAAGTAAGCTCGGTGTGCCAGCAATCCACCAGTAGGCAGTCCCGGGCCGGTCAAATTAGAGTGGCAATGACGACAGGCACTGTCATAGGTGAAATCTTGACGGTTGGCCTCAGTATTGGCTGCCCAATCAAAGGTTTCGCCATCGATGGTCAGATTGTGAATAACATCACCGGTGCCGGTAATCGCTTTGGTGACCAGATATTCGACGAAGTTACCATGGGGCAAGTGACAATCCACACACTGGGCAGTAAATCCCTGACGGTTTTTGCCACCATGAACAGCATCCTTCCATGCGGACCGGAACGGTTTCATCACATGGCAACTGGCGCAAAACTCATCGGTGTTTGTCGTTTCAACCATAAACCCCGAGGCCAGTACGACAACCAGCGCACAAAACACGCCAAAAATCGCTCCGAAAATCCAAATCTTTCTTGAACTGGACGTCCTTGGTGTCCCTCTACTCGACATTCGATCACCTCCCCCTTCTAATAGCAGTTAATAAAAAACCCTTTGAGTCCAGGAGTCAGTCGGACTTACAAGAATCTTCCGCAAACCCGACAGTCTCCTAGAACGTGTATTGCAGACGTGCGGTCAGAATTTCCGTATCAACAGTTGGGCTGGCAAAGCCGTTGGCGGAATCATCGTCCTGCATAAAATTGGCATACTTGACGAGCAATTTAAGATTCTTATTGATGGACTTAATCAGCACCAGGTCGATCTCATCACCATAGCTGCCATCGAAACCATCATCCTCTACGGTGTCAAAGTAGTGATAGACGGCGACAATCTTGACCCCAAAAGCCTTGGTCGTCGCGTTGAAATAATAATCCTGCAGTCCACCGGTCAATCCACCACCGTTGGTCGCCAGGAAAAGATCGGCAAAACCGTTGAACTTGTGCGCGGTACTGAACAGGGTATCAAAAGGACGATCATCACCATTCTGGCCTGAGATGTACGAGTAGCCGGCACCGAGGTTCACCTTGGAGATCTGCATCGCCACAACGGCATTAAACATATCAGCGTCATGATTTTCACCGTCGGCAAAATCGGACTGGTGGCTGTAATCTATGGTGTAGTTGCAGGGAGCTGGATTACCAACGAAACGGAAACCATAGGTCGCTGAATCACGAGCCGAATCCGCTGAACTCTCAGTATCGAGCAGATAGGTATAGACAGAGATACTGTGATTCTTGAGCGGAGCATACTTTGCGTTAAACAGATAGAAATGGTCCAGGTCGACATGTGTTAAAAAAATGGTATTGACCTGATTTGCATAAGCAGCATAAATCTTAAGATACTTGATGGAGGTATTTGTCACGGAAACGGCGTCGAAAGACTGACCGTTCAAGCGCCAGCCGATATTCCCCAGCAGACGGGCATCATCAAGAATAACCTCCTGACGACCAACACGGATCAGGGTGTCGGGGATCCCCTTATAGTCAAGAAATGCTTTATAGAGGCGATTGCCATCCGGATCGGCAATCAGATCACGATCCGCATCACCACCATCCTGATGACGGAACTGCTCCATGACATTGGTCAGATTATGAAACTGAGCATACAGTTCAGTATCAAAAAATGTTCCGGTGCGATAACCGATGCGGGTGCGTAAACTAAATTGTTTACCGGGGCTTGTTGCGTCATCCCGATTCTTATATTCATAACTTGCTAATACATCAACATCAGGAGTTCCTGACTTTAACGCCGTCGTAAAATCATCCAATGCTGATGCCCCGGCCACAGAAAACCAGCTTACCAACAATAGTCCGGTTGCAACAACAATGCGTAACAGTGAATTCATTTGCCATTCTCCCTGCGATAAAAATCCTATTGATAAGAAACACAACCGTTTTTCAGTTTACCGCAATATTCCAAGTGTTCAAGTTCAGGCATCTTGAAACAGATAGTCGTCAGCTGGGCGTTTGCACAGTCATTGTTATGTTTTTCAATGAATATGCCAAACAGTTGGAACTTTGCTTAACCAACTGAAACAAAAAGGGGAATCCGAAAACGGATTCCCCTTTATAATGTCTATGATATTATTTTATGGCAACATGGTTACCGTAGATGTTTACTTTTGGTAACACGTTAACCAGAATGGCGTACCCTGTCAATATTCACTGCTTACTTTGAACAAAAAAAGGGGTGCCCAGAGGGCACCCCATAAAATCTCAAATAAATAAGATGTATTCTTTGCTTAGATACCAGCTGCTTTTTCAAGCATTGCAGTGGTAACAGACTTAGGACGCTCGATTGCGTAACCGAGAGCACGGTCCCATGTAACGTTAGGCAGGCAACCCAGAGCACGACCTACACCGAACAGAACTGTGTAGTACTCATACTCAGTGAGACCATAGAACCACTGGATAACACCGGACTGTGCGTCAACGTTAGGCCAAGGGTTCTTCGCCTTACCTTGCTCGAGCAGTACATCAGGAGCAGTCTCATAGATCATGGAAACCAGTTGGAACAGAGGATAATCTTTCAAGCCCTCTGTTTTCAGGCAGAACTCACGCTGAGAAGTGTAACGTGGGTCAGTCTTACGCAGAACCGCATGACCGTAACCAGGGATAACCTGACCGCTGTTGAGTGTAGCCCACAGAGCTTCTTTGAGACCTTCTTTGGTTGGAACTTCGCCACCAAGCTGCTGCATGAAGTTTTGAGTCCAGCGAAGAACTTCTTCGTTCGCCAAACCGTGCAGAGGACCAGCCAAGCCGTTGATACCAGCTGAATAGGAGTAGAAGATGTCCGACAGAGCAGAAGCAACCAAGTGAGTGGTATGAGCAGAAACGTTACCAGACTCATGGTCAGAGTGGAGGATGAAGTACATACGTGCAACATCCTTGTACTCTTCGCACTGACCGATCATGTGAGCGAAGTTCCCGCCCATGTCCAGGCTAGGATCAGGAGCAATATGAACATCTGCTTTGTACTTCATGCGATAGATGTAAGCTGCAAGAGGAGCCAGTTTGGCCATCAGGAAGTTACAGTCATCAAGCATATCTTCCCAGCAAGTCATCTTGTTGAACTTACCAGCAGCATAGTTGTTTGAGAATACAGAGTCACGTTGCATTGCCAGGATACCGGCAGAGAACATAACCATAGGATGAGAATCGCGAGGCATAGCACGAACCACGTCGATTACATATTGAGGCAGTACTGAGAGAGTTTTCCACTCCTCAACAACTTCCAGAGTCTGCTCCATTGTAGGAACATCACCGGTCATCAACAGATACCAGAAACCCTCAACATAAGGATACTCGCTACCTGGGACTTTAGGCAGAGCGGCAAAAGTCTCAGGAATGGTCATGCCACGGAAGCGGATACCTTCCATAGGGTCAAGATAAGAGATATCTGTAACCAGGCATTTAACGCCACGAGCACCACCAATACACTGGGAGATGGTTACTTCACCCAAAGAAACATCACCGAACTGCTTGATCAGTTTAACGGTGCGAGGACGATGTGCATCAATCTTTTGCGCTAGTACTTGTTTCAATGTTGACATTTTTCTCTCTCCTTTATAAATGGAAATGAAAACTGGGTGGCCATATGCCACCAACCGACTACATAACAATCTCGGACAGGGAGTCCCCCGACAATCCTCTCCAAGGATCTAACAAAACAGACAGCTTCGGTTGAACACCGTCAATTTCGTCTAAAGTTTTAACAAACCCAACATAGAGCGTCAAGGTCTTTTTGTATACAGTATTCAGAGAACGATGATGTTATTTTCAATTCACAGCTTTTTTACGCCATGCTATAGTGCCTAAACAATGAGCATTAAACCTCTAAAAATCGGTTCCCTTACCCTTAAAAATAATATTGTTCTCGCGCCAATGGCCGGAATTACAAATTCCCCATACCGTCAGATTTGCGTCCAATCCGGTGTTGCCTTGGTCTATTCAGAAATGGTCAGCAGCAATGGCTTGATCCGCGACGGTAAACGAACGCAGGAGCTCCTAACCCGCAGCAGCACTGAACGTCCATTCGGTGTCCAACTGTTTGGCGACGATCCTGAGGTTCTCGGCCAGGCGACGGAAATCGCCAGCGAACTCGGTGAACTGATTGACCTGAACATGGGCTGCCCCGTCAAGAAAGTCATTCGCTCCGGAGCGGGAAGTGCCTTGCTGTGCGATCCAGCCAAAGTCGCACGTATTGTCGCAACCATGCGGCGCGCCACAACCCTGCCGTTCACGGTTAAAATTCGTTCGGGGTGGAATCTTAAACAGATCAACTTCCTTGAGATTGCTCACATCTGTGAACTTGAGGGGGCGGATGCTGTCATCCTTCACCCACGCACACGTTGTCAGGGCTTCGGTGGCCACTCCAACTGGGATCACCTCGCCATGCTCAAACAGCATATCGGCATACCGGTGATCGGCAGTGGTGACATCTATACCGCGCAGGATGGCCTGGACATGTTAAATAGAACAGGCTGCGATGGCATCATGATCGGCCGTGGCGGCTACGGAAACCCCTGGTTGATTGACAATATTCTTCGCCTGCAGCAGGGGCAGCCAGAGCAACATCCGACCCCACAGCAACGTCTAGCTACGGCCCTGAACCACATAAAGCTATACCACCACCACTTTGGTTCACGAAAAACGGTGCTGGATATGCGCAAACATCTGTGCTGGTACTCTCGCGGCATGACAGGGGCCAGCGAATTCCGTGCTGATGTGAATCAAACACAAGACCTGGAGTCTTTGCTCGGCTGTGTTACATCTTTTTTTAATCGTCAGGGGGATAAATGACCGAAGTACTTCATTCTCCGCCGACACTACTGGCGTTAAACATTCTTGCCAGTACCACTGAAGCAGTGATCGCCATTAACTCGACAAATCATATTGTCCTGCTTAATCCAGCAGCCCAGACGTTAACCGGATTATCACTTCGGCAGGCCATAGACCAACCGATAACGACGATTTTCAAGGGTCAAAAAGGATTGCTCTACCTTATTCATACTGCAATGAGCGAAGGACGTTCAATCTCTGACCGAGAAACGATTCAGCTGTCCAGACCACACGCCCCAGAGCTGCCTATCAGCGCAACGGCATCGCCATTATTCACCGACAATGGCCACCAAGAAGGGGTAATTCTCATCCTGCACGACGCCTCGAATTTGCGGCAACTTGAACAGGATGTTCAGCGTGTCGATCGACTGGCCATGCTCGGCACCCTTGCTGCCGGCCTTGCCCATGAGATCAAAAATCCGCTGGGTGGGGTCAAGGGCGCAGCCCAACTTCTGGCTATGGAGCTCACTGGGCGCCAGGATCTTCTCGAATACACCGCAGTCATGATCAAGGAAACGGATCGCATCAATGAGATCATCGATGAGTTGATGGACTTGAGCACACCACGCCCACAAGCACTCAACGACGTTAACTTATCCAAAGTGATCACCGATATCGTATTACTGCAAAAACAATCACCTGATGCAACGGATACCCGTTTCATCCTGCAACTGGACCCGACAATCCCACCGATCATCGGCGACCAGACCCTATTGACGAGACTGTTTCTTAATATCATTAAAAATGCCGCCGAAGCCACCACCACAGACGGAAAAATCACCATTTCAACACGCATCGACACTGAGCACCACCTGACCCGACCAGGTCAGGGGCCAACCCCTTTTGTCGTCATTAAAATTACAGATAATGGTTGCGGAATCAGCAAAAGCGTTCTAAAAAATATATTCACCCCATTCTACACCACAAAAAATTTCGGGAGCGGACTTGGGCTTGCGATCAGCCAGAAAATCGTGTCTGATCATGATGGATTACTGCACCTTGAGAGCATTCAAGGACAAGGCACCTGCTGCACGATCCACCTGCCTTTCAAGCGTGACAAGAAATAAGAAAAAAATTCTCGATAATCATGGAGCAAAACCATGCCTCTGAACCAAGTTCTCGTTGTTGACGACGAAGAAAGTATCCGCTGGGTCCTATCTAAGGCTCTTACTCGTCAAGGGCTTAAAGTCGATCTGGCGAATTGCGGCAGCAGCGCAAAGAAACTCCTCAAAGAAAACAACTATGATCTGGCCCTTATTGATATCAAAATGCCGGACATTTCAGGCCTGGATCTCCTCGACGAACTTCAGACAACCCACCCGGGTCTATCTGTCATTATGATGACCGCCGAGTCCTCAATGAAAAATGCCGTCGAAGCGATGAAACGGGGAGCATACGACTACATCACCAAACCGTTTGACCTTGATGCGCTCGATGGGATCATCCTCAAAGCACAAAAGATTGCCAACACCCACGCCGAAGTTTTGCGCTTAAAGACCGCCATTAAAGATCAAAACAAATCAGAGCGCAACATCATCGGCAACAGCCAGCCCATGCAGGAAGTCTACAAACTGCTGGGTAAGGTTTCTGCGTCAGACATTACCGTGCTGATTACCGGCGAATCGGGAACAGGCAAAGAGCTGATCGCCCGCGCCGTCCACTTTAACAGCAAGCGTGTTGGCCAGCCATTTATCGCCCTGAACTGTGCGGCGATTCCGCATGAACTGCTGGAAAGTGAACTCTTCGGTTTTGAAAAAGGAGCGTTCACCGGCGCGACAGAACGTAAAATCGGCAAATTCGAGCAGGCCAACGGTGGGACAATTTTCCTCGACGAGATCGGCGACATGCCCCTTGAACTGCAAGCCAAACTGCTCAGGGTCATTCAGGAAAAAGAGATTACCCGCACCGGCGGCAATCAATCCATTGATATCGATGTCCGTATTGTCGCCGCCACAAATCAAGATCTTGAAAAAAGTGTTGACGAAAAACTCTTTCGCGAAGACCTCTATTACCGACTCAACGTGCTGCCCATTGCCCTGCCAGCGTTGCGCGATCGTGCGGAAGACATCCCGCTGCTCGTTGATTTCTTTATCCGTAAGGCGAACGATGAGTTTGGCTCCGAAGTTGGAAGTTGCAGTGATAAAGGGATGGAACTGTTGGTACAAAATTCGTGGCCGGGCAATATCCGCGAGCTGGAAAATACGATCCAGCGTGCCTGCCTGCTCAGCCAGGGACAAGTGTTGCGAACCAGTGATTTTCCACAGCTGCTTGATAACGCATCCGCAGGCGAAGAAAACGGCTCCCTCGAAGCCTTGATTGAAACCAAACTACGCGGTTCCCTGGCAAAAAAAGATATTGTCGAGATCAACGACCTGTACGAGATGGTCCTTCATCAAATGGAGCGTCCACTGATACGCATCACACTCGATAAAACCCGCGGCAATCAGGTACGGGCAGCAGAGATCCTGGGCATAAATCGCAATACTCTACGTAAAAAAATGCAGACACTTGGCATTGTTGTGGAAAAAAATGGTGGGGAATGAAAATCGGATCTATTAACGACAAAAAAGCCCTGCGACAACAATCGCAGGGCTTTGTTAAAAACCGTCTTTTCGGTTGGACTGATTTTCAAAACGGGTAAACTGACCACGAAACGTCATATGCACCGCGCCGATCGGTCCATTACGCTGCTTGCCGATAATGATTTCCGCATCTTGTTCATGATCCTTGTCACAGCTGCCATCACGACGACGACACGCTTCACAATAAACGGATTCGCGATAGACAAACATGATCACGTCCGCGTCCTGCTCAATCGCACCGGATTCACGCAAATCAGACATCAGCGGACGCTTATCTGTACGACTTTCCAGTGATCGGTTCAACTGCGATAAAGCAACGACAGGAACACTCAATTCCTTCGCTAATGCCTTCAAGGATCGAGAGATCTCCGAGATCTCCTGCTGACGACTTTCAGGATTATTCCCCTGCATCAGTTGTATGTAATCAACAACGATCAGACCCAAGTCATGTTCCGCCTTGAGGCGACGCGCCTTGGAGCGCAGCTCTAATACCGAAATCGCTGGAGTATCATCAATGAAGATTTTAGCTTCGGATAACAGCCCTGCTCCATTGGTCAACTTGGGCCAATCAGACTCACCCAAATCCCCGGTTCTCAATCGCTTGGCATCGACCTTGGAGACCGAGCACAACATCCGTTGCACCAACTGTTCTTTACTCATCTCCAGAGAAAAAATAAGGGCTGAAACAGGCTTTTCATTATGCATTGCTGCATTTTCGACAATGTTAACACTAAAAGCGGTTTTACCCATGGAAGGACGACCCGCAACAACGATAAAATCACCCGGCTGTAAGCCTGCAGTCATTTCATCCAGCTTGGTAAAACCGGTAGGAACACCCGTAATCAGTTCTTTGCGTTCATAAAGTTTTTCGATCGCCTTGAAGGTATCCTTCATAATCTCCTTGGTGGAGAAATAAGAAGGGCGAACCTTCATGTTCGAAATTTCAAAAATAGACTTCTCGGCCCAATCGAGAGTCTTGTCCATCTCCTTACCATCATAACCGCGACTGGCGATCTCGGTTGCAACACTGATCATATGACGCGCGACCGATTTTTCCTTCATCAGTTTTGCATAGTAGGTGATGTTGGCCGCCGTCGGAACATAGTCGACGAGGGTCGCCAGGTATGCACTGCCGCCAACAGCATCCAATTGATCCTGCTGCTTCAATTCAGCCGTCAAGGTAACAAGGTCGGCAGGTTCATTTCGCTCAGACAGAGCAATAAGGGCAAGGAAAATCTGACGATGACTTTCTCGATAAAAGTCATCCGGGACGAGTAGTTCCAGCGCTTTATTCAGCGCATCATTCTCTAGTAAGATACCGCCAAGAACCGACATTTCGGCTTCGAGGTTCTGGGGGGGTAAACGGTGGCCGCGAGACTCAGACATGGTGAAAACCTGATTTCGCAGCGGCACCAAGTACCGCTGCGAAACAGATAAACCTACTCAGCTGCAACAACTGAAACCTTGATTTCAGCAATCACACCAGCAGGAAGCTTAACAGCTACAGCCTGCTCGCCAAGAGACTTGATCGGCTCATCGAGCTGAATCTTTTTGCGATCAATTTCGATCTCAGCTTCAGCAAGCTTGGCACAGATGTCAGCTGAAGTAACAGAACCAAACAGCTTGCCATCGTCGCCGGCACGAAGAGCAAAGACACAAGATACAGCTTCGATCTTGGTTTTCATCGCCTCGGAGCCTTTGGACACTTTGAGAGCCTTACGCTCGAGTTGTCGCTTTTGGTGCTCAAACTCTTTGACGTTGCGTTGATTTGCAACAACAGCGAAGCCCTTAGGCAACAGATAGTTACGAGCAAAACCGGGTTTAACGTTAACCATTTCGCCGATTTCACCCAGCCTATCAATACTTTCAGTCAAAATAATTTCCATCGTTCTCCTCCTCAAAGGATCTACGTTGTTTTTACACGTGGTTTTCGAAAATCGAACCACATATCAAACACCCCAATGGCCATAACCAATAAGGGCAAAGGATTTATCACGAGAATCAGTAAATAACCGAACACCCGTGAAAGAGTCGAAAACGCTTTTTTCTTAAAGAAAAAAGTGATTATGGCAACGCCTTGCAAGAAATACAGCGGCAACAATACCGTCAACACGTTCAATGCGACCTGTTGTGCCAATTGGTGATTGAGCAGCAGCGAAAAACCGGCGACAATCAACAACCAGACCAGCCCTTCCGGCACCTTAAGATGGTGAAACAATTCACCGGGGACCGAATAATTGCGTTGCGGGGCAATCTTTAGCATTGCCACCGTCATCACCAGCAACACACCAAATGCCGTCAGAGCTAAGCCAACATACGCCTGGTGAAAGAACAGTGCCGTTGTATCAAGAACTGAAAACAGATTTTGCAACTGCTCTTCAGGTAAATCTGCCTGCTCATACACCTGCCGAGCTGCAGCAACTTCACCGTCAATATAGGTGGCAACAATCTCTGGAGTTGTTGTCTGATGCCGATGGGCATAACCCACACCTCCTGCGGTTACCAGGACAGCAGTGAGCAGCAAGCAGATCACAACGCTGCGAAACCAAGCTACACCGTTACGCAACAACATCGGCAATAATACTGACGCAGCACCAAACTGCAACAGATAACCGAAGCCGGAAACACTGCCGGCAATTTGCAACTGAATCAGCGTCACCAGCAACAGGCCACTCAGTGCAGCAACCAAACCATGTCTCATCCCCACATAAGCTAAGGGAAACGCCAGGAACAGGTTAACAATAGCTGCCAGGGGTCCCATCGCTGCTGCGGATAACAACATAGCACTGGTAATGCCACACCCGAGTAAGACAGCGACAAGCGCTGGCATAAGACCGGGTTTTTCTTGCACAGCAAAATTAATTGCCAATTAATCGACCGTCCGGTTTGATGTGAATGACAACAGAGCAATATTACGTGCGCGCTTGATCGCCTCAGTTACCTTGCGCTGATGGGTCGCGCAGTTACCTGAAATACGACGAGGAACAATTTTACCACGCTCAGAGATGAAATAGCGCAGGGTACGAACCTCTTTGTAATCAATAGCCAGGGTATTATCAGCACAGAAACGGCAACCTTTACGACGACCGAAACGACGACGAGGAGCCCCTTTTTTTTGAAATGCCATAGTCTTAAATCCTCTCAGAATGTGTCGTTAAGTTTACTCTGCGTCTTCTTCAGAAGTTTCTTCAACAACTTCTTCAGGTTCAGCAGGAGCTTTAAAACCATTTTCAAGAATCAGTGTTTGAAACTTGATAATGGCATCATCCAAACGCATCCGACGTTCGAATTCCTTGATGACAACATTCTCGGCATTAAAGTTAACCAGAACGTATGTGCCTTGTTCGTGCTTCTTAACAGGATAGGCAAGGCGCTTGGTGCCCCACTCATCGACTTTAAGAATCTCAGCGTCTTGATCAGTCAATACACCTTTAAATTTATCAACAACTGCGGTGTACTCATCGCCAACAATCTGAGGATTGACAATGAAAATTGTTTCATAGGTACGCATGCGTAAACCTCCTCATGGATAGTAGCCCCGGTCTTCCCCGGAACAAGGAGCGGGCACTCACCTTAAATGCCCGACTTGCAGAATGGGGATATTTAGCACAGTGCGAACTCAATGTCTATCCCTTTATTTCTCGATGTTATTTTGCCGCTTAGACATTGAAGCGGAAATGCATCACGTCGCCATCTTTAACCTGATAGTCTTTTCCTTCCACACGCAGCAGCCCTTTTTCTTTGGCACCGCCTTCCCCTCGGGCACTGATAAAATCGTCATAAGCGATCACTTCGGCGCGGATAAATCCCTTTTCAAAGTCGGTGTGAATCACTCCGGCAGCCTGAGGTGCAGATGCATCCTCGCGCACCGTCCATGCCCGAACCTCTTTGACACCAGCAGTGAAATAAGTGATCAAACCAAGCAGACGATAGCCAGCGTGAATCATCCGATCAAGACCCGATTCTTCCAGTCCCATCTCCTGAAGAAATTCCGCTTTCTCATCGGCATCCAGTTCGGCAATTTCCGATTCAATCTTACCGCAGATGATGACAAACTCAGCGCCCTGCTTTTTTGCATACTCGCGCACCTTATCAACATGGGCATGTTCACCAGCCAGATCATCTTCAGCAACATTCGCCACGTACAGGACAGGCTTGATGGTGATCAGATGCATATCAGAGATCAAGGCAACCTCATCAGCACTGAGATCGGCACTACGAGCGGGGGAGCCGTCATTGAGACACTGATCCAACTTCTCCAACGCCACCACTTCCGCCTGAGCCGTCTTGTCGCCACTCTTGGCCAGTTTCTGTACACGCAGATGACGTTTCTCAACCGACTCCAGATCAGCAAGGTTGAGTTCAGTCTGAATCACATCAATATCACGCAACGGATCAACAGAACCGTCAACATGGACAACATTATCATCTTCAAAACAACGAACAACGTTGGCAATGGCATCGACCTGGCGAATATGACCGAGGAACTGGTTGCCGAGACCTTCGCCCTTGCTCGCCCCTTTTACCAGACCGGCAATATCAACAAACTCCATCGCCGTCGGCAACACGCGTTGAGGTTGAACGATTTCAGCCAACGCATCAAGTCGCTTATCGGGGACAGAAACAATACCGACATTGGGCTCAATGGTACAAAATGGATAATTTGCCGATTCTGCGCCCGCTGACGTAATTGCATTAAAGATGGTCGACTTGCCAACATTCGGCAGGCCGACGATGCCACACTTGAATCCCATAATGGTTCTCCAAACAACGATAGCCGGGACGCAAGTCCCGGCTATCACTTAACGTAATACTAACGACTGATACTAGGCGAGCAGTGGTGCGATAACCAGAGAAACAACACTCATCAACTTGATGAGAATGTTCATGGCCGGACCAGAAGTATCTTTGAACGGGTCACCTACGGTGTCGCCGATAACAGCGGCAGTATGAGCATCGCCGCCCTTTTTCTCGCCTTCGATCTTACCGGTTTCGATGAACTTCTTGGCATTATCCCAAGCACCGCCACCGTTGGACATCATCAGCGCCAGCAATACACCAGCCAGGGTTGCACCAGCGAGCATACCACCGAGAGATTCCTTACCGAGGACAAAGCCCACCAGAACAGGAGCAACAACAGCAACTACACCGGGAAGAACCATCTCTTTAAGAGCGGATTGGGCAGCGATATCGATACACTTCTGAGGCTCAGGCTTAACACCTTCTTTACCTTCAAGCAGACCGGGGATCTCACGGAACTGACGGCGAATCTCTTCAACCATCTGACCGGCAGCTTTACCAACACTGGTCATGGTCAGCGCGCCGATGAAGAACGGCAGTGCACCACCGATAAACAGACCGACAACGACGCGAGGCTCGATGAGGTTGATCGCTTCCAAGCCAACTGTTGTCGCGTAAGCGGAGAACAGTGCCAGAGCAGTCAGGGCAGCAGAACCGATGGCAAAACCTTTACCAACAGCAGCCGTGGTGTTACCGATGGCATCAAGACCATCAGTGATCTCACGAACGTCAGGACCAAGCCCCGCCATCTCGGAGATACCGCCGGCATTGTCAGCGATAGGACCATAAGCATCAACGGTCATGGTGACACCAACGGTTGCCAGCATACCAACTGCCGCAATACCGATGCCGTACAGACCGGCAAAGTAGTTGGCGGTCAAGATGCCAACACAGATAATCAGAACTGGAGCCGCAGTACTTTCCAGACCAACTGCCAAACCAGCGATAATGTTGGTGGCCGGGCCGGTCTTACTGGCTTCCGCGATACGGCGTACCGGAGCTTCAGAGGTGTAATACTCGGTGATCAGACCGATAGCGATACCCGCCAGGGAACCACCAACCAGTGCCAGGAAGATACCGAACTTGAGACCCATGATCAGAACGATGAACATGGAAGCGGCCAGGAAGCCACCCGCAGCAACAAAAGTGGTCAGACGCAATGCTTCAGCAGGATCCTTATCCTGAAAACGCTTCATGGAGTAGATGCCGGCAGCAGAGAACAACAGGCCGAAGGTGGCAAGAATCAAAGGCAGTGCCATGGCTGCGGACTGCACACCCTCACCGGAACCAAGCTGAGCCAACAGCTCAGGACTCGCAGCAGCAGCAATGGCGATGGTCGCAATGATCGAACCCACATAGGATTCAAAGATATCAGCACCCATGCCGGCGGTATCGCCAACACAGTCACCGACGTTATCCGCGATAACACCCGGATTACGTGGATCATCTTCAGGAATACCCGCTTCAACCTTACCGACCAGGTCAGCACCAACGTCAGCAGCCTTGGTGTAGATACCACCACCAACACGAGCGAACAGCGCGATAGAGGAAGCACCCATGGCAAAACCGTTGATGTAACGAGCGGTCTCAGGGTCGCCACCAAAGGCGATGTAGGCAATACCGACACCGACCAGGCCAAGAGAGGCAACAGCCAGACCCATTACGGCACCACCGTTATAGGCGACTTCCAGAGCGCTACCCTGACCATTGAGGCGTGCAGCTTCAGTGGTCCGCACATTAGCACGGGTCGCTGCTTTCATACCGATGAAACCACAAGTCATGGAACAAATAGCACCACCCAAAAAGGCCAGAGCAGTTTGAATACCCATCCCCACCAGGATCAACACGAACACACCAGCAACAAAGATGGCGAGAACACGATACTCACGACGCAAAAAAGTCATCGCGCCATCGTGGATAGCATCCGCAATCTCTGCCATGACTTCGTTACCTACAGGCTGTTGCTTAACTTTGTTGTACAGCATGACAGCCGCACCGAAGCCGACTATCCCTAGAATTACGGCAAAATATGCCATTGCCAATCTCCCTTTACGTAAGTTTCTTTTATGGGTTTAAAACATTGCGCCCATTGAAATTACACATCGCCTGTTGAACGCCATGGTCAATTACAGCTTCAACGACTTCGGCGGCGTACATGAGCACCGTATCCAATTCTTTTTTTTCAGCCGATGAAAATGACCGCAACACGTAAGCCGCGACGTCACCACCTGCAGGTGGACGATCGACACCGACACGCACTCGAACATAATCTCGGCAGCCGATAGCTTGGTCGATATTGCGCAAGCCGTTATGGCCGCCGTGACCACCGCCGACTTTGACACGGACGACGCCAAATGGCAGATCAATCTCATCATGCACCACGACTAAATCCCCCGATGGAACATCGAGGGATTTAAATGCCGAGGCAACACTGGCACCACTTAGGTTCATAAATGTCTGCGGCTGGAGCAGCAGAACTTCCTGGCCACAGTAACGACCAACACCATAGAGTGCCTGATAACCTTTTTTCTTTAGCGCGATACGATGGCGAGCTGCGAGGTGATCAACAACCATAAACCCGACATTGTGACGAGTTTGAGCATAACGGTCACCTGGATTACCCAGCCCTGCGATCAGAATCAATGTTACTCTGCTTCCTCAGCCTCAGCCTCAGCATCAGCCTCAACATCTTCATCAAGGTCATCAGCTTTATGGCCGACAACTGTGATCACGGTGAAGTTAACATCGTGAGGCAGCTCGGTTCCTTCGGGAACCACAACGCTGTCGATATGAACAACATCACCGACCTCAAGGGCTTCAACATTGATATCAATGCTTGCAGGAACTGCGCTGGGCAGGCAGATCACTTCCAGCTCTTTACGAATAACCTGCAGGTTTCCACCGGCTTTTTCACCAGCAGCTTTACCAACAGGATTCACAGGAACCATAAACGATGCGGCTTTATTCATGTCAATGGCTTGAAAATCGACGTGTGTTGCATTACGACGAATTGAATCAACCTGAACATCCTTAACAATAGCGGCCACACCATCAAAAGGACCTTCGCCCCTCAGAGTCAACAGCGTATTCCAACCCGCTTCACCACCGATAGCAGCATCGAGAGCTTTGGGGGCTACAGTAACGGTACAGGGTTCAATACCCGGGCCATAAACTACGCCTGGGACCAAGCCGGAACGGCGAGCGCTACGAGCGCCACCTTTTCCAACACGTTCACGCAGGGCAACATTCAATTCTGCTTGTGCCATGATTTACTTCCTCCATATAAACAGCGGCCAAACCGATAGGCTGACACACTTTACTTAATCAGACGAACAATGAACTGACAGACTCGTCCGCATGAATACGGCGAATTGCTTCAGCCAACAGCTTCGACACAGGAAGCTGACGCAGATTCGAGCACTGCTCCAGCTTATCTGTACATGGAATTGTATCTGAAACAACAACTTCTTCAAGACAACTGTCACCGATCCGCTCCAAAGCAGGCCCTGACAGGACGGCGTGTGTTGCATAGGCAAACACTTGGCGAGCACCTTCGTCACGCAGCGCAGCGGCAGCATGACAAAGCGTCCCAGCCGTATCGATCATATCATCGACAATGATACAAACCTGATCCTTGACATCGCCAATGATATGCATCACTTCCGACACATTCGGGCCACTGCGACGCTTATCGATAATCGCCAAGCCGGCATCAAGACGCTTTGCAAAGGCACGCGCACGCTCGGTTCCGCCGGCATCCGGCGACACAACTACAACACGCTCAGAGAACCGAGCCTGAACATCTTCAAGCAACACAGGAGCCGCAAAGAGATGATCGACAGGGATATCAAAGAAACCTTGTATCTGGCCGGCATGTAGATCCATGGTCAGGATACGATCCACGCCCGCTGTCGTAATCAGATCCGCCACCAACTTACCCGTGATCGGCGTCCGTGGTGCGACCTTACGATCTTGACGCGCATAGCCAAAATAGGGGATTACCGCCGTTATGCTCGCCGCAGAAGCTCGCTTGAGCGCATCGGTCATAATCAGCAGTTCCATGATGTTGTGATTGGAAGGAGAACTTGTTGACTGAATAATGTAGACATCACGGCCGCGGACATTTTCTCCGATTTCGACCATAATTTCACCATCGGAAAACTTCTTAACGTTGGCACTTCCGAGGGGTACAGAAAGGTGCCCGCAAATATCCCGAGCCAATAAAGGATTGGAGTTCCCTGCAAAAATCTTAAATTTATTCACGTCATATCCCGATGCTGCGGCTAACGGTACATCACCTGCAAAACAGGCAACACAAACAAAAAAAACCTCTCAACGCATGGCTACTGTATCAACCAGGCTACCATCGTAAGAGGTTTAAAAAGTGGCTGGGGCGCCAGGGATCGAACCTGGGAATGCTGGAATCAAAATCCAGTGCCTTACCGCTTGGCGACGCCCCATCATAACTTTATAAATCGGATCCCACCGCGATTTCATAATCGCAATCACTTTCTCGGCGAGTCGTGGGAGGGGTTATACAACAAAGCTTCTGGGGTGTAAACAAAAAAATCCCATTGCCTGTTGATTGTTGTTTTTCACACTGGGGAAACGGCCATCGCCCACCATCCACGCTCCCGGCGTACACACTCAGCCGCCGCTTCTGCTTCACCATTATCGCTAAAAACCCCGAAAACCGTAGCACCGCTGCCTGACATCAAGACCCCCAGGGCTCCACAGTCACGGAGAGTCGACTTCGCCTCTTCGATAACGGGACACAGGCCGATGGCAACAGGTTCAAGATCATTATGTAACTGCGCACAAAGTTGCTGGACATCGTCAAAGCCATCCGCCATCAAGCAATTTGAATAATATTCAGCAGAGATCGCCCCATACACCAGGGCGGTAGAAACCCCGACACCCGGATTGACAAGAACCAGATAAAATTTTGGCATGTGCGTAATCGAAACGAACCGGTCACCGATCCCCGTTGCCCATACGCACTGATCCTGAAGAAAAAAGGGGACATCTGCTCCCAATTGCAGCGCTTCATCATGCAGGTTATTTTCATCCAGTTGCAGATCCAGCATCTGATTCAAAGCTAAAAGCACCATGGCCGCATCAGACGACCCGCCCCCCAATCCGGCCGCCACGGGGATATTCTTCTTCAGCGTTATCTCAACGCCGCACGGTTGAGAACAATATCCGAGCATCGCCCGAGCGGCACGTTCAACTATATTCACCTCGCCTGCAACCAATGACACATCATTACAGACCACCGTCAGCTGCTCATTATCCAAGAGTGAAATCGTCAAGTCGTCATACAAGGAAACCTTTTGCATGATCATCTGCAACTCATGATAGCCATCCGGCCTGCGTCCTGCAATGTGGAGGCAGAGGTTAACCTTGGCTGGGGCCTGAAAGTTTCGACTTATCACCGCATACATCCTGAAAATAAACGCCACCAAAACGGTAGAGTTCCGGCGGCGTTGGGGTTATACAACAACATCAATTCGGCTCAAGCAAGACTCTCGATGACCGCCGTCGACCAATCCAAGGCTTCCAGATAGGCATTACACACCCGATCCTCTTCGTAGCCACTGCCAACAACACGATCCCAATCCGCATGTTCATAGGCGTCAACACACTCCAGTGCCTTACCGAGAGGTCCCTCCCGCTTAAGCAATGCTTGGTTGACTTCATTGGTCAGAGGCAGGTTGGTTAATACTTCCTCCATGGGCGAATCAAAAATACTATCCAGCAGTGAGAACAGACCGACGGTAAAAAACATCCCCTTGCGCTCGGCATCGTCGACATCAGCAAGCAGTTCACACATTTTCGCCCGGACCAACGCCATCGTCATCAGTTCTTGCGGCTTATCATCGACACTGCCCATCGCCACAATACATGCCCAATTGCGAATATGCATCAATCCGAGATAAACAATGGCCTGGCGAATAGATTTAACCTCCGAAAGCAAACTATAAAAACTGGAGTTGATCTGCCGCAGCAACTTTACACTGAGGTTCACATCGGTTTGGATAATCTCTTCGAGTTTGCCCAAGTCAATATCCGGGCGCTGCAGCTCGGTCATCAGCCGGAGCATCGCCAAGCGGCTGGGAGGCATCTTCCGGCCAGCAACCACCTGCGGCTTGCTGAAAAAATAACCTTGGAAATAATCAAACCCGAGATCTCGGCAGAAAATAAAATCTTCGTTTGTTTCAACTTTTTCCGCCAAAAGCTGTATTTTTTTTATACTGCGTAACCTGCCGACCTGCTCTTCTATCTGCTCTCTTGACTGCTCCAGAACATCAATTTTGATGATATCAGCCAACTCCACCAAGGGCAGCAGTTCATCGGTGACAACAAAGTCGTCGAGCGCAATGATATGACCACTTTTGGACAGACTGCGAATGGCCTCAAGAACCTCAGGCTCTGGCGATACCGTTTCCAACACTTCAACCACCAGTTGATTGGTCGTAAATGGCACACTAGCCCCTTTAAGCAAAAAACCACGGGTAAAGTTGCAGAACGCCTTGCGTGTCCCGACCAGGCGATCAAGGCCCAACTCAATCAACGAGTTGACCACGACCTCGGAACTGGCCGCATCGCAGTCTGTAATAATGGCACGGTCAACAAACCCATGACGGTACAACAACTCATACGCATAAACACGCATATGGCGGTCAAAAATAGGTTGTCGACCAATAAAAATATCCCGCATAAATAACGATCCTCAAAAAAACTTCAGACGTACACAAGACGACACTAAGAGTGTAAGATAGCAAATACTTACCTTCACCACTACCACGAAGTGTCTACTGCTATGGATTTCTCTGACATTGGAAAGCTGATTGGCGGCCTGGGATTATTTCTGATCGGCCTGCGCCTGTTGACTGAGGGCCTACAGACGTCCGCGGGGAAAACCCTGCGTGGCATACTACGCAACACAACGGACACTCCACTTCGCTGTGTCATGACGGGGACCGTCCTCACGGCGATCCTACAATCATCCAGCGCAACAACAGTGGCAACCATTGGTTTTGTCAACGCCGGACTGATTAAGCTTCGACAGGCCATTGCAATCATCTACGGCACCAACGTCGGCACAACGATGACAGCCTGGCTGGTCGCTCTGGTCGGAATCAACATCGAAATTAAAACGTTTGCCCTGCCGTTAATCGGCCTGGGTGCCTTTATGCGTATTTCCAGCAAGGCCAGAACAAATAACGCAGCAGGAGATATTCTGAGTGGATTTGGCGTTTTTTTCATCGGACTTGAGATCATGAAAAACGCCCTTGCCAACACCGGCGCCACACTACACATCCCCCCACTGACACACAACGATCTGCTCACCCTGTTCCTCTGCGTCGCAATCGGAACGGCGACCACATTCATCTTTCAATCCTCCAGTGCTGCGATCGCCCTAATCATCACTGCGGCAGGAGGTGATGTAGTTACATCGATGACGGCGGCGGCTCTTATTATTGGCGCAAACGTCGGCACGACATCAACGGCACTGTTTGCAGTGATTGGTGCAACAGCGGCAGCAAAACGCGTCGCGGCTGCGCATATTTTGTTCAATATTGCGACCGGCGCTGTTGCCCTACTCTTCCTGCCGTTTTTTTATTCGATGATGGCTCCCGTTGAGTCTCTCATCGGCCTTACCCCCTCCACGGTTTCCGAACTTGCCCTTTTCCACACCTGTTTTAATATTCTGGGGGTACTACTTTTTTTCCCACTGACTCGACCATTAACAACATGGCTAAAAAAAAGGTTCCAATCACCGGAAGACCAGCAGGGCAAACCACTCTATCTCGACAAAACGCTCCTCGGCACGCCACTTCTTGCCATCCACGCCCTATGCAAAGAACTTTCTCGACTGGATGAAATTGCCCATTCAACAACACGAAAAGCCCTGGATAAAACACCGGCGAATGAACGTGATGTCGCAACGGGCCATTTCACGACTGAACGGTTGACCACTGCCATTGCCCGGTTTTGTACCGACCTACAACGCAGTCGCCTACCGGTTGAACAGGCGGAAATGCTTCCGGTTACCCTGCGAATCTCTCGCTACCTCATCACCATGACGGATCTCGCCGAACAAATTACCGCCGAGAGAAACAGCATATCTCAATTAACGGATGAAAAATTATCCCTGGCAATCCGCCAATTTCAGAGAAACTGCTCTGAGCAGCTCAAACCATTTCAGTCAACCCAGCTTCACGACCTCGACTTCTCACAACTGCAGGAGGATTACCAACAGCTCAAATCGGCATTATTAAAGGCTGGGGCGTATGGCAAGCTGGATGTTCAGCGGATGGTTATTGAACTCGACATTGCCAGCAAAATCCATCGCAGTGTCGAGCAAAGCGGCAAAGCACGCCACTATCTGTCAATGCTGGAAAATGAGATCAACCAATCGGATCACAACGTCAGCGATTAATCACGGGACGTAAATGCCACCAACTGCTCCGCCAACGCTCGCAAGCGAGCATCGACCTGCGCATTAACCGAACCCTCCTCCCAGTCCTGCCCGACCTTCTTCCCGGCCGGAACACCGGTTAACAACTCGATCCCTTCATCAACAGTGCTCACCGCCCAAACGTGGAATTGCCCTTCGGCACAGGCAGCGACAACTTCTTCAGCGAGCATCAAGTGCTTGACGTTAGCCTGAGGGATCATCACCCCCTGTTGACCCGTCAGTCCCACCAGCTTACACAGGGCATAAAACCCCTCAATTTTGTCATTTACCCCGCCGATCGCCTGTAGCTGTCCAAACTGGTTAACTGAGCCCGTTACCGCAATATCCTGACGGATTGGCAGATTGGCCAGAGAGGACAACAGCGCATAGAGCTCCGTTGATGAGGCACTATCGCCTTCGACGCCACCATAAGTCTGTTCAAAACAGATCGATGCGGAAAAAGTCAACGGCTTATCCTGGGCAAATCGTTGACCAAAGAAACCGGTCAAAATAAGCATCCCCTTATCATGCACCGCTCCCGACTGTTTCACCTCACGCTCTATATTCACCACACCTGCTTTACCCATACAGGTGGTGGCGGTTATTCGCGTTGGCAGGCCAAAGCTGTAATCGCCCAGCTGATATACCGACAAGCCATTAATCTGACCGGTCTGTCTACCGTCACAATCGACCAGGATTATCCCTTCCAACAATAGGCGTTGCAACTCTTCTTCAATTCGGTTGCTACGATACTGGCGAGCCACAACGGCCAACTTGACTTGCTCAGCGGTCACTAACGTTTTGTTTTGCTGCCCAGCATAGTGAGCTGCCTCTTTTACCAGATCAGCAATTTCCAGGAAACGAGACGACAGCTTGTCCTGATCTTCAACGAGCCTAGCCGCATACTCAACAACGCCGGAAACGGCAGATCTATCGAAGTGAGGCAAATTGTTTTCACGACATTGAACGGCAACAAACTGAGCGTATTTGGTCACATTGCCCCAAGTGTTGTCGAGATAGTGATTAAAATCGGCCCGCACTTTAAAATACTTACGGAAATCATGATCAAAGCGATGCAGCAAATTGTAGATCATTGATTCGCCAATCAGAATCACTTTGCACGAAAACGGAATAGGTTCCGGTTTAAGAGACGCCACAGAGATCAATCGAACTTGCTCAGCGATATCTTCCATCTTGATCGACTTATTTCTCAGGCAACGCTTCAACGCCTCGTAAGAGAAATAGTTCATCAACAAATCACGGCAATTGATCACCAGATAACCACCATTGGCGCGGTGCAATGCTCCAGACTTGACCATGGTAAAATCGGTGGTGGCATTGCCCATATGAACAACATGCTCAATTCGACCGAACAGATTGAAATAGGTTGGATTTGCCTCAAAAACAACCGGAGCTCCAGTGACATCGCTGTTATCAACAAACAAATTAATCTGGTAACGCTCCCAAAATCCCCCGGAAGAGCCTTCCCTTGCAGCAAAAACCAGGCGACTTTCTTTTTTAGGCCGAAATTCGTCAATATTGTCGGCAATATCGTTCTGACAACGCTGCAGGTGATCAACAACATCAACAAAGTCTGAATAACGTCCCTCCAATCCTTTAAACAGGTGGCGAATCGTCATGTTGACGATCTGTTTTTCCATCTTTGACACCGCAGCTTGAACTTCTGTCTCAATTTCCCGGATCTGGCCAAGCACATCATCGAGCAAATGCTGCAACTTGGCACCACGTGCATTCAGCTGCCGTCGTTCGTCTTCGTCAAGGGCATCATATTCCAACTGGGTCAATGGTTGTCCATTGGCCGCCGGGACCAAGACCAACCCACTCACGGTACGTTGAATACCAAATCCCTGTTCTGCCGCTTTCGCTTCGAGGTCATCAAATAGCTGCTTATTCTTTTTTTGATATTCTGTAGTAATTTTCCCCTTATATTGTTCATATTCTTTACTTTCAAAAATTTTAGGCAGCTGTTCAGAAATACGTTTAATCAGAACGGCAACATCCTCCTGAAGTGTCCGCCCTTTCCCCGCCGGAATTGAGAAATTCAACGGCTTGGAACCCGTGTCAAGATCATGAACACAACACCAATCCGGCGGCACATCCTCGCCGTTAGCTCGTTCCTTCAGCAGCCGGGTAATCGCAGACAGGCGGCCAGTCCCCGCACGCCCAGACACAAAAAGGTTAAAACCGTCATCCTTTATCCCAAGGCTCAGATCAATGGCCGTCATGGCCCGAGCTTGGCCAATCGGGCCATCCAACGCATCCAGCTCATCCGTAGAGCTAAACTCAAACTGTTGTTCAAAACAACGCCATCTCAGTTGTTCGATTTTCAGCGGGTCAACATTCATTACACCCTCACATCATTTCAACGAATAATTAATTTGTAGAGCACCAACAGTTTTCACCCTGTGTATAAGAATAACAAACAACATCGCAAGCACAACAATCACCAGCGCAACTAACACGCAACCGAGAAGCTTCCGCAGGACAAGATGACGAACAGATGTGGAGAAAGAGGGGCGGGTTCAATCGAGTAGCTGAGGGAAGTTGCTTTATCCGGCTCTCAGATGGCAAAAACGGACCGTACTGTGGTGTACCCTTGGATGTCGACACTATTAGGTATTGGACGCCTCATTATTCGACACGGCCGCCTCGTATGCGATTCATGTTCGTCAGGCCAGCACTTTGCCTTCGGCTAGTACATCCCCTTACCGGGAGTACAAGGGACTTGCACCCTCAAGCAAGTGCGCCCTGCCGGGCGCACCAATAAAAAAGCCGAGCACAAATGCTCGGCTTGATATCTATATGGATAACTAGTTTTCTATCCCAGGTAATGATTATGATTCCTGGCTCGGTTGGAAACAATCGTTGAATCTAGCAGTTCACCACAACAGCTACACTTCCATGCCTCAAATGAACGAACAAAGTCAAAATACTTTTCTGAATACATGCGACCTTTACATTTTGGACATTTCATTATGCTCCCCTTTCATTGATTAGTCTGCACTACATTCAAGTTGATAACATATACTTCACAATCAGTGCCAAAAAAGGGGACGCAGCCTTGCCGAGAAGATTACCTCTGTCTTTTCATGTAGTTGCAAGTCAAAAAAAACTTCTCCATTGAGCTATTTTCTTACGAGAGATCCCCTTGACCCGCTTCAAGTTCTCCAAAGCGACAAAGTCGCCATTTTCTTGACGGTCCAGTATGATTAATGCGGCCAGAGATGGACCAATTCCAGGCAGAATCTGCCAATCATCCTCCGTCATCTGATCCGGATGTAGAGCGATACCGAGGGCTATCTGTTTCGCTGCCCCCATATACGAGACTGTCAACCGGGGGACATCCCTATTTTTACTGACTAAATCGATCGATTGCCCCGGTCTCAGTGCCGAGCAGGCAAGGTATTGTCGCAATGACTTCTGCCCGCGACCCAAACTTGTCATTTTCATGACGCCTTCCAGATCGTTTACGTCAATAATATGACGCTCCATTGTGTCAAAAAAACCACAACCGAGCTCAACCAAGCACGGCTTGGTTTCTTCCGCAAAAAAAACCGGGAGCGCTGCTCTTCTGCAGTGCTCCCGGTTCAGTACGACTATTATGACAAGAATCAACAGCACCAGAACTAAGGGCTGCTGCCTCACGCTATTCTGTATCCTTGACCAGCTTATATTGCAAGGCATCGATCAGTGCATGGTAGGACGCATCAATAATATTATCACTGACCCCCACGGTTCCCCAGCGGGATTGTTCATCTCCGGATTCGATCAACACACGGGTAATGGATGCAGTCCCTTGCCCAGTGGGTAAAACGCGAACCTTATAGTCAAACAAACTCATATCTTTAAGTTGGGGATAAAAATGCTCAAGGGCTTTGCGCAGAGCATTATCCAACGCATTCACCGGCCCATCGCCTTCTGCAGCCGTATGCTCGATCCGTCCGCCAACCTTCACCTTCACCGTAGCCTCAGACAGGGGCTTATCCCCCTCTTTAAGCTTGGTATCAATGACCCGAAAACCGATGACGGAGAAATAATGACGCAGAGTACCCAACGCACGACGCATCAACAGCTCAAACGAAGCTTCTGCGCCCTCAAACTGATAGCCCTTGTTTTCCATCTCCTTAATATCCTCAAGGATCTCCAGGGTAACCGGATCTTTGCTGTCGAGATTGATATTGAACTGCTCGGCCTTGGCAAGAATATTTGCCCGCCCGGAGAGATCAGAAACCAACACCCGCGTCATATTACCAACCATCTCAGGGCGAATATGCTCATAGGTTTCAGGATGACGCTGAATTGCTGACACATGAACGCCCCCTTTGTGGGCAAAGGCCGAGTTGCCGACATACGCTTGGTGCTTATTCGGAATCAGGTTCGCCAGTTCATAGACCTGACGGGATACCGAACGCAACGTCTTCAACTGCTCATCACTGATGCACTCTTTATTCATTTTCAACTTCAGCGATGGAATAAGTGAACACAGGTTGGCGTTACCACAGCGCTCGCCGAAACCATTGAGGGTTCCCTGTACATGAACGGCACCATGAGCAACAGCCATCAATGAGTTGGCCACAGCACACTCACTATCGTTATGCGCATGGATACCCAGCGGTGTTGACACGGTTTCTTTGACAACACGCATAATCTCGGGAAACTCGCTGGGCAATGTCCCCCCATTGGTATCGCAGAGGACAATACAATCGACTCCCGCATCCTCTGCAGCTTTCAAGGTCTGCAATGCATAGTCGGGATTGGCTTTATAACCATCGAAAAAATGTTCCGCGTCATAGATCACTTCAGGAATATGTTTCTTGAGATAAATCAGTGAATCATTGATCAACTCAAGGTTTTCCTCCAGCGAAATACGTAGTGCCTCACGGACATGAAAATCCCAGGTCTTACCAAAAATGGTCACGACATCAGGATCAGCCTCAATCAATGTCTGGATATTATTATCCTGCTCCGGCGTCGTTTTAGCCCGACGTGTTGAACCAAAGGCAGCGATTTTCGCATGCTTAAGGGTAACGTTTTTGATCTCTTGAAAAAAAGCGATATCCTTCGGGTTCGATCCGGGCCAGCCCCCCTCAATGTAATCAACACCCAACTCATCAAGACGTTGAGCAATACATACTTTGTCGCTGACCAGAAAGGAGATATCCTCCGCCTGGGTACCATCGCGCAAGGTGGTGTCATACAGCATAATCCGACTCATAACTCTCTCCTTCACATACGAAACAAGCTATTCGCCGTTTCCAAGCTCAAAAGCATCATGCAAAACACGCACGGCCAGTTCGGTGTACTTATCTTCAATAACGCAGGAGACCTTAATCTCACTGGTTGAGATCATCTGGATATTGACCCCTTCCGCAGAGAGGGTAGTGAACATCTTGCTGGCAATACCGGAGTGGGAACGCATTCCGACACCAATGATGGATACCTTGGCGACCTTGTCATCCGACGTCACACCACGGGCTCCAATCTGCTGAGCTGTTTCTTCAACAATTTTCAGCGCCTTCTTCAGATCACCCTTGGGTACCGTAAACGTCAGATCTGTCGATCCTTCGTGGGAGACGTTCTGGATAATCATATCAACGGTAATATTCGCCTCGGTCAGAGGTGTAAAAATATTTGCGGCAATTCCCGGCCTGTCCGGAACACGCATTACAGAAATTTTCGCTTCATCTTTGTTACAGGTTACACCCGAAACCAGTACGGTCTCCATCTCAGCATCCTCCTTCATAACCAGCGTTCCAGGATTATCGTTAAAACTGGAACGTACGTGAATCACAACATCATATTTTTTTGCAAACTCAACAGAGCGGATCTGTAGAACCTTTGCGCCCAGAGAGGCCATCTCCAACATCTCTTCATAGGAAATTTTCTCTATTTTACTGGCATCGGCAACAATCCGCGGATCGGTGGTATAAACACCATCGACATCCGTATAAATTTCACAGACATCGGCCTTCAATCCGGCAGCCACCGCAACCGCAGAGGTGTCTGAACCACCGCGCCCCAGGGTAGTAATATTACCTTGGTCGTCAATCCCCTGGAATCCGGCAACAACCACGATGGAACCATTTTTCAGGTCTTCACGAATGTTTTCCTCGCCGATCTCCTTGATCCGGGCGCGGGATGATGCACTGTCGGTCAAGATCGGAATCTGATGCCCCAGGTAGCTTTTGGCCTTATACCCCATCGACTGTAAGCACATGGACAACAGGGCAATCGTCACCTGCTCCCCGGTGGAGACCAGAACGTCATATTCACGCTCGCTGGGAAATTCACAAATTTCTTGTGACAGAGCAACCAGCTTGTTGGTTTCTCCCGACATTGCCGAGACAATTACGACAACATCGTTGCCATCGTCGTAAGTCCGGGCTACCCGTTGGGCCACGTTACGAATTTTATCGGTCGTCCCCACGGAAGTTCCGCCATACTTCTGTACAACCAGAGCCATTTTCGGTCTTCCTCCTTGATCGGTATTCAATAATCAGTCGTCAACGACAACTGAATTCAGAACATATATTTATACAACCCAAAGTTTTTAGCAATAATTTATAACAGGGTCAAAACTTTTATGTGTTTGCTCGCCTCTGAAGTGAAAAATAACAACAAAAGGCGCTCCCGAGAGCGCCTTTAGCAAATTATCATTTTATCCAACACAGAATCAGGGACACAGCGTTAAACGCTTAATGGCCACACAGCATTCCGAAAAGCGGGTGACAAAGAGATCCGAAGCCGTAATCACCAACTCGCGACTCGACTCGCCGACATAGCCCAGATGTATCGTCAGACCACTGTCGGCAAGTTCGGCATGCCGTTCAGGCCACTCGACCAGCGCCACACCATCAGCATGAAAATATTCATCAAAGCCGAGTTCATCCAACTCTTCACCATCGGCCAGACGGTAGAGATCGAAATGATATAATGGCAAACGACCGAAGTAACTGTTGAGCAGCGTATAGGTCGGACTGGTGATCGGTGTCGCGTCATCGACACCAAGGCCACGAGCGATACCGGTAGCTAGACATGTTTTCCCAGCGCCTAGATCGCCCTCCAGCAGCACAAGACAACCCGCCACAAACAACTGTCCAAGCTGTACTCCCAATTGATGTGTCTGTTCAGCAGACTCGCTGCACAGATTTAACAGTTGCAATTCATGCCCCCATAACACGGATAATATCGAGCCGCGCAACCACACCAACCAATTTCTGATCTTCGACTACCGGGACAAGATGAATCTTGTTTTTCACCATCAGATCGGCAATTTCGCTGACGGGACATTCCGGAGTACAGCTGATTGCCGGCTTGGTGCAAATTTCATCAACGGTCTGGGCACTGATCCGCATTACCTGTTCCTCAAAGTTTTTCTCACTTTCGAGATACAGCACCCAATCGAACAGCGAGACAACCGTCGGGATATGTAACGGCTTGTCGCGATCAATCAGGTCTGTGGCACTGATAACGCCAACCAGCTGATCGGTGTCATCGACAACAGGCAGAGTGCTGTAGCCGGTTTGTTCCAGAAGTGCCGCCAGTTTTTTCAATTCGGTAGCAGCAGTTACAGTATGAACATCAACGGTCATAATATCTTTAGCTTTAAGCATAAATTCCCTCCTTTAAGTGTTGTCGTACAACAGGCAATGCCAGTGACACATCTGTGGCCAAAAAGCCGACACCACCCAGTTTTTCAGCACAAAGATCTGCGGCAGCACCATGCAGATAGGCGCCAAGAGCCGCTGCCGAAAAAACGTCCTGTTTCTGAGCCACATAGGCCGCGATTATTCCGGTCAGGAGATCACCCATCCCGGCACTGGCCATGCCGCTGTTACCGGTGCTGTTTACCCACAGTCGCCCTGTCTCATCGGCAATCACCGTCCGGGCTCCCTTGAGGAGCAGGCACACCTGATAATCGTCGGCGAACTGACGAGCCACCTCAAGCCGGTTGCTCTGAACGGCTTCCACGCTCAATCCGGTTAAACGAGCCATCTCGCCGGGGTGAGGTGTTAATACAGTCGCGGCAGTGCGACGACGTAGCAGCTCTGGTGTTTCAGCCAAGGCGTTCAAGGCATCAGCATCGAGCACCAACGGGCAGGGACAGTCCTGGACAATCTGCCTGACCAACTCCTGAGTCTCGGTTTGAGTGCCCAGCCCCGGACCGACGGCCACAACCGCCATGCCATGCCACAGAGACTTGATTTCGACAAAACTGTCACGGCACAAAGCGCCCTCGTTCTCGGTCAGAGCGACGGTCATCACTTCGGGAGCTCCCGCCGCAATCTGCGGCTGCACCGTCGCCGGGACCGCAACCGTCATCAGGCCGCTGCCACTGCGAAGTGCCGCTTCGGCACACATCCTCGCCGCACCACTTTTCCCCTGGGAGCCGGCCACCAGCAGGACATGACCAAACATCCCTTTGTGGCCATCGTCCGGACGCCGGGGCAGTAAGCGTTGCGCCAATCCAGAATCCACAAGGGCCAACTGTTCCGTTACCACTTCGGTCAATGGCCGCGGCATACCCAGGTCGATCACGGACAATTCTCCTCCGTAACGCTGAGCCGGATAGCTGACCTGGCCAATCTTGGCGAAGGCAAAGCTCAACGAACAATCCGCCTCTACCACCTCACCCAGAACCTGACCGCTGGTTGCTTCCACTCCCGATGGCATATCAATGGCCGCCACCTTAGCCCCCACTTTGGCCCCTACCTTGACCGAGTGACGGTTGATCCAATGAATCGCATCCAGGTAATGCCCACGTACAGCCGAAGTCAACCCGTTACCGAAGATGGCATCGACAATAATCACACTGTCGCCATACGGATTCAAGGTGTCATCAACGGTCTGTGACGGATCGTAAAATAAAACAGGACTTTGGCTGTTAAGCAATATTTCCAGATTGCTTGCCGCATCCCCACCGATCTGCTCTCGTTGCGCCAGAGCTACGGTGGTCACATCCCAACCACAATTCCCCAGGTAACGGGCAACCACATAACCGTCGCCGCCATTGTTCCCCTTACCTGTCAATATGAGCACCGGCCCCGGAAACAAATCAGCATAGCGCCCAGCAATCACCTGCGCAGCCCCCCGCCCAGCATTTTCCATCAAGACAATACCGGCAAGGCCATAATCGTGAATCGCACGCTGATCCATTTGACGCATCTGATCAGCAGTAAGAAGTTTCATACCCCCTCCAATACAACCGTTGCCACTGCATACTCCCGCTCATGACTATAGGACAAATGGTGTCCGGCAAGTTTTCGTTGCGTAAAGATTTCGTCGGCTCGCCCGGTAAGCTTGAGCGACGGGCAGCCCAATTCATCCCGAACCACTTCGACATCGTGCCAACTCAAGCCATCGCGCAAACCGAGACCAAGAGCCTTAAGAAATGCCTCTTTTGAAGCAAAGCGGGCCGCCAAGTGCTGAGCAGCGCCCTTTTTCGGCAAAGCATACGCGAGCTCCTGCGCAGTAAACAAACGCCCCAGCAGTGCTGAATCCTGACGGTCGAGAAAACGCTCAAAACGTTCGACCCGGACTATATCGGTTCCTATGCCGGCAATCGCCACAACCTAGCCCTCAATCAACGCTTTCATCTCCCGAACCGCACGATCCAAACCGACTAGTACGGCACGCGAGATGATACTATGTCCAATATTAAACTCTTCAATCCCGCCCAGAGCGACCACCGCCTGAATATTATGGTAATTCAGGCCGTGACCGGCATTGACCCCTAAACCGGCCTGACGTGCAGCATGGATGGCCTTTTCGATCTTTGCCAGTTCGGCCAGTTTTGCCCCATGAGAAGGCGCATCACAATAGCATCCGGTATGAATCTCAATCGTATCGGCACCCACCTGAAAAGCTTGGTCGATCTGCTGCAGATCGGCATCCACAAACAGGCTGACAACAATGCCCTGCTCCTGCAACTGAGCAATAGCACCTTTGAGATGCTGCGACTGTCCAACAACATCCAGCCCACCCTCAGTGGTTAATTCCTGACGTTTTTCAGGAACAAGCGTGACACAATCGGGGCGCAGGCGACAGGCGATCGCCACTATCTCCTCAGTCGCAGCCATCTCCAAGTTGAGTGATGTCTGCACCGTCTGGCGTAACAATTCAACGTCACGATCTTGGATGTGACGACGATCTTCACGCAAATGAACAGTAATTCCATCAGCTCCAGCCAACTCGGCAATGGCCACAGCTGTAACAGGATCTGGTTCAACCGTCCCCCGTGCCTGACGGAGAGTAGCAATATGGTCAACATTGACTCCAAGACGTATCATCATCAAGCCCCTTCCCTTACACCCTGCAGATGTGTCTCCACAGCGGCTACAATTTTATCAGCCAGCTGTTTAATCTGGCTATGGCTCTCACCTTCCAACATAATCCTGAGCAGTGGTTCCGTGCCTGAATAGCGGATCAAAACACGGCCGCTGTCACCAAGAACCTCTTCACTGTGTTTAATCACCTGCTGCACGGCATCGACCGTCGCCAGATCGACCCGCTCTTTTACCCGGACATTGACCAGCAACTGAGGCAGTGCCGTCATCACCTCTGCAAGTTTGGATAAGGGCTTACCGCTACGCTGCATAATGGCCAGCATCTGCAATGCCGACAGGGTGCCGTCACCGGTGGTGTTATGATCAAAGAAGATCATATGACCGGACTGTTCGCCACCGAGGTTATAGCCGTTCTTCAGCATCTCCTCCATGACATAGCGATCACCGACAGCTGTCTTTACAACTGTACCGCCCGCTTTACGTAAAGCAATATCAAGGCCCATATTGCTCATCACCGTTGCCACCAGAGTATTCTTGGCCAGCTCACCACGCTCAATCATCTGGGTCGCACAGATCGCCATAATATGATCACCGTCAACAACACAGCCCTTTTCATCGACAAGAATCAACCGGTCGGCGTCACCATCGAGAGCAATGCCGATATCGGCACGATATTCACGCACCGCTTCGGCAAGAACATTGGGGTATGTCGATCCGCATCCGGCATTAATATTCGTGCCGTTGGGGGTGACCCCCATCGAAATCACTTCGGCACCGAGTTCCTCAAATACAGCCGGTGCCACCTTATAAGCGGCACCGTTGGCGCAATCGACAACAATCCGCAACCCACGCAGATCGAGATCGCGCGGAAAGGTATTTTTCAAAAAAACAATATAGCGTCCCGTCGCATCATCAATCCGAAAAGCACGGCCCACCTCATCAGCCGTCGGCCGTAATAGATCCAATTCTTCAGAAAACATCAATTTTTCGAGCTGCAACTCCACATCATCGGCCAATTTAAGCCCATCATGGGAAAAAAACTTGATGCCATTATCCTGGTAGGGGTTATGTGACGCTGAGATAACCACCCCGGCATCGGCGCGCATGGAGCAGGTAATAAAAGCGATACCCGGTGTCGGCAGTGGCCCAACCAACTGAACATCCACGCCCATTGAACAAATCCCGGCAGCCAGTGCATTTTCGATCATATAACCGGACAAGCGGGTATCCTTACCAATGACTATGCGACGACGCTTATCAGTGCCCTTAAACATATAAGCAACGGCTCGTCCAAGCTGCATGGCGACTTCAGTGGTGATGGGATAGACATTAGCAACGCCACGCACTCCATCAGTTCCAAAAATTTTTTTATCCATAGATCTCTTTCAATGAACTTAATTGGCTACAGGGGTTTATGAAGAGACGGCAGTCTCCTCTTCGTCCACAATTTCGTTTTCCAGTACCTGCGGTAGTTCAACGTCAGTTTCCGGCTCAGGTTCTTTAAAAATTATAACTTCAACCTCAACCGTTTTTTGATCCGCCAAGGTGGTATAGGTTCCGCGATAATCAACCGGGACCATCATAGAAAAGTCTTCACTGACGGAGGTAATATCGACCGCTTCAGTCTCAACGCGGTCAACATTTTTCACCTCGCTCTCGGCACCTTCAATAACAACAGCATCCGGAGAAACAGCGATGGAAACAACATGCGCTCCAGACTCAGGCACCCCGGAAACCACAACGTCAACAGGAACAGACTTACGACGAATCCGTTCCAATTTGACCTCAACATAAGAGGGAGAAAGGCGCACGACCTTAAGAGCACTGGGGATATTCAGGTTTTCGTCAAGCCGTTTGAAGGTTGTCAAGCCAGGTTCAAGCCCACGCAAATCGACAGACATGCTCAACGCTGATGGTCTCAGATTCGACAGCAGTGTTCTCGGTCCACTGATACGCAGGTCAACCAGACTTGGCACCTCATTGGCGACAATCAAACCGACAGGGAGGTTTTTCAGCTCAAGAGGTACCGTATGACCGACTTCTGCTTTTTGCTCGCCGGTGACAAACAACCACAGCAACAAGGCAAAAACCAATGAAAGTAATTTCAAATGCCAGTTGCGGACAATCATCTGCAGCATAAAACCAATCTCCTAGAGCTTCCGACCCGAGTCGAGAAGACGCATTAAAATACGACGCAGTGATGTTGAATCAAGATCGCGGGTCATCCGTGCACCAACAACCACTGAGATTTTCCCCGTTTCTTCAGAGACAACAATGACCACAGCATCGACCATCTCGGTCAAACCAATGGCGGCACGGTGACGCGTACCCAGGGTTTTGCTGATTTCAGCATTTTGTGCCAGCGGCAAAAAACAACCCGCTTTTTTCAAGCGCCCCTGCTGAAGAACCAACGCCCCGTCATGGATAGGAGAAGCCGGCAAAAAGATGGCACAGATCAGATCCGAAGAGACCTTGGCATCAATCTCAACGCCAACTTCGAGAAACCCCTTCAATCCGGTTTCACGTTCAATCACAACCAATGCACCGATCCGCTTATTAGCCAAATTAACAGCAGCATCAACCAGTTCATCAATGACCTGGGTTTCTTCACGATAGGATACATCGGCAAAGAAAGGATTGCGCCCAACATGCATCAGAGCACGGCGGATATCATTTTGGAAAATAACAACGATAACCAGAACGATCGAGGTAAGAAAATTATCCAGCAGCCACTGCAGAGTATAAAGGCCACTGAGCTGTGAGGCAACGTAGACGACAAGGATCACCGCCAGGCCGATCAGCATCTGGACAGCACGGGTACCTTTTATCAATAGAATGATTCGATAAATGATAAACGCAACCAAGGCGATATCGAGGGCATCCAACATCCACCTGACGTTCTTAAACATTTCATCGAAAACAGCCATCGCGACCCTTTTTTGTGGCGGTCAACTACGCCATTGATTCACTCTGACAGATAGCCCACGCCATATCGACGGCATCCCGGGTTGCAGCAACATCATGAACACGAAACAGATGGGCGCCGCTGGCGACGGCCAAGGCAACACTGGCCACGGAACCATACAGCCGTTCACTGGGGCTATGCTGCTTTAACACATGACCGATGAAACTTTTTCGCGATGTTCCAATAAGAACGGGGCAGGCAAGGCACGACAGCTCTGATAGCCGCCGCAGAATTTCCAGATTCCCATCAAGGGATTTGCCAAAACCGATACCCGGATCAACGGCAATCTTCTCTACGGGGATGCCAGCGCTTAAAGCAGTATTGACAGAGCTGCGAAGTCCGGCAATAACGTCTGCAACGACATCGTGATAATCCGTATCCAATTGCATCTCATCAGGGCGCCCCCGTGTATGCATGACAAATAATCCGGCACCACTGAACGCCACAGCCTGTGCCATCTGTGGATCAAACGACAAGCCACTGATATCGTTGATAAAATCAGCGCCACCCTCAACAGCAGCAGTTGCCACCAGAGCTTTACTCGTATCAATCGACAACGGCACATCAAATTCACGATTCAATGCCGTGATCAACGGCACAACCCGTTGCAACTCACGTTCACCAGCGACAGGTGCCGCGCCAGGCCGCGTGCTTTCACCACCGACATCGAGAAGATCTGCTCCAGCGTTGATCTGTGCTTCAGCTTGCTTTAACGCCGTATCGAGATCACAACACACACCACCATCATAAAACGAATCCGGTGTAACATTGATAATTCCCATCACCTGCGGCCGAGACAGCTCCAGGCGACACGAGCGACCAACCAGCACACGCGGAACCGATGAAGCGGCATTCAACAACTGACTCAACTCCTGCGCCAACCCCTTTAAGCCAAATGGCTGGCGGGGCAGACGCAGGATCAGTTGATCAAGCTGTTTGCGCGTACCCATCAGCAACACATCCGTGTAGGAGATAGTGCAGGACACGGTACCACGGGCAACAGCGGCATCACCACCAAGGGCGATCATCTCCTGCTTGAGGATATTGGCCGCAGCGCAGGGGACTCGCTCAAGCAGAGTGTTGAGATGCAAGGCCTTGTTCGCCATCAACTCAATGCCGACCGGATCAACGCCCAACCGTTTAAACAGCTGACGAACGTGCGCTGAACGTGTCAGCTGTAGCAGCCGTGGATTAAATGACATTAACCGTATCGTCAGCGACACCGTCCGCCGCCGGCGCTGTCGGAGCATCGCCGGCCATGATGCGCTGGATATCCTTGGCATCAATGGTCTCTAGCTCGAGTAATTCCTCAGCCATCCGTTTCAGAAGGTCACGATTCTCCTCAAGAATGGTCCGGGTTCTATCGTAGGACTCACTGACAATGCGACGGATTTCACTATCGATCAGCTCGGCAGTGGCCTCGCTGTAGTTCTTGACGTGGCCCATATCCTTGCCAAGGAAAACTTCGCCCTCTTTCTCACCAAAGGCCAGGGGGCCGATGGCATCACTCATGCCCCACTCACACACCATCTTCCGGGCCAGAGATGTTACACGCTCAATATCATTGCTGGCTCCGGTGGTAATGCCACCGAGGAAGATCTCTTCCGCAGCACGGCCGCCCAACAACGCACACATGGAGGTCAACAGCCCCTCTTTGCTTTCACTGTACTTTTCTTCCGTCGGCAAATACATGGTTACGCCCAGAGTGCGGCCACGCGGGATAATGGAGACCTTATGAACCGGATCAGCGCCGGGAATCTTCAATGCGACCATGGCGTGACCGGCTTCATGATACGCCGTCACCCGCTTTTCTTTTTCGGTAATAACCATTGAGCGACGTTCAGCGCCCATCAGCACCTTGTCTTTGGCCGCTTCGAGATCGTCATTGTCGACCAACTCTTTGTCGGCACGGGCGGCCAACAGCGCGGCCTCATTGATCAGGTTCGCCAAGTCGGCACCGGAGAAACCCGGTGTCCCTTTGGCAACGGTCTCCATGTCTACCGTTTCATCCATGGGAACCTTGCGGGCATGAACCTTTAAAATTGTCGTCCGTCCCTTAATATCGGGACGAGGGACAACAACCTGGCGATCAAAACGACCGGGACGTAACAACGCCGGATCCAGCACATCAGGACGGTTGGTTGCAGCAATGAGGATAACCCCTTCATTCGACTCAAAACCATCCATCTCGACCAGCAACTGATTCAGTGTCTGCTCGCGCTCATCGTGCCCACCACCCAATCCGGCGCCACGATGACGACCGACAGCGTCAATCTCATCAATAAAGATAATGCAGGGCGCGTTTTTCTTCCCCTGAGCAAACAGGTCACGCACACGACTGGCACCAACACCGACAAACATTTCAACAAAATCCGAACCGGAGATGGTAAAGAACGGCACGTCGGCCTCACCGGCAATCGCCCGGGCCAACAGCGTCTTGCCTGTACCGGGTGCCCCCATCAACAACACCCCTTTCGGGATACGACCACCAAGACGGGTAAACTTCTTCGGGTCTTTCAAGAAGGCGACGATCTCTTCCAACTCTTCCTTCGCCTCATCGACACCAGCCACATCTTTAAAGGTCACCATGCCCTGGGTATCCGACAGCAGACGGGCCCGGCTCTTGCCGAAGTTCATCGCCTTGCCACCGCCACCCTGCATCTGACGCATAAAGAATATCCACACCGCAATCAGCAGCAGGATCGGCCCCCAGGAAACCAGCATGGTCATCCAGAAGCTACGGTCTTCCTCAGGTTTTGCTTGAATAACAATGTCGTGCTGACGCAATTCAGAGATCAAATTAGGATCGGAAGGTGCAAAGGTCTTGAATCGCGTGCCATCCTGATAGGTCCCCTCAATGTTCGGCCCCTGGATAAGGACATCCTGAACACGGCCTTCGTCCAGCGCACTGACAAACGTCGTATAGCTGACAGACTCCTGCTGTTGATCCTGTTGAGTCATCATATTGAACAACAAGATCATCACAAGGGAAATCACAAGCCACAAAGCAATATTTTTGTAAAACTGGTTCACTTTTCCTCCCTGGGAAAATGGCTTCGATACCGAAGGGTATCTGGGGAATTCAACAGTAAAATGATTAGCTGCAAACTACCATACAGACTGGCGTATCTCAATTATATTTTATTTTTCTCCGGGGATAATTTCAGCCGCAAAATTCGTTGAGTCTCAGCGTTGACTGGATATTGACAACTACGGCGCAACCCCGGCACCCAGACAGGTTGTCCTGCTGCTTCAACAACGACCGCACAGCGCCGCCGTTCGTGACTCCAACGCTGCTCAACAAACAACTCCTTAACCTTCTTGCGCCCCGTCATCCCACTCACAGCAAGCCGGTCTCCGGCGACAAAGGGACGAACAGACAACGGGAAACTCAGACGATCAGCATCAAACTCAACCTGCCAAGGCGTTTCAGCTGAAGCACTGGTCCGTTCTTCAACCAACAATGTGCAACCATCAGTAAGCCGATAGCTACCGGGCCCACCAACGACAAAACACACCGGCTCAGGGCAGAATGGCGCAGCTTGGCGAAAAACAAGCCACTCGTAACGACGAGCAACCCATGCCCTTGGAAGATCCAACTGCCATTGAGGACGTGCTAAAGAAAGGCCATCAGCAATCATTTGAACATGGCTGGCCTCTATAGCACGCAAATCACCACGCACACTGCGCAACCCGTCGCGCAGCAGGCGATCACGCAACGCCGGATGACAGGCTTGCAATTCTGCAATGGGCAGATAAACACCACCAGCATCATGTTTCACATGTGTCTCAAACCAGTTTTGCAGCACAGCCTGCCAGTAAGACTCCTCCAACGCAACCCGCTCGGCCAGTTCGGCCAGATGAGATGCCGCTTGAGTATTGAAAATCTGCAACTGTGGGAGCACCCGGTGACGGATTCGATTACGTTGAAACCGCAACTCACGATTGCTTTCATCATCGACCCAGGCTATCTGCCGGGTCAACAGATACTGTTCAATCTCCTGCCGCCCCACCCCCAGCAATGGCCGAATAAACGGATCATTCTTCCAACGCATAGCAGCCAGGCCCGACACACCACAGCCGCGGGCCGCGCGCATAAGAACCGTCTCAGCCTGATCATCGAGATGATGAGCCAGGGCAACAACCGCCCCACCGTGCCCTGAAGCAACGTGCTGCAAAAAACAACGCCGTGCATCACGACCCGCCTCTTCAAGGCCAATGCCCGCATCACGTGCTAAGGCGGCAACGTCAAGACGAGTACCAACATAAGGGATCCCCCACTGCCGACACAACGTCGCCACAAAATCGGCATCCTGCGCACTGCTTGAACGCAATGAATGGTCAAGGTGAGCAACGACCAAACCGAAAGTCTCTATCGTTTCAGAAATTGTTTTAAGTACATGGAGCAGGCAAACCGAATCCGCACCACCGGAAACAGCGACAACCACAGCTGAGTGACAGGGAATCAGATGGTGTTCTTTGATCGTATTGGCAACCTGTTCGATCATCAAAGCATCCAGGAACAAGAGAAGAAAAAAGGGAGGGAGATCTCAAGAGCAGTTTCCAACCTGATCACATGGCAAGAATAACAGAAACAGCGCCCAACAACCAGCATTGCAACAGCTTAACCAAATAACAAAAAAGCCCTCCCCGCAATGGGAAGGGCCTAAATGGTGGCGGTGCAGAGATTCGAACTCCGGACACTGCGGATATGAGCCGCATGCTCTAACCAACTGAGCTACACCGCCGAACTGTCTATATTAACCGTTACCGGTTTATTTGTTTGGTTGCGGGGGAAGGATTTGAACCTCCGACCTTCGGGTTATGAGCCCGACGAGCTACCAAACTGCTCCACCCCGCGTCAAAGCGAGGGGAAATTTACTTGTTTAGCGCAACATTGTCAAGACAAAAATCGTCAAAAAACAACTTCACCCTTACGGCTGATCTTTTTCACAAATCCATCCATCTTCATCTTATCTTTGAGCCGCTGTTTCAAGCCATTTGCGGCATCAGCGCTGTCTACCGGCCCCACCAACACTCGGAACCAGACCCCTTTTGCACCGAGATCCACCTCTTGGACATGAGCAGGAAAATGGGAAAGCAATTTACCCTGCAAAGTTTCTGCATCATTTTTGTTCTTAAATGATGCCACCTGCACAACATACGCTGCCGTTGTCGCTGTTTTAGTCACCGTTGGCAGCGGCTCAACCTTGGGAAGAACTAAAACAACATCTTTCTTGATTGAGCGACCGGCATCCTTCACAACCACTGCCGCAGTCGCGTCGGGAACAACAACCGACACTTGTGCTGCAGCCTTGACCGTATCCTGCGCCGGGGGCTGATTGATACCGCTGCCCAAGGGCATCTGCTCGACAGCTGGGAGCAACGCCCGCAAAGGATCCGCCCCGCCATCGTCGGCGCTTAGCTCAGCAGCTTGAATCACCGCCGGCGCTATTGCCTCAATCTCTACAGTTTTTGCACCGAGCAGCTGCTCAGCAGGGACCTTCTGCGGTGCAACAACGTCCACCTTGGCAGCAACGTCATTTTCAGGTTTCAATGGAATCGGCGCGGTCGGCATCATCATGGTGGTCTCCACCACAGAATCACGCCCCCCTTTTCCCACCATAATCCCGACGACAAAACTCACGATACAGAGTATCGTGACAAGAAGAACCATCACCAGTAAACGACTCTTGGCTGGCTGCTGAGATCGCTGATTATAATCCAGTTGCGACATGATTTATCCTCCTGCTCCTCACATCTTATCCGGGGAGGAAACTCCCAGAACATTCAGGGCATTGCTGATCACAATCTTCACCGCATTCACCAGATAAAGTCGGGCACAACTCGTGGCACGATCATCAACAATAACGCGATGCTGGTTGTAATAACTATGGAACTGGGCTGCCAGTTCCTGCAGATAAAATGTAATACGGTGCGGCTCATAGCTCAGGGCGGCACCGACGACAACTTCGGGATAGCGTGCCAGCATCCTGGTCAAGGCCAACTCCTCGGGCAACTGCAGTTTTGTAACCTCCGCGTCACCGGGCTGCGGCAAAGACAATCCAGATTCTTGAACGTTGCGATTGATACTGCACACCCGGGCATGGGCATATTGCACGTAAAAAACCGGATTTTCGGTACTCTGTTTTTTGGCCAGTTCAAGATCAAAGTCGAGTTGGCTATCGGAGCGCCGCATCAAAAAGAAGAAACGACAGGCATCCTTACCCACTTCGTCGATCACCTCTTTAAGGGTAACAAACTTACCGGAGCGGGTACTCATCGCCACCTGCTCACCCTCGCGCAGCAGGTTGACCAATTGAACGAGAATAATCTGCAGATCTTCAGTATTACGACCCAATGCGGCCAATACTGCTTTCATGCGAGGCACATAGCCGTGATGATCCGCACCCCAGACATCGATGACGATGTCAAAACCACGCTCATATTTTTCGCGGTGATAGGCGACATCGGAAGCAAAGTAGGTGGTCACCCCGTTTGAACGGACCAGCACCCGATCCTTGTCATCACCAAAATCGGTGGTACGGAACCAGATGGCGCCATCCTGTTCATAGGTATAACCATCACGGGTCAGGGTTTCGATTCCAGCCTTGACCAGGTCACGGTCATAGAGACTCTGTTCACTATACCAGTTATCGAAGTTAATCCCGAACTGCTGCAGGTCGGCATTGATCCCGGAACGAATCGCCTCGCCGCCGGTTGTGGAAAAGTGAGCGATGGCCTCGACATCATCCATCTGTAAAAAATGGTCGCCTTGCTCATCAATGGCCTGCTGTGCCAGAGTGCGGATATAGTCGCCCTGATAACAATCCTCCGGAAATTCCACATCGCGCCCTTGCAGCTGGCAATAGCGTAAGAAAATCGACCGGCCGAGGGTATCCATCTGGTTACCGGCATCATTGATGTAGTACTCACGCTGAACATCAAACCCAGCTTCCTGCAACACCGAAGCAACCGCATCACCTGTCGCCGCGCCGCGGCCATGACCGATATGCAGCGGCCCGGTGGGATTGGCACTGACAAATTCAACCTGGACCCGGCGTCCGGCGCCAACATCACTGCGCCCGAACTGTGCCCCCTTGGCATAGATATCATCGAGGACAGCGTACCAGCACGACTTACTGAGGAAAAAATTGACAAATCCGGGTCCGGCAATTTCTATCTTGTCCCACATCCCCTCTTGCTGCTCCAGCTGTTCAACCAACAGCTGCGCGATCTGACGCGGGGCTTTTTTTTCAGGACGAGCCAACATCATAGCAACATTGACGGCAAAGTCACCATGATCGGTATGGTTAGGCACTTCAATGGCAAACTCCGGCAGTTCACCAGAGACGAGTGTTTTTGCGGCATAACAATTCTGAAGTGCTTTTTCAACAGCACTCTTTAATCGTGTTTTCATAAATTGCGATCTCTTTCAAAAGGGCGAAACATGGACAGCTTTTTCATCGAAAGAAAATAGGGGACCAACTGTCCCCTATTTAAAACGAACCAAAGTTTTCTAAAAAAATCAACGTATCGTCGGGGCAAACTGGTAGACAACTTCTCCATCACGGACAAGATTAAACGTACTCCGCGCCACCTGCTCAATATAACGATCATCATAACTCAATGAATCGATCTCATTGCGCAACCGACTATTCTCGTGCTGCAGTTGCTGAAATTGTTGCGTCAGTTCGATCTGATGCTGGTGAACCTGATGTAGCCGCAATGCCCCTTTTTCGCCAAACAAAGCAAAGCCCAGCCCAACAAACGCCACGATAGCCAGGCACAACGACCGTGCTTTCACAGTACTCTTTTTCAACTCGGCAGCAGACTCTGAAGTCATAATCAACAGTTCCAGCGAACATAAAGCAAAACGATATTATTCATACCAATAATCAGAGCAGTTTAAGACATCCTTTTTTTTTGTTCAACCGTTTATTCCCTTCAAGCGGACAGACATTGATTCTCTTTCAAAAAAAAACTATGCTACCAACAGGATGTCGGTATTGACAAACTGTAGCGAGAAACAGACAGCTAGAATTCCATGGTAATTATCGGAAGGTATTTAATGGCGAATCCAGCATATTCCACACCAGATACAGAGGTGGTCTCCCATGACAAGACCGCTCTTCCACCACGCTTCAATGTCATCATGCACAATGATGATTACACAACGATGGAGTTTGTCATTGAAGCCCTGGAATCTATTTTTCGTAAACAGCCGACGGACGCCACCCGCATCATGCTCACCATCCACCACAAAGGACAGGCAATCTGCGGCACATATCCTTATGAAATTGCCGAGACCAAAGTTGAGCAGACCCATCTGCGAGCTAAAAATGCCGGCCACCCGCTGCGTTGCAGTATAGAAAAAGCCTGAAAGGACTGAACAACGTGACATTCAGCAAAGATGTACAGATTATTTTTTCGTTGGCGGTGCAAGAAGCTCAACGTCGGCATCATGAATACCTAACCACTGAGCATGTCCTCTACGCCATGCTCTATACGGATGATTCCCAGCGCATCCTGATGGGCTGTGGTGGTGATATTGACCGGCTACAGCAGGATCTTGATCATTTTTTCTCTACCGAAGTTGAGGAACTACCAACAGAGGCAGATGAAGTGCCGGAGCAAACGGCGGCCCTGCAACGTGTGCTGCAATATGCCGTCAGTCATTGCTCAGCCGCCGGTAAGGATGAAGTGAACACCGGCGACATCCTGGTTTCAATTCTCAGTGAAGAACAGACACACAGCACCCAGGTTCTGCTGTCGATGGGCATTGAACGGCTGGATGTCCTTAACTACATCTCTCACGGCATCGGCAAACACCATCACGACACCGCCGGAGAAGATGAACAGTCCCCCAGCGATGAGCCTGACAGCAACAAAAAGAAGAAGAAAAGCGCTCTGGAGGATTTCACCATCAATCTGCGCCAACGTGCCGCTGCCGGTGAGATCGATCCGCTGATCGGTCGCCACAACGAACTACGTCGCATCATGCAGGTTCTCTGTCGGCGGCGCAAAAACAACCCGATTCTCGTCGGTGAACCCGGTACGGGAAAGACCGCCCTCGCTGAAGGGCTGGCCACCATGCTTGAAGAGAATGAAGCCCCACAGGCTCTTAAAGATTCAGCCATCTACGCCCTGGACATGGGAGCACTACTGGCCGGAACAAAATACCGTGGTGACTTTGAAGAGCGGCTCAAAGCCGTGCTCAAGGAACTGGCGGAACAGGAAAAACCGATCCTGTTTATTGATGAGATCCATACCATCATCGGCGCGGGCTCCACGGGCGGCAGCTCCATGGATGCATCCAACATCCTCAAGCCCATGCTGGCCTCCGGCGACATCCGTTGTATCGGTGCCACAACCTATGACGAATACAAAACCTTATTTGAAAAGGATCGGGCCCTGTCGCGCCGCTTTCAAAAAATTGACGTCCATGAACCCAGCGTTGAAGAGACGATTGAGATCCTCAAAGGGCTTAAATCTCACTACGAATCGTTCCACAATATCCGCTACAGTGACGATGTCATTCAGGCCGCAGCCGAACTGGCCGACCGCTACCTGACCCACCGCCATCTGCCCGATAAGGCCATCGACCTTATTGACGAAATTGGCGCACGCTTACGCACTGAGGGGAGCAATCGCCGGACGGTCAACGTTAAAGATATCGAAACCATCGTCGCCGAGATGGCGCAGATTCCGCCGCGCTCGGTCTCGCGTGATGATCGCCGCCACCTGCAACATCTTGGCCGCAAACTCAAGCAAAAAATCTTTGGCCAGGACTCTGCCATCCAACAGATCACACGCTCGATTCTGCGTGCCCGCGCCGGTCTTGGGCATCCCGAACAACCTATCGGCTCGTTTCTGTTTGCCGGGCCGACAGGTGTCGGGAAGACAGAGGTGGCCCGTCAACTTGCCACGCAGCTCGGCGTCGCCTTTACCCGCTTTGACATGAGCGAATACATGGAAAAGCACTCCGTTGCCCGACTGATCGGCGCACCACCGGGCTATGTCGGCTTTGATCAGGGCGGGCTACTGACAGACGCCATCACTAAAAAACCCCACACTGTTTTGCTATTGGATGAGATCGAAAAAGCCCACCCCGATCTATTCAATATCCTGCTGCAGATTATGGATCATGGCAGCTTGACCGACAACAATGGCAAAGTGGCTGACTTTCGCAATGTGATCCTGATCATGACCAGTAATGCCGGAGCACGTGAGATGAGCAGCAGCCCCATCGGCTTCAATGCCGCCGGCGTCGGCAGCCCGGGGCAGGCCCTTGAGCGGATCTTCTCACCGGAGTTTCGAAACCGGCTTGATGCCACTATTATTTTCGCCGCTCTGGGAGAAGACGCGATCGCCAGCATCGTCGGTAAATTTATTGCTGAACTGCAACAGCGGCTGGATGAAAACAATGTCATCCTCAAGGTCAGCGCTGCAGCGCGCAACTATCTGGCCCAAAAAGGCTTTGACCCGGCCTACGGAGCGCGTCCTCTTAACCGCCTGATTCAGGAACAGATCAGCGATCCACTGGCCGATGCCGTGCTGTTTGGCGAACTGAGCGGTGGCGGCATTGCCCACATCGGCTACCGCAACAACGCCCTGACCTTCCGCTTTACCACCGTCAAGGCGGATGAAAAGCCTAACCACTGATGGCTATTTTTGCACTCAATGAAGAACTGGCGTTCCCGGCGCCGAATCTGGCGGAAGAGAGCGGCCTGCTCGCCGTTGGCGGCGATCTGTCCCCCGCCCGATTACTACTGGCCTATTCCAGCGGTATTTTCCCGTGGAACCATCCGGATGACCCGCTGCTCTGGTGGTCACCGGATCCACGCTGCGTTCTGGAACCCGGTGATCTCCACATCTCACGCAGTCTGGCAAAAAAACAACGCCAGGGGGAATACCAGATCACTTTTGATCAAAATTTTGCTGAATGCGTTCGCAACTGCGCCACAGCCGATGAGCGTGGCGAATCGACATGGATCAGTAACGATATCTTCACCGCCTACTCCCATCTTCACCAGCTCGGTTATGCCCACTCCGTCGAATGCTGGCACCGCGGAGAATTGGTTGGCGGGCTATACGGTATCGCCATCGGGCGGTGTTTTTGCGGCGAATCCATGTTCCACACCCATACCGACGCCTCAAAACTGGCATTTATCGCCCTGATCAGGGAACTGGAGGCTCTTGACTACCAACTGATCGACTGTCAATTGCCGACCGAGCACCTGCACTCCCTCGGAGCCAGAGACATCCCTCGTGACGTATTTTTAGCCAAATTGAGCCATTGCGACATCAAAGAGGGCTGCCACATCATTGCGGGACGTTTTCCACAGGATCGACACGATACATAGCAGAGACTAAACGGAGAAGAACAATAGACAATTAACGAGGGGGAGCACTGAAGCGGGTATTGTGCTGACGCTGTTGACGGATATAAACCTCAATTTCGGCATCGGTCATCATCCCCTGTTCAACGAAATACTGACCAAACTGTTTTTGCGCCTGACGTTGATAGCGCAACAACACCTGTACTTGGAATGAGGTGAGATAACCGAGCTCGACGGCACGGGCACCAAAACGTCCCCGACGACCATGATAACGGTTGATCAACCGGACATCCTCGGCACTGAGCCATCCCCAACGTTCGGCAAGCATACCGATGATCGGTCGCTGACGACGTTGCCAGACGAGTGCTTCAATCATTTCCGGATAGCTGATCAAACCACGATAATACAGATAGAGACCTGTTTCCAGATGCCGTTTAGGTAAGAGATAGGCCGAATCCTGCCTGTCCGTCGGGCCGGTCGCATCACTCGCAGGAGAAGACGGCGAAGCTGTGCGGTTAGAATCGAAATGGGTAGAACGGTCGGCCGAAGCCCACAACCGTTTGTGCGGATCGGCTGAAAATGAATCCAGCAACTGGTAGGCCTGGCTGACGTCGCGAAACAACTCGGTCTGCCGCACATATTCGTGGGGTTGAGCATCGATCAGACGATCTGGGTGCGTTTCTTTGGCACGCTGCCGATAGGCCGATTTGATACCTCCGGGCTGCATGTAATACAGAAAATCTCGATTCAACTGCAGTTCGGAGCCAAACAACACCCGACATGCTTCAAGAAGTTCTGATTCTGCAAACGACGACATAACGGATCCTGAAGGGAAGGGAAAATATCCCGCAAACGTACCACATAAAGGGCAGCAGGCAGCACCCGAATAGCCAGCGTTCCTCGCCTGCCATCATTATACTGGTTTCACAACAGAAACAAAGTTTAAAATCGACACCATCAAAGACTGTGCTTACGGCTCAATCCCGGCCGGCGGTGCCATTGCTTGTTGGCCCGCATAGTGGACAACAAATTGCTCGGCAACACGGCCGCTGAGGAAACGACACTGTTGCCCCCAGCGCAACGCGGCCTGTTCGCCGATCTCATCGAGGCGATCGAGCCCATATTGGTCGACAAAGCCATGAACAATCTCCAGATATGCCGCTTCATTGATCTCCGTAACCCGAAGTCGCACACCAAAATACTCCGAGATAATGGCCTCGCAATGGCCTTCACCACCATCCGAGTCCGTTGCCATGGTGGCATAGACACAGACATTCTGCGGACAACGCACCATTCCACCATTAAGTAATGTCAGCAAAGCCTGATACCCAGGGCTGTTTTCGTGCAGATCGACATCTTCGCACAGCAGCACAAAATACAACGGCACATCCTGCAGCCACAGGGCTAATTTTTCAACATCCTGTAGCTGGTCACTGCGAATTTCAACGATGCGCAGTCCAGCACTGACAAACTCGGGCAAAAGTCCACGCACCAACGCCGTTTTCCCCATCCCGCGGCCACCGCGAATCAGCACATGATGGGCAGGAGTTGCCGAAACGAAATGACGCGTATTACTGCGTATCGACTCCACCTGTGGCTGCAACCCCACCAGACCATCAAGGGCTTGATAATCAGGAGCAACCAGCGGCCTGAGCCCTTCGCCACCCAGAGAGTCGGACTGCCAGCGAAATGCTGCAGCACGAGCAAATAGATCAGGGTCGGGCTCGTCGTGTTCAACACTGCGGGACAGATACGCCTCACCAAGATCAATCAACCGCTCCAGGCGTTCAAGTAAATAATCCCAATCGATCTCTAATTCTGCCATGCCCATCCCCCTCTCCAGTCATAATTGGTTTTGATCACAGCTTTGAAGCCCCACTCACTTAGAGATTAACACAAACATCTCAACATGAAATTGCCGCTGAACCCTATCCAGCCGTTGATCGGATATGCTAAGCTGCCGCACCCGCAATAGGAGCTTACATGAAAAATACCACCGAACAGTTTTTTGCCATCGTCTCACCCGGTTTTGAACAACTTTGTGCGACGGAATTAGCCAAAATCGTCAGCGCTCCACTACAGATTGAGCGAGGCGGCATCGCCTTTTCCGGCAAACTACGTGAACTCTATTCAACGAATCTCTGGACACGCTGTGCCAGCCGGATACTCGTCCGCCTGGAAACCATCAAATGCCGGGATTTCCCCACCCTGTTCCGTAAGGCATCGCGCCTGCCCTGGGGACGGTTTATCAAACCCGGCACCCCACTGCACATTCGCGTAACATGCCACAGCTCACGCCTCAACCACACCGACCGCATCGCGGCAACCATCAGCGAGGCGATCGAAAAAGCTATTGGCTCATCAGGCACAGTAGCATCCCCTGGCGAACTGCCGGCACAACAGATTTTTGTCCGCTTGGACGATGACCTGTGCACCCTGTCCATTGACAGCAGTGGAGAGTTGTTGCATCGTCGCGGTTATCGCGGCCAGATGACCCCGGCACCGCTGCGCGAAACCTTTGCGGCGGGCTGTCTGCTCCACTGTGGCTGGCACGGCGGAAAAGACTTCTGCGATTTACTGTGTGGTTCGGGTACCTTTGCCATCGAAGCCGCGCTGATCGCCGCCAACCGCCCTCCGGGAGGCCAACGCGATTTTGCCTTTCAACACTGGCCGGGCTATCGTCAAGGATTGTGGCAGTCGTTACTTATCGAAGCACGGCAACAGCGCCGCGAGGTTACGGTAACAATCACCGCCGGCGATATCAGCGCTGAAGCCATTGCCGCGACCCGCCACAACTGTGAATCTGCCGAGGTCATTGACCTGGTCACCCTGCGCCAGCAGGACTACCATGATGGCGCAGCGACAGCAGCCACTGGGCTGTGGTTGAGTAATCCCCCCTATGGCGAACGATTGAAGATGGCAGCGACGCCGGCGCAATTACTCCAAGAACTTCAGGAAAAGTTCCGTGATGATTTTCACGACTGGCAAGGTGGCGTCATTCTTCCGCAACAAACCAAAAGCACGACGACGCCATCTCTAAAATTCAGTAATGGAGGTCTGGACGTCGCCCTTTATCCGTTAGCCCAATAAACAACAGCCGCCCCCATTGATGGGAGCGGCTGTTGTCTGAACCATGATGTTGCGCAATAAAGTTATTCCGAACTGAGACTGCTGCCGACATGACCAATCGCACCAAGTCCCCCCAGAGAAAACGTCAACATAATCTCGTTATCTTCCAAGCGGTCGCGGTAGCTTAAAAAGACGCTCCAGCACTGGGCACGATATTCAAGTTCAACCACATTTTCCAAGCGGTGAGTTTCCACCAGATCATAGCGATACTCATAGGTGACATACAGCGGCCGAATCCAGTCCAGATTGATGGTGGTGGCCAGGTATTCTGAATCGTCTTCCTGGTAACGATACGAGGCGGAAAAGCCCTTATCATCCGAGTAGCGAGCCCCCGATTCAGCAGTGAACTTCGTCAACTCGTTGCGGTGTGGATCATACTCACTATCGAGATCGACAAACCAGCGTGCTGTAGGCCGCACAATCAACTCCGCGCGGATATCGGAGAAGCGGTCCTGTTGTTTCTTCTCCTCCCGATCACGGCGACTCAACCAGAAATCGTGGGTTTGCGACAACTTAAAATAAACCAGCTCACGATAATCCGCCGCTCCGGTCTCCTGATCGAAACGGCCAACCAGCCGGTTGATCAGGGCGTATTCAACCTCATTGGCATTATCGACCCGATCAGCGCTGTCAAAATAGGGCAGATCGGCCTGCTTGTTGTTCGGGGTGTACAGATAGGTCACTTCCGGCTCAATACTGTGTTTAAGCTTGGTCAGACCGGTCTTATTGGCCAGATTGAATACCCGGGCAAAGCGGGTGGAAAAGCGGGTAGAGAAATCGTAATTTTCGGCATGCTCGAAGCCGGGCCCTTCATCCGAGGTCCAGTACAGTCGCTCGCGGAAGCCGAATTCAGGTTCAACCTCCAGCATCATTCCAGGCTGGAAGATGGCCGAAACCGCCGGACGCAGATCAATCCGTTCCCCCTTTAATCCCTCACGGCGCCAAAAATAGGTCGATGTCGAATCAAACTTGACATAGAAGGGGCTATCACCCAGGCGGGTGCGGCTGTAATCGAGCTGAATCTCGGGCAGACGCTGCAACGTCTTGTCGTTGTCGGCACCGAGGTCAAGATCCTTGGTGTACAACAGCTCACCGGTCAGATTCAAGTTGCCCCACTGTTTGCTCAGGGCAATGGTCGATTCAACCTCATCTTTATCGTATTCCTCCGCGACATCGCCAAAGTCTTCGAAGTAATCACGATCACTGACGTATTCAACATCGGCGCTAAAGCGAACATTGCCGGGCGAAGTACCCAGGTGATCCCATCGATAGGCAAAGCGGTCGTCAAGATCGGGGTAGGAGGAATCACCATGGGTGGAGATATAATAGAGGTTGGCAATCCCTTCGTTGTCATCGCCAAAGATGTAGCGATACTCCAGACCGGTACCAATACCCATATCGGAAAAATAATCGACAAACAACGTGGCGTCCATGTTACGTGCCAACACCTGATAGTAGGCCAGTGAAATCTGGGTACCACGCTCGCGGGAAACACCAAATCCCGGCAACAGAAAACCCGACTCCCGATCAGGCTTCACCGGATAGGCCAAATAAGGGAGATAAAGCACCGGCACATCGTGCAGATAAAACTTGACGTGCTTGGCCTTGGCATAACCGCCAATGGTGACATTGAGATCGCGAGCACCAAACTTCCACGCCGGGGGCTCACCATCACAGGTGGTAAAAAAGCCATTGCGAATGCGATAGCTGGACTCACCGAGTTTGCTGATCTCGTCACCGGAAAGATGAAAATTATACGCCGCTACAAAGCCGTGCGCCCGTTCAGCGACACCGACGCCGGTCTTGATGTTGACCTGCATCTGCTCACCACAGAGCTGGCCGTCGACATCATGCAGCTCGACATGACCAGCGGCTTCGGCATCACCGGTCAGGGTATTGTAGCGCACCTTATCGGCAAACAGCTGAGTTGTCCCCTGTTGCAAATCCACCTGTCCTTCGGCGGTGTACGTCGCCGTCGGCTGGTCGTAATCAAGAACATCGGCCTGTAATGACACCGGTTGATCACTTTGTTCCAGCGCACTTGCCCAGGACGTTGTGGACAGACACACCAGCAGCATGCTCATCCCGATAACCGAACCGATCCCCCAATGCTTCACCTGACTTTTATTCCACATCATTTATGTCTACTCGTTCGTCAACAGCCATTCACGACATGCCGCCACCAAAAACAGTGAACCGGCAACGACCACCACTTCATCCTCTTCACACTCATCCAGCGCCGCAGCCAGCGCAGTAGCCACAGCATCGTAACGACAGGCAACAACACCATTAGTGTTGAGGAATGTCACCACATAAGCTGGTGGATACGCCGCTTCCACCGGCGGAGCCACACAGTAAACCCGGGTCAACACCGGCAATAAAACCGTCACCACTGCAGCCATATCCTTATCGGCCTTAAAGCCCGCAACCCAACGTATTTTCGAGATCTTTTGGTCGGCAAGATAGGCAGCAAGGGCAGTCGCACCGGCAACATTATGGGCCCCATCAAGCAGAACAGGCACCAGACTGTCCGGCCACCATTCGAGCCGACCAGGCCAGCGGGTATCAGCAACAGCAGAGTAAACCACCTCGCCGGCGACCGGAAAACCCTTTGATTGCAAACAATCCACAACCATCAATGCACTCGACATGTTCTGTGACTGGTGGTCTCCGGGCAAACCGGGCGTCAATGGCGCCCAACTGCACTCGGGTGTCATCACACGATACGAGCCCGCGACGCCATTGAGAACATAATCGACAACGTAATCGTCACCATAAAGAAAAGCGGGTGCCTGCTGCTCAGTAACGATTTGCTGCAAAACGGTTAACGCCTCTTCGTCCTGCTTGCCAATCACCACCGGCACACCCGGTTTAATAATACCACCTTTCTCAGCGGCGATCTCAACCAAGGTCGTGCCGAGATAATCACCGTGGTCGTCACTGACCGGGGTAATCACCGACACCAACGGCTGCACAACATTGGTCGCATCAAGGCGTCCGCCCATGCCAACCTCCAACACCACCAGATCGACCTGTTGCCGCGAGAAATAAAGAAGTGCCAGCGCCGTTGTAAATTCAAAAAACGTCGCTGGCACTTCTAAATTGTTTTCACGCAGTTCCTCGACCAGAGCAACAAGCGCTTCATCGGTAATCTGTTGGCTGTTGATGGAGATTCGCTCGTTGAAACGATGCAGATGCGGCGAGGTATAAACACCAACGCGATATCCGGCTTCATGGTAGATCTGTTGCAGATAGGCACACACCGAACCCTTGCCATTGGTTCCAGCAACGTGGATGATGCCATAATCTTCCTGTGGATTACCTGCTGACTGTAGCAACGCCCTGATGTTGTCAAGGCCCAGCTTAATCCCGAACATCTGGAGCCCGTAGAGAAACTCCAATGTCTGCGCAGGTGTCATACTCAACTCTTGGTAAAGATCCGCAGCATTTGCGACAGGCGCTGCTTCATCTCCTGACGACGGACGATCACATCAATCATACCGTGCTCAAGCAGGTATTCGGAACGCTGGAACCCTTCGGGCAATTTTTGGCGAATGGTCTGCTCAATAACACGCGGGCCGGCAAAGCCGATCAGGGCCCGGGGTTCGGTCATATTGATATCACCGAGCATGGCGAAACTGGCGGTAACACCGCCGGTAGTCGGATCAGTCAGAACCGAAACAAAGGGGATACCCGCCGCTTTCAATTTGGCCAGAGCCGCACAGGTTTTAGCCATCTGCATCAGTGACAAGATACTCTCCTGCATCCGCGCACCGCCGGAACAGGAAAATATGATCACCGGCGCACCAAGCTCCAGCCCTTTTTCGATGGCACGAGTGATTTTTTCACCAACCACCGAACCCATGCTGCCACCCATAAAACTGAAATCAAACACCGAAACAACGACCGGCAGGTCGTCAATGGTACCTTCGCCACAGATCACGGCATCACCGCCACCGGCCTTGGCCACTGAGGCTTTGATCCGATCTTTGTACTTCTTCGAGTCTTTAAAATCGAGGAAGTCGATAGACTGCAGATCGGCATCCATCTCGACAAAAGAATCCTTATCGAGTACCAGGTCGATACGGGCACGGGCACTGATCCTGAAGTGATAATCACACTTGGGGCAAACATTGAGATTACGTTCAATCTCTTTGGCATAGATAATTTCGTTACAGTTTTTACACTTGGTCCACAGCCCTTCGGGCATCTGAACAGTCTTCTTCTCAACGGCCGAAATCGGCGCTTTTTTACGACTAAACCAGGACATGAGTTACCTCACTTAATGATTATCAGTTGCACTGTTGACACCCTGTTTGAGCTCAGCCACAAAGTGATGAACTTCCTCCTGCAAACGGGGTGAATCAGCGTGCTGATGAATAATTTTAACCAAAGCGCTCCCGACAACAACAGCATCGGAGAAACGCGCGATAGAAGCAGCATCTTCAGCGGTAGTAATTCCGAAGCCAACGGCTACCGGCACTGGACTCTGCTCACGTAAGCGCAGCACACGTGTTTCAATCGCTGCACTGTCAACTTTGGTGGTTCCCGTCACCCCTGTCATCGACACATAGTAGACGAACCCTTGGGCCGAAGCCAACAACTGTGTTGTTCGCTCAGCCGGAGTGGTGGGAGCCAGCAAGGTGATCAGATGAATCCCCTCAGGGGCTAAAAAAGTGCGTAATTCATCCTGTTCTTCCGCCGGCAAGTCAACCAGCAGCAGGGCATCAACCCCGGCCTGCCGGGCGCGACGGGCAAACATTTCGGCACCATAGCGGAAAACGGGATTATAGTACCCCATCAGGACAATCGGAACCTGACTGTACTCGCGGACACGTTCAACGAGATCCAGGACCGCGTCAAGGGTTGTTCCTGAAGCCAACGCACGCTCCGACGCCGCCTGAATGGTCGGCCCATCGGCCATGGGATCCGAAAAGGGCATTCCCAGCTCGATAATATCGGCACCAGCGTCAACGAGGGTCAGAATAGTCTGCTCGGTTGTTGCCAGATCCGGGTCACCCGCCGTAATAAACGGAATCAGCGCTTTGCGATTGTTTTTTTTCAGTTGCTCAAAAGTATCTTCTATACGGCCCACAACAGCCCCTTCATATTCAACTCAATTTTGCCAGTGTAGTTCAATGACGACATCGCTTTCAACCGTTTTCTCCAACGATGTTTATGGTTTTCTCTCTGGCCACTCGATTAATATCTCATCTGCGGAAAAACATCACAGCGATCTCATTTCTGATCATCCATCAGCTGCCTGGCATGTGTCAAAACCTGCTGAAAAAGTTCCGGCGTCATCCGCCGTGTCTGCACATTATAACGACTGGTGTGATAGCATGCCAACAACCGCTGGCCATTCGGCAACAAGTAACAGCCATTATGCTTGAATGGATAGTCTGCCGGCCGATCAACCATCCCCAGTTCTTTAAACATCCGTAGCACACTGAGAAAGGCATCGCGCCCCAGGGCCAGGATCACCCGGACATTTGACAACTGCCGCCATTCCTCAACCAGATAAGAGCGGCAGGTATTAAACTCAGCGGCGGTTGGTTTATTGGCCGGGGGGACGCATTTAACGGCATTGCTGATATAGAGATCAATCAATTGCAAACCATCATCGATACTTGTAGCTTCGGCCTGATTACTGAATCCGCCTTCATGCAGCAACGGATACATAAAATCACCGGCGCCGTCGCCGGTAAAAGGTCGCCCGGTGCGATTGGCACCGTGGGCACCTGGTGCCAGTCCAACCAACCATAAGCGGGCATCCGTATCACCAAACCCGGCAACGGAACGATTCCAATATTCGCTGCGCTGGCGACCGCGGCGAGGCGGCAATTGCGCCAGGTAGTCAACAAGTCGCGGGCAGCGTTGACAGTGTTCCAAGTCCGGCAAATCCAGAGAGCCCTGCATCAACGGCGCCGTGGGCGGCGTTTCGACGCTGGATTTGCAGAACCCTTCCCTGGAGAACTTTTCTTGACCGGCACCGGCTTCTTCCGCTTTAGCGCGGGTCGCTTATATTTCCAGCAGAACAACTCCTCTTCAGGAACCTCACTGGGAATGGATGCCGTAATGTACTCCTCAATCGCGGGCAGATGAAAGACCAGATCCTCATCAGCCATCATGATGGCCAAACCTGAGGCACCAGCGCGGGCTGTACGACCAATGCGGTGAACATAATCTTCGGGGTCCTGGGGCACATCGTAATTGACGACATGGGTAACATCATCGATATGGATACCGCGTGACGCGACATCCGTCGCCACCAGCACGTTGAGCTTGGCGTCTTTGAAGTCCTGCAAGATCTTCATCCGCTTGACCTGGCTGATATCGCCGGAGATCTGGGCCGCCTTGATCCCATTGGCCTGCAAAACCAACGTAACGTACTCGGTTTCACGCTTGGTGTTGGCAAATACCATCACCCGCCCTTCAGCCATGCGATCGCGCAGCAAACCGAGCAACAGAGGAAGTTTCTCCTTACGTCCGACATGATAAACAATCTGCTCTACCCGCTCAGCGGTGACCTGCTCAGGTTCAATCTGCACCTTCTCGGCTTCATTCATGAAGTCATAGGCCAGTTCCATAACCCGTGGCGACAGTGTCGCCGAAAACAGCATGGTCTGTCGATCTTTGTAAGAAGGGAGACGGCGCAGAATAAAACGCAGGTCGCTGATGAAGCCCATATCAAACATGCGGTCGGCCTCATCGATCACCAGCACCTCGATCTGCTTGAACGAGAAGACCTTTTGCTTGGCGTAATCAATTAAGCGACCTGGGGTAGCGACAATCACATCGACGCCAGCGACAAGAGCCTTGCGCTGGCGATCATAATCAACACCGCCGAATACCGGCAAAATGGTAAACGGACAAGCGCAACCGAGGGCTTTGGCATCCTCACAGATCTGAACCACCAGCTCGCGGGTCGGCGCCAGAATCAATGCCCGGGGCGCAGGCGATTTCGACTGTGGATTTTTCAACAGCCGGGTAAACAGGGCAATAAGAAATGCTGCCGTCTTTCCGGTGCCCGTCTGCGCCTGGGCGGCAACATCACGACCGGACAACGCCAGCGGCACAGCTTGCTCCTGCACCGGTGTCAGTTCGGTAAAACCGAGTTGATCAATCCCCTGTTGGACAAGTTCGGGTAGTTCAAGTTCATCAAAACGCATTATTTTTTATACTCCTAGAGCTCAACGCCAAACGCGTCGGCTACTGTGTGCATATCCTTGTCACCACGCCCGGACAGGCACATGGCAATAATCTGATCACGTCCCATGGCAGGTGCCATTTTGATCACCTGAGCCACAGCGTGGGCACTTTCCAGCGCCGGGATAATCCCTTCAAGCTGGGTCAACATCTTAAACGCTTCAAGTGATTCGTCGTCGGTGACAGATACATATTCAGCGCGCTTGATATCATGCAACAGCGCATGTTCAGGACCGACACCAGGATAATCAAGACCTGCTGAAATGGAATGGGCATGGTCAATCTGACCATCGTCATTCTGAAGCAAAAAAGTCTTATTGCCGTGCAATACCCCGACTTTTCCAGCACCGATACTGGCGGCATGCTTATCAGTATCGACACCAAGACCTGCGGCTTCAACACCAACCAAACGAACATCCTGATCGTTGATGAAGGGATAAAACATCCCCATGGCATTCGACCCTCCACCGATACAGGCCACCGCAACATCGGGCAAGCGCCCTTCAACCTCAAGCATTTGCTGGCGTGTTTCACGACCGATGACGGCCTGAAAATCGCGCACCAGTTGCGGATAAGGGTGTGGCCCGGCAACGGTACCGATCACGTAGAAGGTATCGCGAACATGGGTGACCCAATGGCGCAAGGCATCGTTCATGGCATCTTTGAGTGTCGCGGTGCCGCTGGTCACACCATGCACTTTGGCGCCAAGCAATTTCATACGAAAGACATTCAACGACTGACGGCGGATATCTTCAGTGCCCATGAACACTTCACATTCAAAACCAAAACGTGCCGCAACCGTAGCAGTCGCCACACCGTGTTGTCCGGCACCGGTCTCGGCAATCACTTTTTTCTTGCCCATCCGCTTGGCAAGTAGTATCTGCCCCACCGTATTATTGACCTTATGGGCACCGGTGTGGTTGAGATCCTCACGCTTCAGGTAAATCTTGGCGCCACCGAGGTGCTCAGTTAAGCGTTCAGCATAGTAAAGCGGATTCGGTCGTCCGACATAATAGTGCAGATAATAATCGAGTTCTTTCTGGAATTCTGGATCGGCAACAGCCTGCGCATAGGCTTCTTCGAGCTCAAGCAAAGCAGGCATCAAGGTTTCGGCAACATAGCGACCACCAAACTGGCCAAAATGTCCACGCGGGTCGGGATATGAATACATCTTACTAACTCCTGGCTTGTTTTGCATTTTTCACAAAGGCACGCATCCGAAGCGGATCTTTTTTACCAGGTGCATGTTCAACACCACTGGACACATCAACCGCAAAAGGGGTCACTTCCCTGACCGCTTCAGCGACATTTTCGGGATTCAACCCTCCGGCGAGAACGACCACGGATCTCGCTGCCGCCTGGCGAGCCAGATCCCAGCGCCCCAGCTTGCCGGTGCCACCATAGACATCTTTGTCCCAAGCATCAATCAACAGGGCATCAACCGGATAACCCTCGGCATTGTCGAGACACTGTTCATCTCGTACCCGTAGCGCTTTGATCACTTTGACACCGGAATAGTCACAGTGCTCAGGCAATTCGTCGCCATGCAATTGCACGACATCCAGCTGGCAACTTTGAACAATTTGAGCAATGCGGGCAGGGTCTTCATTGACAAACAGACCAACACTGGCAACAAAGGGGGGTAAACAAGAGATGATCTCGGCAGCAAGCTCCGGCTCAATGGCCCGGGGGCTGGGTGGATAAAAAACAAACCCCAGAGCATCAGCTCCGGCAGCAACGGCTTGCTGCGCATCAACGAGGGAGGTGATGCCGCAAATTTTCACCCGCACCACATCAGTTGTCACCATGTCAGGCATTGCTCCCGCCGACCAGTTCTTTGAGCTTTTCGGCAAAATCCGTCTCACGCATCAGGCTTTCACCGATCAGAAAAGCTCCGGCGCCGGCCTGCTGCAACCGTTCAATCGCTTGACGGCTGTGAATGCCGCTTTCAGAGACAACCAAGCAATCGGACGGGATATGGGGAATCAGCCGCTCACTGACCGCCAGATCGGTGACAAAACTTTTCAGGCAACGATTATTGATGCCGATCAGGCGGCAATCCGTCTGCAGTGCAACCTCAAGCTCCTGTTCGTTGTGCACTTCGAGCAGCACATTGAGATCAAGTTCTACAGCCAAGGCATGAAAGTCACGCAGCTGATGAAGATCGAGGGCGGCAGCAATCAACAAAATGGCATCAGCGCAGTGGGCACGCGCCTCATAGATCTGATAAGGATCAACAATAAAGTCTTTACGCAACAACGGCAACTCAACCTGGGCCGCGATATCCGTCAGAAAAGAGAGGTGACCATAAAAGAACGACTCATCGGTTAAAACCGACAGACAGGTGGCACCAGCCGACTCATAACCGCGAGCGATTTCGATGGGATCAAAGTCTTCCCGGATGATCCCCTTGGACGGCGAGCCTTTTTTAACCTCGGCAATAATGGCCGTTCCCGTCACACTGCGCTGTCGCAGGCTGCGTTCAAAACCACGCGTTGATGTCCGCCGAGCGATCATTGCCTGCAACTGGGAAAGGTCAACCTGTTGCTTTGCCACAGCGACCTCCTGCCGCTTATGGGTAAGAATCTTGTCAAGAATCATAGGTTTGTCATCCGAATCAAACCATCAAGTTTATCACTGGCCAAGCCGGTATCAATCACTTGTCGGGCCATGGCCAGCCCGGCATCAACATCGCCGACAACTCCGGCAGCGACCAAGGCAAAAGCACTGTTTAGCAATACAATATCACGCCGCGGACCGGTCTTGCCATGGAGAATATCACGAACGATCTGAGCATTAACCTTCGCATCACCACCACGCAGGTCGTCAAGCTCACAGCAGTGCAGACCGTAATCTTCAGGGTTGACCGTCGACAGCGTTACACACCCCTGATCAATCGTCGCAATATGGGTCGATCCCGTCAGAGTGATCTCATCCATGCCATCACTACCATGGACGACAAACCCGCGTCGACACCCCAGTTTACACAACACCTCTGCAAGGGGTTGTACAAGGTCGTCACGATAAACGCCCAAAACCTGGCGGTCAGCTTTGGCGGGGTTAGTCAATGGCCCAAGCAGATTAAAAATTGTCCTGATCCCCACTTCACGGCGTGGGCCAATGGCGTACTTCATCGCCCCATGCAAAGCCGGCGCATAAAGAAATCCGATGTTCAGATCGTTGATACACTCCTCAACTACCTTTGGCGGCACATCAAGATTAACTCCAAGCTGCTCCAGGACATCGGCACTACCACAGGCGGATGACACACTGCGATTGCCATGCTTGGCGACCTTGACGCCACAGGCCGCAACAACGAACGCGACCGTCGTTGAAATATTGAACGACTTGGTACCACTACCGCCTGTACCACAGGTATCGAGGATCGTCTCTTGATCGGTATTGATCTCTTCACGATCAAGGTCGAGAGATCGGCCAACGCGGATCGGCGTCGCATGTGCGCGCATCACTCGGGCAGCACCGCTGACTTCACTGACCGTTTCGCCCTTCATCCGCAACGCCGTGATAAATGAACCGATCTGAGCTGATGTTGCCTCGCCGCCCATAATCTGGTTCATCACATCGACCATCTCATTTTCGCTGAGGTCATGGCCTTCGACAACTTTGGCTATGGCTTTTTTAATCAACGCGTCCTCCAATACTCATCGGCAAGATCAAGGAAGTTCTGCAACAGTGGTTTGCCGGCAACAGACAGAATCGACTCAGGATGGAACTGAACCCCCCACACCGGAAGCGTCTTATGGGCCAGCCCCATGATCATATCGCCATCCGTCCAGCTGGTAACTTCAAGTTCCTCAGGTAAACTCGAACGTTCAACAACCAGCGAATGATAACGCGTGGCAGCAAAAGGATTTTCGAGGCCGACAAAGAGATCACTGTCCCGATGATACATCAGACTGGTTTTGCCATGCATAAGCTCTGCAGCCCGTATAATCTTACCACCAAAAGCATAGGCGACCGACTGATGGCCTAAACAGACACCAAGGATCGGGATTTTCCCGGCAAAATAGCGAATAGCTTCAACGGAAATCCCCGCCTCTTTAGGACTGCAGGGCCCAGGAGAAATAACCAGTTTTTCGGGAGCAAGGGCTTCAATGGTCGCCAGATCAATTGCGTCATTACGGTAGACGACAACCTCCTCACCCAATTCGCGAAAATACTGGACGAGATTATAGGTAAAGGAGTCATAATTATCAATCATCAACAACATTATTCAAGACCCCCTTCTGCCATCTCAATGGCCTTCATCACCCCTTTGGCCTTATTCAGGGTCTCCTCATATTCCAGCTTCGGGTCTGAATCAGCAACGATCCCGGCGCCGGCCTGCAAGTGGACAATACCATCGTGGATCACCAGTGTTCGAATCGCTATGGCCAAATCCATGTTGCCGGAAAATGAAAAATAGCCGACGGCACCACCATAAATTTCCCGGCGCTGCGGTTCAAGTTCATCAATGATCTCCATTGCCCGAATTTTCGGTGCCCCGGTCAGGGTTCCAGCTGGGAATGTCGCCCGGAAGGTATCAAAAGCATCCTGCCCTGATTCCAGAATGCCTCGAACATTGGAGACAATGTGCATCACATGAGAATAGCGCTCAATCACCTTGAGTTCACTGACTTCAATGGTGCCGGTTTTACAAATTCGACCAAGATCGTTACGACCAAGATCGACAAGCATAATATGTTCAGCCAACTCTTTCGGATCCGCCAGCAGCTCCTGCTCCAGAGCCAAATCCTCGGCAACCGATTCGCCACGTGGTCGAGTTCCGGCAATCGGACGAACCTCAACGATATCCTCCTCTTTTCGCACCAGAACTTCAGGTGACGCACCAACAACCAACGTCTCACCGATACGCAAAAAAAACATATACGGTGACGGATTAATGGTTCGCAAGGAGCGATAAATATCGAACGGATCCGCTTTGAGTTCAGCCGAGAATCGTTGCGACAGAACAACCTGAATGACGTCACCGGAACGGACATACTCTTTACACTGTTCAACCGCCTGTTGAAATGAATCGGGAGTAAAATTGGCTGAAAAGTTGTGTTTTAGTCCTGATTGAATCGTTTCGGAGGTTTGCGGAAGGGGTTGCCTTAAACGTTGAATCAACTGGCGAATAGTTAAGATCGCCTGATCATAGAGGGAGGATAGATCTGCACCCTCATCAATAAATACATTACAGACAACCTTGATTTTCTGTAAACGATTATCAAATATCAGAATTGAATCGGTGAGTAAAAAACAGCTATCATACGCACCGATCGTAGCGGGGTTGTTATCCGGCAATCGTTCGACATAGCGAACCATGTCATAGCCCAGATAACCAACAGCGCCGCCGCTGAAGCGGGGTAGATTTTCCATCTCTACCGGTTGATATTTACTAAGCAACTCTTTCAATACGGCAAGAGGATCGTCACTCTCACCACTGCTTTGAACCATTCCATTACGTAGAATCTCATAGACGTTTCCACGTGAACGGAAAACGGTTCCTGGTCCCGTACCTAAAAAGGAATAACGGGCCCACTTTTCTCCCCCCTCAATACTTTCGAGTAAAAATGACAGATTACCATCATCAATTTTTTTAAACGCGGAAACAGGCGTTTCCATGTCTGCTAAAATTTCGGCATAAACAGGAATCAGATTCCCGCTCTGTGACAAAGACTCAAACTCTGAATTAGAAGGGTAGACAGTCATAAACGACTCACGGATTCAGGTATTAGAAAAAAAGGCAAGGGAGACCCCTTGCCTTTTTAAAATCAATATGTAACTGCCCAGGAGGCTCTTCTATTTTCGGACAGCCTCCTATTTATTATTCAGCAGCTTCTTCTTGATCTACAAACTCAATGATTGATACTGGAGCGTTGTCACCCGCGCGATTACCAACCTTGATAATACGGGTATAACCACCAGCGCGTTCTTGAAAGCGAGGAGCCAACCGATCAAACAGTTTAGCAACAACCTTCTTTTCAAAAATAACGCTCATAGCTTGACGACGAGCATGGAGATCACCACGCTTGCCAAGTGTAATCATTTTTTCAGCAATCTTACGAACTTCTTTGGCACGAGCATCTGTTGTCGTAATACGTTCATGGTCAATCAATGAAGTTACCATGTTACGCAACATCGCTTTACGATGACTTGAATTACGCCCTAAACGGCGGCCTGACTTATTGTGACGCATCTAAACTGTCCTTTCTATGCGTAGTCAGAGAATTAAATCTCTTCCCGACTTTTCTGGAGAACCTTCAAATATTCAGGGTCAGGGAAATCTTCCAGTTTCATTCCCAAAGTCAGACCCATCTCAGCCAAGATGTCTTTAATCTCATTTAAAGACTTACGACCGAAGTTTTGCGTTTTGAGCATTTCGGCTTCTGTTTTTTGCACCAGATCACCGATCAGACCAATCCGAGCGTTCTTGAGGCAATTCGCACTCCGAACCGAGAGCTCAAGTTCTTCAACGCTGCGGTAGAGATTCTCGTTGATCTTTTGAACTTCTTCTTCTTCAGGCTCCTCTTCAGGAATCTGCTCTTCATCAAAATTGATGAACATCTGAAGATGTTCTTTAAGGATTTTCGCTGCGTAGGCAACAGCATCCTCAGGCTTAACACTGGCGTCCGTCCACACCTCAAGCGTTAGCTTGTCGTAGTCAGTAATCTGACCGACACGGGCATTGGTAACAGCGTAGTTAACCTTCTTGATCGGCGAGAAAATCGAATCAATGGGAATCGTTCCGACAGGAGCTTTTTCATCACGATTGCGCTCCGCTGTCACATAGCCTTTCCCCATCGAAACAACCATGTCAATCTCAATATCTGCTTCTTTAGTGCATGTCGCAATAAAGTGATCAGGGTTAAGGATTTCGACGTTGGAGTCCGTCACGATATCAGCGGCAGTAATAACACCAGCACCTTTTTTTACGATGCGAACATTACGACATTCCTGCCCTTCGAGACGCAGCAAAACTGACTTCAGATTCAGGATAATATCCGTGACGTCTTCCGTTACTCCAGGAATCGTTGAAAACTCATGAAGTACACCCTTAATTCTGACTGAAGTAATCGCCGCGCCTTGAAGTGATGAAAGCAAGATCCGACGTAATGAGTTACCAATCGTTGTGCCAAAGCCGCGTTCAAAAGGCTCCGCATAAAACTTGCCATAGCTGGCCGTTAAACTGCGGGAGTCCACTTGCAGATGCTTTGGTTTGATCAGTTCTCTCCAGTTTTTATACATTCATTCTCTCCACACTGAGGGTTACAAAGTGATTGCGGATTACTTCGAATAGAGCTCGACAATCAACTGTTCCTCGAATACAGGAGAGGTCAGTTCCTCACGTGCAGGCAACGTCTTCACAGTGCCCTTAAACGCATCCCGCTCGAGTTCCAACCATGAAGGAATACCACGACGCATAACGCTATCAAGAGCTTCGCTGATCTTGGCGATCTTACGGCTCTTTTCACGAACTTCGATAACGTCACCAGCGCGAACGAGATAAGATGGGATGTCTACCTTGCGCCCATTTACCAGGAAATGACCGTGGCGGACAAACAATCGTGCCTCAGTGCGGGTAGAAGCCAGGCCCAGGCGGAAGACCATATTGTCAAGGCGACGCTCAAGCAGAACCAGCATATTGTGACCGGTAATACCCTTCATCGACTTTGCCTTATCAAAGACACGACGGAATTGTTTCTCGCTCAGGCCGTAACAAAAACGTACCTTTTGCTTTTCTATCAACTGTCGCGAGTAATCCGAAGGCTTACCTTTGCGTCCAGCACCATGCTCACCAGGGGGAGTCGGGCGGCGCTCAAGCAAGCGATCATACTTAGGATTACCGTAAATATTAACACCAAGACGTCTTACAATTTTACCTTTAGGTGTAAAGTTTTTTGCCATTTCAAAATCCTCTAAAGTCTATCGTCAACCTGTCAGAAACTTCCCGTTTAATTATACGCGACGGCGCTTGGGAGGACGACAGCCATTGTGGGGAATCGGAGTCACGTCCTTGATCATGGTCACATTCAAGCCCGCACTTTGCAATGCGCGCAGTGCAGATTCACGACCAGAACCAGGGCCCTTAACACAAACCTCAACATTACGCAAGCCATGTTCTTGAGCTGCCTTCGCTGCTGTTTCAGCCGCAACCTGAGCCGCAAAAGGTGTACTTTTACGCGATCCTTTAAAACCGGAACCACCTGAAGTTGCCCATGCGATGACGTTACCACTGACATCAGCAATGGAAACGATCGTATTGTTGAAGGTTGCCTGAATGTGAGCGACACCGTTGACAATATTTTTTTTAGTTTTGCTTTTTCTTACAACTTTCTTACCTGGCTTAGCCATGGTTCCTCCAATTATTTCTTCTTACCAGCAACCGTCTTACGTGGCCCCTTACGGGTACGTGCATTGGTTTTAGTTTTTTGACCACGGACAGGCAAGCCACGACGGTGACGCAGTCCACGATAGCAGCCAAGATCCATCATACGCTTGATGTTCATGGATACTTCGCGACGCAGATCACCCTCTACTTTGCATCCAGCATCAAGAGCTTTACGAATCTGTGCTACTTCGGATTCGGTCAGATCGTCTGAGCGAGTACTATAATCAACACCAGCCTGAGACAGGATACGTTGAGCCGTAGAGCGCCCAACCCCATAAATGTAGGTAAGCGCTACTTCAATACGTTTATTCTTCGGTAAATCGATACCAGCTATACGTGCCAACTTTATATCCTCCTGTTAACCCTGCCGTTGCTTATGCTTAGGGTTTTCACAAATCACGCGTATCACGCCCTTGCGCTTGACCACCTTGCACTTATCACAAATTGTTTTCACAGATGCGCGAACTTTCATTACCAGACCTCTACAAATCACTAAGTTCTATTAATAGTTACAACCTTGTCAATATCTCTGCACCATCTTCAGTTACTGCAACTGAATGTTCAAAATGAGCTGATGAACGGCCATCACGGGTCACCGCTGTCCAGCCATCACCTAACACTTGAACATGATGTGTTCCAGCATTGACCATCGGTTCAATGGCCAGCACCATACCGGCTTTCAACTTCGGACCAAAACCAGCCTTACCATAATTAGGTATCTGTGGGTCCTCATGCAATGAACGACCGATACCATGCCCGACAAACTCTCGTACCACTGAAAAACCTGCAGCCTCAGCCACCACCTGAACCGCTGACGACACATCAGACAGGCAAACACCTGGAGCGACAACCTTAATACCCGCAACAAGTGATGCCTTGGTCACATCCATCAGGCGTTTCTTATCATCATCCACAGCCCCGACCGGCAATGTCACAGCCGAATCTCCGTAGAAACCATCATACAGAACACCAAAATCAATACTAACAATATCACCAGCACTGAGTGGTTCTTTGGTCGCAAAACCATGAACCACCGTATTGTTGGGTGAAGCACAGATTGAGCAAGGAAACCCTCCATAGCCCTTAAAGGCGGGTACGGCATTCCTTTTCAAACAAGACTCTTCTGCCAGACGATCCAAGTCCCACGTTGTCACACCCGGCACAACAAGAGTACTGAGCTCATGGAGAATTTCTGCGACCATGCGGCATGAAACCCGCATCTTAGCGAGTTCTTGCGGAGTCTTAACAATAATCACTCAGCTACCTGTAAAGCATCCAGAATTGCACGTCGGACATCTTCAATCGGCAACATACCATCGACCTTCGACAGCAAGCCAGACTTACCATAGTACTCAACAAGCGGAAGCGTCTGATCAAGATAAACCGCCATGCGATTTCGAATTGTCTCTTCCTGATCATCATCGCGCTGAATCAACTTACCACCACAGGTATCACAGACACCGGGCTTGGCAGGGGGTTCATACTCAAGATGATATCCTGCACCACACGCCTTACAGGTACGACGCCCTGCTAATCGAGCAACCAGAGCTTCGATATCAACCTCAAGAGAGATAACAGCATCCAGATCTTTAGACATGACAGCTAATGTTTTTGTCAATGCATCAGCCTGCGGAACCGTACGCGGGAACCCGTCCAGGATAAACCCCGAAGCACAATCATCCTTCTGCAAACGTTCCTCAACGATTCCAACAACAACATCATCAGGAACAAGCGCACCGGAGTCCATACAAGACTTAGCCTTGAGACCCATCGGCGTACCCTCTTTAACTGCAACCCGCAGGATGTCACCCGTTGAAATTTGAGGAACACCAAAACGCTCAACCAGCATTTTAGCCTGAGTACCCTTACCTGCCCCCGGAGGGCCGAGTAGAATAAGCTTCATTCCTATATCCTTTAACCGCGGCGTCCCTTGATAGTCGCACCGCGCATAAAACCTTCATATGACCGTGAAATCAAATGCGATTCAATCTGCGAAGCCGTATCCAAACCAACACCAACAACAATCAGCAACGATGTTCCACCAAAGTAAAACGGAACATTAAACTGGCCAATCATCAATGTCGGCAGCACACAGACTACAGATACATAAACTGCCCCTGCAAAAGTGAGTCGGCTCAACACAACATCAAGATACTCTGATGTCGCTTTACCCGGCCGCACACCGGGGATATAACCACCTTGATTCTTGACATTTTCTGCCACATCAACGGGGTTAAATGTCACAGCTGTGTAGAAGTAGCAAAAGAAGACAATAAATGCAACAAAAAATACATTATATAGCCAATGACTCGGCGTCATCATCCCAGCGATGTTCTGAACCCAATCAACTTCGACAAAGTTAGCCACCGTGGCAGGAAACATAATAATCGAACTGGCAAAGATCGGCGGGATAACACCACTCATATTGATCTTCAGCGGCAGGTGACTCGACTGACCGCCCGAATTACGCATTCCAACAACCCGTTTGGCATAATGGATTGGCACACGGCGCTGAGCCCGTTCCATAAAGATGATCGCCATAATAACGGCAACCATCAGAACAAGTAGAAACAGCATGGTTACCGGAGGCAAGGCACCGGTACGCAAAAGTCGAATCGAATTGACAATTGCCGAAGGCATATTTGCAACAATACCTGCGAAGATGATTAATGAAATCCCGTTACCAATACCACGTTCCGTTACCTGCTCACCAATCCACATAATGAATGCGGTGCCAGCAGTCAACGTGATCACCGTCAGGATAATAAATGCAATCCCCTGATCGGGAACGACAGGATCACCAGAGGGACCACGCATAGACTGCAAACCAACTGCAATTCCGGCCCCCTGAACGACAGACAACATGATGGTACCGTATCTCGTCCAGCGGGTGATAACCTTACGTCCCTGCTCCCCCTCCTTCGACAATCTTTCGACGGGTTCAAAAACAACCGTCAACAGCTGAAGGATAATTGAAGCACTGATATAAGGCATGATCCCCAGAGCAAAAACAGTCATTCGCTCAAGGGCACCACCGGTAAATGCACTGACCAGACCGAGCAGTGTCCCCTGAGTGCCTTCAAAAAAACTCGCTAGAACCTGACCATTTACACCTGGAGTCGGAACATGACAACCGATGCGATAGACTGCAAGCATCATCATTGTAAACAAAATGCGCTGTCGAAGTTCGGCAATACCGAATATATTTTGAAGACTTTTAAACAATTTTAGAGCACCTCAACTTGACCACCGGCTGCTTCAATCTTTGCAGCGGCAGATTTACTGAACTTGTGCGCTTTAACAGTAACGGACTTAGTCAGTTCACCGTCACCAAGAATCTTCACACCATCACGCACGCTCTTAATAAATCCAGCTTCAATCAGCATTGCCGGATCAATAATGGAGCCGCTCTCAAATGTCTCGAGTTCGCGAAGGTTAACCAACGCATAAACCGCTTTATTCAACGGTGTAAAACCACGTTTAGGCAAACGACGATGCAAAGGCATCTGACCACCCTCAAACCCGGGCTTAACCCCGCCGCCAGAACGTGCATTTTGGCCTTTATGACCCCTACCGGATGTCTTACCGGTACCGGAACCAGCGCCTCTACCAATGCGTTTTCTATTTTTAACGGATCCCGCAGCGGGACTCAAGTTACTTAAATCCATTTTATTTTCCCTATCTAGACTTCCTCAACAACGACCATATGACATACTTTGTTAACCATGCCACGAATCTCAGGAGTATCCTTCAACACGACGGTTTTATTGAGTTTGGTCAAGCCAAGCCCTTTAATTACACGCGTAAAGTACTCGGGACGGCCAATGCCGCTCTTCTTTAATGTAACTTTAATTTCGTTTGCCATCATTTCTCTCCAGCACGTAAAATTAAGCTGAAATCCCACGTCGGGCCCGAATCTCATCAGCACTCTTCAATTGCATCAAAGCATTGATCGTTGCCTTAACAACATTGTGCGGATTATTCGAACCAAGACATTTTGACAGGATATCACCAACACCCGCAGCTTCAAGAACCGCACGTGCCGGGCCACCAGCGATCACGCCAGTACCCTTGGAAGCAGGCTTGAGCAGTACACTGCCCGCACCGAACTTACCGAGAACGTCATAAGGGATAGTGCGATCATCGAGAGGCACTGTAATCATAGCCTTTTTGGCTTTTTCAACACCCTTACGGATGGCCTCAGGCACCTCTTTAGCTTTACCGTGGCCGAAACCAACTTTACCGTTGCCGTCACCGACAACAACCAAGGCTGAAAAGCTGAAGCGACGTCCACCCTTAACTACCTTGGAACAACGATTGATGTGAATAACGCGATCAATCATCTCCGTATCATTTTGCTCTTTACGATGCAAAGGACCCTCCTATTCTTTCTTAAAACAACAGGCCGGCTTCACGTGCAGCATCAGCCAGGGCCTTTACACGACCGTGATAAATAAACCCATTGCGATCGAAGACAACTTCCTTGATATCTTTCTCCAAGGCAATCTTCGCAATCGCAGCACCAACTGCCTTAGCAGCAGCTACATTCCCTGTATAGTCTAATCCATCAGCAACACCTGCGTTCTTCGTTGAAGCTGCAGCCAAAGAGGTTCCGGTTGCATCTTCAACAAGTTGAGCATAAATGTGCTTTGAACTACGAAAAACACAGAGTCGCGGTCGCGCAGAGGTTCCAACCACCTTGCGACGAACACGTGCTTGCCGTCTTTTTCTCGATTCCGCTCTTGATATTACGCCAGCCACTTTTAATCTCCCGAGTTTAAATAAATTACTTACCAGCCTTACCGGCTTTACGCAGGATACGCTCATCAGCGTACTTGATCCCCTTACCCTTGTAGGGCTCAGGAGCACGGAAAGAGCGAATTTTTGCGGCTGTTGCGCCAACCAACTCTTTATCGATCCCGCTAACAGTCAGGCGAGTCTGTTTTTCTACCGCAACAGAAATACCTTCCGGCAATGGATATTCAATGGGATGAGAATATCCGAGAGCCAAGTTCAACATGCTCCCTTTTGCTTCCGCACGATATCCAACGCCATTGATCTCTAGGACTTTAGAATAGCCCGTCGTCACACCTTCGATCATATTTGAGATCAGCGTGCGATACAGACCTTGCATTGACGTATCACGACGTGCCGCATTGACAGGCTCAATGTTAATAACATCGGCGTCTATCGCAACACTGACAGTACCAGGGAGCAAACGGGAAAGCTTGCCTTTAGGTCCCTGAACATCAATACGTTCGCTCGTCAGATCTACCTTAACGCCCGCAGGGATTACTACAGGCTTTTTACCAATTCTGGACATTGTCTACACTCCTTACTCTCGATTACCAAACGGTGCAGACCAATTCGCCGCCGACTTGGGCTTCACGAGCAGTAACGTCAGCCAAAACACCCTGTGATGTTGAAATGATGGCGCAGCCGAGCCCATTTTTTACCTTAGGGATCTCATCGCTGCCGACATACACACGACAACCTGGGGTCGATTCACGCTTTATTTCATGAATAACGTGTACATTCTTATCATCGTACTTCAACAGAATACGCAGAGTTCCCTGCACACCCTCATTAATGAACTTGAAATTTTTGATATACCCCTGCTCCTTCAACACGGATGCAATAGCAACTTTTACCTTACTAGCGGGCATCTCGAGCTTCGGGTGCTTAGCCATACCCGCATTACGAATACGAGTCAGCATATCTGAAATAGGATCGGTCATTCCCATGGGTCAAACTCCTTAGTGTTACCAGCTTGATTTCAAAACGCCAGGAAGTTTACCCTCAAGAGCCAATTTGCGCAAGCAAATCCGACACATGTTGAACTTCCGATAATAGGCGCGCGGACGGCCACAGAGTGGGCAGCGTGTATATTTCCTGACCTGAAACTTCTGGGTCCGTGCAGCTTTTACTATCATTGATTTTTTTGCCACAATATCCTCCGATTACGCCTGATTATTTCCTGAACGGCATGCCGAGCTCGGACAGCAGTGCGCGCCCTTGCTCATCAGTATTCGCGGAGGTAACAATCGAAATATTCAATCCGCCAATCTTGGCAATCTTCTCGAGATCAATCTCAGGGAAGATGATCTGCTCACGAATTCCCAAAGTGTAATTCCCGCGACCATCAAACGCCTTGGGAGAAACACCTTTAAAGTCACGCACACGTGGTAGCGCGATATTGATCAAGCGATCAAGAAATTCAAAAGCACGCTCACGACGCAAGGTAACCATACAGCCGATCGGCATATCCTCACGCAACTTAAAGCCTGCAATAGATTTCTTGGCTTTCGTAATAACAGGCTTCTGACCGGTAATTTTACTCAGTTCTTCGACAGCTGATTCGAGCAACTTAATGTTCTGAATTGCTTCGCCGACACCCATATTCACAACCACCTTTTCAACACGTGGAACCTGCATCACATTGTCGAGCTGCAGATCCTTGCGCAATTTAGGTGCGAGTTCTTCGTTGTATTTAACTCTCAACCTGGCCATTTAAATCTCCATTACTTGTCTACAATCTCGTTGCATTTTTTGCAAAAACGAGCTTTCGACCCGTCATCTAGCACGCGAAGACCTGTGCGTGCCGGTTGATTGCAAGCGCTGCAGACAAGCATGACATTTGAAGCAGCCATAGGCGCTTCTTTTTCAACAATGCCACCTTCCTGATTTTGCTGGGAAGGGCGTGTATGACGCTTTACAATATTCAAACTTTCAATTGTCAGACGGTTTTTAGCATGAAAAACACGAAGCACCTTACCTTGCTTGCCCTTTTCCTTGCCAGCCATCACCTGAACAAGATCACCTTTTTTTACATGAAACTTTTTTACAGCCATTTTCGATAATCTCCTGGCCGTATCAAAGCACCTCAGGTGCCAGCGATACGATTTTCATAAAACGACGTGCGCGCAGCTCGCGAGCAACGGGGCCAAAGATACGCGTACCAACAGGCTCTCCATTTGCATTAACGACAACGGCTGAATTCTTGTCAAAGCGGATACGTGATCCGTCAGGTCGCGAAACCTCTTTGGCCGTCCGTACGACGACTGCGCGAATAACATCACCTTTTTTCACTTTTGAATTAGGCATGGCTTCACGAACGGAGCAGACAATAATATCTCCCAGCCCCGCATATTTACGCTTTGAGCCGCCCAGAACCTTAACACAGCATAACTTCCGGGCACCGGAGTTATCAGCCACATCAAGAACGGTTTGCATCTGAATCATTATCTATCTCCCCGCCTACTGTGTTTTCTCAAGGATTTGACTGACCCGCCAGCGCTTGTCGCGAGACAAAGGACGCGCCTCAGAAATCTGTACTTTATCCCCAATAGCACACTGGTTTTGCTCATCATGTGCCTTATATTTTTCACTGCGCTTCATATACTTCTTGTAAACAGGATGCTGAACAAGAGTATCTACCTTAACAACGACAGTTTTATCCATTTTGTCACTGGTTACGACACCAACCAGCTTTTTCTTATTACGATATTCTGTTGCCATATCACTCACCTCAACACCTGTTACACAAGTTTCTGCTGCAGAACAGTCTTAACCCGAGCAATATCCTTCCGCACCTGAGGAATCTTGGCAGTATTTTCAAGATGTCCTGTGTGCAGTTGAAACTTCAGATTAAAAAGTTCTTGACTCAATTCCAGAGTTTTCGTCTCAAGTTCTTCAACACTGAGGCCTGATAATTCTTTAGCCTTCATTTGAACTCTCCTCTCTGGCTACAAACTTGGTAGAAATGGGAAGCTTATGAGCAGCCAGGCGGAATGCCTCGCGTGCAACTTCCTCAGTAACACCTTGCATCTCATACAACACCGCGCCGGGACGAACAACGGCAACCCAACTATCGGGTGAACCCTTACCTTTACCCATACGAGTCTCTGCCGCTTTGCGAGTCAAAGACTTATCGGGGAAGCAGCGGATCCAAATCTTACCACCACGCTTAATATAACGGGTCATGGCACGACGCGCTGATTCAATTTGACGTGAGGACAACCAGCCACGATTCGTAGCCTGCAGACCGTAATCACCAAAATTGAGATCCGTTGCGCCTTTTGCCGCACCCCTCATGCGACCTTTAAACTGCTTTCTATGCTTAACCTTCTTGGGCATTAACATAACAACATACTCCTATCTGACAAGCCTACAGCTCCCGTGAGAGAACTTCGCCCTTGAAGATGAGAACTTTTACGCCAATGATTCCGTAAGTTGTTTTTGCTTCAGCAAAACCATAATCGATATCTGCACGAATCGTGTGCAGAGGGACTCGACCTTCACGGTACCACTCGGTACGACTCATTTCAGCACCACCAAGACGACCACTACAGGTGATCTTAATGCCTTGCGCACCAAAACGAAGAGATTGTCCAACACTGCGCTTCATAGCGCGGCGGAATGCAACACGCCGCTCAAGTTGCAACGCAACGCCCTCTGCAACGAGCTGTGCATTCATCTCAGGCTTGCGGACTTCTTGAATATTCAGAAAAATTTCCTTGTCGGTGAGTTTGGCCAGTTCAAGCTTGAGAGCCTCAACTTCAGAACCGCGCTTACCGATGATAATTCCCGGACGTGCAGCAAAAATATTCAATTTCATTTTGCCTGCAGCACGCTCAATCTCAATTTTCGAGATCCCTGCATGATACAAGCGCTTCTTCAGATAATTACGCAGTTTAAGGTCTTCATGCACAAAACTCGCATAATCCCTATCTGCATACCACTTCGACTCCCAGGTTCTAATAACACCCAGTCGAAATCCTACAGGATGAACTTTCTGGCCCAAACTATCACCTCCTTGATTGGCTAAATTTCGTCCAGGACGACCTGAACGTGACTTGTTGGTTTACGAATCTTACTTGCACGTCCCTGAGCGCGTGGAATAAACCGCTTAAGGGCAGGCCCTTGATCTACGGTTATTTCCTTAACGTACAGCTTATCAACATCAGCTACACCTTTTTGTTCGGCGTTCGCAACTGCTGACTTCACCAAAGTGGCCACTATACCAGCTGGCTTCTGTGGGGAAAAACGCAAAATATTAAGCGCATCCTGTACATTTTTACCGCGAACCATGTCCACAACCAAGCGTGCTTTCTGCGGGGACATGCGAACAAATCTTAACTTCGCTTTTGCTTCCATCCGGTGACTCCGTTGCGATTATTTTCTCTTGGATTTCTTATCTGACCCATGACCGTAATAAGTACGGGTAGGTGCAAATTCACCAAGCTTGTGACCGACCATATTTTCAGAAACATAAACAGGCAAGAATTTCTTTCCGTTATGCACCGCAAATGTATGACCAACAAATTCAGGAATAATCGTGCTACGGCGAGACCAAGTCTTAATCACCTTGCTAGCCGTTGTTCCACCTTCCAAATCAACCTTGCGCAGCAGGCTCTCCTCGACGTAAGGTCCTTTTTTAATAGATCTAGCCACGATATTCTCCTCTATTTATTCCGACGACGTACGATGAAACGATCAGTACGCTTGTTGGTCCGTGTTTTATAACCCTTAGTCGGAACACCCCAAGGTGTTACAGGGTGACGTCCACCAGAACTCTTACCTTCACCACCACCATGGGGGTGATCGACAGGGTTCATTACGACACCACGACTTTGAGGGCGCTTACCCAGCCAGCGATTACGTCCAGCTTTACCAATCTTCACATTTTCATGATCAGTATTACCAACCTGACCAATCGATGCACAGCACTCCTGCAACACCAATCGAACTTCGCCGGAAGGGAGTCGCAACTGAGCGTAACGTCCTTCCTTTGCTGCGATCATTGCATAAGCACCTGCGCTACGGGCAAGCTGCCCACCTTTGCCGGCCTTCAGTTCAATATTGTGAACCCAGGTACCCAAAGGAATTGAGCGAATCATCATCGCATTACCAGGCTGAATATCAGCTGTTTCACTTGCAATGACCTCCGTACCAACCTCAAGACCAACCGGCGCGAGGATATAACGCTTTTCGCCATCTGCATAGTTTAAAAGAGCAATGCGAGAAGAACGATTCGGGTCATATTCAATTGAAACAACGCGTGCTGGAATTTCTTTTTTGTCACGCTTGAAATCAATAATGCGGTACTTACGCTTGTGACCACCACCAGTGTGACGCTTTGTAATCCGCCCGTTGTTATTACGACCACCAGACTTCTTGAGCGGTTCCAATAGTGACTTTTCAGGTGTCGCTGTTGTAACCTCCTCAAAAGTTGAGGCTGTCATGTGGCGGCGCCCCGGCGAGGTCGGCTTAAACTTTTTGATCGCCATTATACTAACTCCGTATCCCTAAGACTGTCATCACACGCCAAAGAAGTCGATGTTGCTGCCTTCAGCGAGAGTTACATACGCTTTTTTCCGATTAGGACGTTTCCCAAACTGCTTACCTACGCGCTTGACCTTGCCGGCAACAATCATGGTGTTGACATCATCAACCTTAACGTCGAAAGCCTTTTCAACAGCCTGCTTAATCTCAATCTTGTTTGCATCTTTAGCCACCTCAAATACCACAACCCGTCCTTCTTCTTTTTGGGTCGCAGTTTTTTCAGTAACCAACGGCTTTTTGATAACTTGATGTAAAGGCTTCATTACGCCAACGCTCCTTCCAGCTGCTCTACCGCACCCTCAGTCAGAACCAGTTCGGAGTACTTCATAACGTCATAAACGTTAACCCCTTCAGCGCGCAACACTTTCACGTTGTGCAGGTTCCGAGCCGAGAGCTCAATCTCAGGATTAGCAGAATCAATCACGACCAGCACCTTTTTGAACTCAAAACGGTCAACCATCTGCTTAAAACTCTTAGTACTGATGGTGTCAAATTTGAGGTCTGAAAGTACAGTCAGTTTCTGATCCTGGAACCGAGCTGACAAAGCTGAACATAAAGCAAGCTTCTTGACTTTGCGATTTAATTTAAATGCGTAATCACGAGGGCTGGGACCAAACGCTGCGCCACCGCCAACATGATTAGGAGCCGTAACAGAACCCTGACGGGCATTACCCGTACCTTTTTGTTTAAAAGGCTTCTTGCCGCCACCCACTACCACACTTCTGTTTTTACAAGCCGCAGTACCCTGACGGCGCGCAGCCATCTGATACCGAACCATATCATGCACCAGGTACTTCTTCACTTCCGTGTCAAAGATCGCGTCAGAGAGCTCACGCTCTGAAACCTGGTTTTTTTGCATATCATAAACTGTTACTTTTGCCATGTTACTATCTCCTGTATCACCGATGGTCCAGCTTAAGCCTTAACGGCTTTGCGGATCGTAACCAGACCATTCTTAGGGCCAGGAACAGCTCCCTTGACAAGAATCAGATTTTGATCTGCGCGGACATCAACAATTTCCAGATTCTGAGTAGTGACCTGCTCGTTACCCATCTGTCCAGCCATCTTTTTGCCCTTGAATACGTGTGCGGGCCACGCACTGCACCCAATGGAACCACCGTGACGGTGGAACTTTGAACCATGACTGCTACGACCACCAGAGAAGTTCCAGCGCTTTATGACGCCCTGAAAACCCTTACCCTTACTCACTCCCGAGACATCAACAACATCGCCAGCGGAGAACACATCAGAACAGAGGATTTCTGAACCAACTTCACACTCAGCGATATTGCCATCCATTTCACGAAGAAAAGCAAAAACGCCCTTGCCTGCCTTCTTGAAATGACCCATTTCAGGTTTGTTAATACGGTGAGCTTTTTGTGCTCCAAAGCCAAGTTGCACCGCATCATAACCGTCAGTATCGACAACTTTTTTCTGCACAACGGAGCAAGGACCAGCCTCAATCACCGTCACAGGGATGCGAATACCGTTCTCGGCAAATATCTGGGTCATGCCCAGTTTTTTTCCCAGAATTCCGTTTACCATCATACTATCCTTATCAAAAAAACGACACGTTGCTACAGCTTGATCTCGACAAAGACACCTGCCGACAAATCCAACTTCATCAGGGCATCTACAGTTTGCTGTGTGGGATCAAGAATATCCAACAATCGCTTATGTGTTCGAATTTCGAACTGCTCACGACTGGTCTTATTAACATGCGGACCCCGCAAAACACAATACTTGTTGATCACAGTCGGCAGAGGGATTGGACCCGCAAGATGCGAACCGGTCCGCTTTACCGTATCAACAATTTCATTCACTGCCATATCGAGCAGCTTATGATCATACGCTTTCAAGCGAATTCTTATTTTCTGGCTGGACATTTCTAACCTCGATTACTCAATAATTTCGCTAACAACACCGGCGCCAACCGTACGACCACCTTCGCGGATCGCGAAGCGCAACTCTTTATCCATAGCGATCGGAGTGATCATATCTACGGTCATTGCGATGTTGTCGCCAGGCATTACCATTTCTA
>JAGGYC010000153.1 GCA_021162745.1 Desulfuromonas sp. | reverse complement strand
CTGTTTTTCTGTTTTATACATCATCCCAAAATAATTCGCCCACGAGCTCTCGACTCCACAACAAACAAGCCGACGATGAGCATTAAACTGTTGCAGACAACTAACAGCATGTTGTATGCCAAAAATCAATATCTGCCGTCATAGAACAAAAAGAGCGTCTCCCCCTCCGAGAAACAACGTTTTCAGTGAATGCAGAAGAACAATAGAGTCGGGCAAAGCTCCACACACAGCTCACCGACTGTAGCATTTATCTACAGCGAACATTTAATCTACACATAACGTTCATTCGCACATCAGAACGGGCATGCAACAAGTGCTGACCTTGCAAAGCAAAAGGGCATATCCATTGCGGATACGCCCCCATAAACAAATAGTTGAATTCTGTCTTACCGTTAATTACCCAACAACCAAGCCAATCTACACCCGGCCTAAGCGGCAACGTGGTGATTTACTGAACAACTCCATTAAGATAACTATTAATCGGATTTGCTTTTGCCGGCAGCATGGATACCAAGCATAAACCGGTGCGGGCCAGGAATCCCCGTAGGGACAAATGCCAACTCATCACCTGGCCGTAAAATATGATCTAGCCCATAAACCACATGGTTACAAAAAACCCCTTCGATAAAATCGAGCGGCAAATCCAGTTGTCGTGCAACATCAACCGCAGGCATGCCCTCATCAGGAAGCCATATTTCTGCTATAGGCGACAGTCCTTTTTGTCGACGGTAGGTATGAAGTTTTCCAAACAAGCGAACTGTGGTAATTTCCCCTCCGCACATGTTCCCCCCTTAAGCGATATAATGTTTTTACCGACAAAGCATCAAAAATACTTATTGAGCCCCATATGTTGTGCGAGTCGTTCAAAGTCTTTAAATCCCATTGCTATCAGCTGTCGCAAGCAGGTCAAACCTTCAAAAGTCCAAGATATCCGTTCCAACCCCGGTTCTGTACAGGTTTTGCATTCAGGATAAGTTTTAATGTTTCTGCGGAACTGAGCAGCTTGCGTTGACGACAGCATGTCCGCGAGTCGTTCCTGCTTTAGATTCCCCAAAGAGATGGGGATCAAAGGACACGGAAAAACCTCACCTGTATGTCTAACAAAGAGAGTATTAAACCCCGCAGAACAAGGTTTGTCCACCTCCCCCGTTGTCAGATAGTTGAGCATGGCCTGGCGATGTCCACTCCAGGCGAAAGCCGGTCCTTCATAAAATTGTCTCATCAATTGATAATCTTCATCACTGAAACTGAGATCATCTTTGAGGTCCTGGTTCCCGAATCGATTCGCTGTTATAATCCGCGGCGAAACAATGGTAAACAGGCCATGTTCCTCGGCAAACGAGGAAATTTTGTCTAGCTTACAAACATTCGCAGGTATAATGGTCGTCTTAACACCGAGTACCAAATTAGAATGCTTTTCCCTCAGGCTCTCCAGCGCAGTAATCGTCGTGCTGAGTTTTTGCCAGGAATTTTTCAGATTACGAATTTTATCGTGCAATTCATCAACGGAATCCAGACCACAGACAAGGACCAGATCAATTCCCTGCTCAGCCAACAGATCGACCACCTCATTTGTTACGTTGAGGATTTTATCGGTCAAAATACCATTGGTGGTGATCGCTACCGTTTTCAATTGAGGGAAATACGCAGATTTCGCACGGGCAACCCAGGTGAGAAAAGAGGCAAGATCCTCTCGTAGGAATGGCTCCCCCCCGGTAATATCGAGTTCACGCAAAGTACGACATTCCGGAGAGGTCAACAGTCCGGTCCAGTCAGACAATGGTAAATCCGGCACATCATTCGGGATCTTCCAGATGTTACACATCACACAGCGGCAAATACAACGGTGTGTAATTTCCAGGCTGAGTGATTCAAGATGGGCTGGCCAGCCCGTAAATTTAAGAACCCGATAACGCAGGGCATTGTAGATCAGCTTGCCAACTATTCGTGATCGTTTCATCATTTCCATCCCCACTTACCCCCCCAACTCAACCTGTACACTTGAAATCCAAAGCATAGCTGGCTATGCTTTTCACCTTTAAGCATCCCCTCAGAACGCCTGTCCCGTACGAAAGCTGTTCCAGAGTGTAATACATATAGAATCCCAGCAGAGAAATCTTCGGTTTTCGCACCCTGTAATCAACCAAGCCGACGCCAAGCACAATCAAGAGCATAAGAATCGCCAATTTCGGCAAGAAAACGGCACTCAGAATTAAAGGCAAAAGGTAGTAACGAAGCAAATGATAGCCGATATAATAACCGAGGCTACCAACGGCTCGCAGACGCGCCGCAAAGATCTTCCCTAGAGAAAAATCCAGCCCGATCTTATCCAGACGACGCCGGGTTAAAAAGACATCTATTAATAATAACGAGGCCGCAATCGGCAACGGCCAAGGTGTCTTCAAAAGCACACTCGCCATCAGTAACACTAAAATAAATGTCAGCATTGGCGGCAATATCATTTTCTTGCCCCGAACGGGATGCAGTTGGTGCAATATCCCTTCGGAGGTACCATAATCGAAGCGGCGCTTCATAAAAGGCCAAAGAAAGCTGCGGTGTGCATGATAAACCGTCCCACACGGCATATATTTAATCTTCCAGCCCAGATCTCGTAAACGCCAGGTCAGATCGACATCCTCTCCCACATGCAATTCCGAACGAAAGCCACCGGCTTCCGAGAACGCTTTCTTCCGTATCAACAGGTTACAACTGGGCAGATAAAAGGTATCGGCTCCGGGGCCGCCTGACATTTCACGACGCCCGAGATTTAAACTCGACATCACGGCTTCATAACGATCGAGGGCCGAACCATGATGCATTCCGTCAACCAAACCACCGACCGCGGCCAGTTCTTCATCATAAAAGACCGGCAGCAAATCAGACAGCCAGTTTTTTTCAGCGCTGCAATCGGAATCGATGAAGGCAAGGATCTCTCCCTCAGCAACGGATGCGCCCTTATTGCGTGCAAAGGCGGGACCTCCACCAATCTTTCCCGAACGGAGCAGAATGGCTCCCCAGTTTTCGGCAACGTCAGGAGTCTCATCACTGCTGCCGTCATCGACCACCACCACCTGCAGCTTATCCTGGGGATAATCAAGCTGCTCCAGGGAGTTCAAACAATGTCGCAGATCTTCTGCCCGATCCTTCACCGGGATAATGATGCTGACCGTCGGAAGCTCAGCCATATCTTCCAGGCCGTGCCAACGACGATCAACAAAACCACCCTTAACCAGCTTCTCGAGCGCCTTTACTTCTGCAGCAGCTAGCTGACGGAGATCAACATTCGGTAAACGCTGAACCAGATCCAAAAGAGAACGGTTTAAACGCACCATTCGCAACGGACGCGATGAGACCAAAACCCCACCATGAACAGCATTTTCGATTTCAACCCCATCGGCCAGCTGATAAATCACTTTTGCCCCCCGCCCACCAGACCTTCTGCCTGAAAAACACCTAAGAGCATTTCTGCCATTTCCTCAGCAGAACCATGATGCAATTTCCCCTCACGGGGTTTGATACCACCGGAAAGTAGCGCCAGTATTCGATCAAAGGCCGGCAAATCAGCATCCGGGGTGACCACACGTTTCGGATTCAAACGGGGAAAACTGCAGCGTTCCTTCCCCAGCTTTGCCCCATAACTACCGACCTCGCTAATGGTTAAACCAAGCTCTGCCAGCCCCCAATGCTCAACAGGCATTTCCAACGCCGCCATCAAAGCATCCTGATGCGGATAGCGTGGCTCGCAACAACCATCCTCAAACATCAGGGTACAGGGGTGACCAAGTGCAACCAACTGTTTGGCACCGCGATCAGACTTGCGTAAGACCTCAATCCCTTCACCCTGAAATTCAAAATCGACTGCGGCAGTGACATACGGCATGCTGAGCCCGGCGGAAGCCAAGGCAGGAACCGGTGCTGCGCCACGATCAAGCAGGCCATTTCCCGTCAGGAAAAAATCGCAGTCAAAAATTTGAATCAATCGCTCAATCAGGCGGGCATCGGCAACATCGTCACCACCCGCAAATAAAGAGTCCCAGACCCTTATTGCGCGATCTGCCCCCATCGACAGAGCCAGACGTAAAAGATCTTCCAAACGCGAAGGACCAACAACAAAGACAGTTACGCTTCCCTGTTTGCCTTCCGCCATCCGTAACGCCTGCTCCAACGCGCAGATATCAGCAGGATTTGCGAAACGACGCAAACCACGATCACTGACGCCATAACCATCTTCCGTCAAACGGGCCGGCGGATTAGGGTCACACACTTCTCTAAGTAAAACAGCTATTTGAATTGATTTATCTGACATTTTCATTACTCCATTTCCCGAGACCATGTCTATCGTGCAACTCCTTAAGTCATCCGATAGGAGACTCCGAAACCACCACGAGGGTAACGCCAACGGGTAAATGCATTGTTGCCACAGACCACATAGCACGTTCCACACTCCAAACAACCGTCATGAACAAAGGTCATCTTTTGGCTTTCTTCATCCCAAGTATAACAACGCGCCGGGCAGCAATTAGTACAGGCTCGTTGATCACAGGTCTTACAGATCTCCTCATTCAGCTTAATGTGCGGTTCACGATCAACATTAAAGCTGGTATAGTCGAAAATCTCATCAAGATTTATATTCATAATGCTCTCCATCCGCCATAAACATCAGCCAGCATATTCTTCAAACCTACTTTTTCCTTAACATTACGCAACACCAGCTTAGTCATTGTTTCTTTTGGAGCACCATCAATTCGATAAACATCTTCCATCATACTGCACACCAGATCAGAATACTGACTGTAAATTCGATCATTGTGCAACATCTTAGGTGTTTTACGATATAGCTTGAGGTCTTTTAAAACAAAGCTGTTTTCAAGCATCTTCTTGTAAACAGCCAGGCTCGCTTTGCTGAAGTCACGCTGCTCGTGGGCCTGGATAGCGGCCTTACCCGCAAAGACACCGGATTGTGTCGCCTGATTGATCCCTTCGAGGTTGATTCCAGTGACAATACAAAATCCTGCGGCATCACCTGCAACCATGATTCCATCATCGAACAACTGCGGAATCATGTTATAGCCACCCTCGGGCACCAGATGCGCCGAATACTCTAGAAGACGACCACCTCGCAACAATTTTGCGATCTGCGGTTGCTTCATAAATTCATTGAGCAAATCATAGGGAGTTTTACCACTGCTGTTTAAGCTGCTCAGGTGTAAAACCATCCCCAGAGAAAGAGAATCATAATTTGTGTAGATAAAACTGCCACCGCGCACACCGGAAGTGCATCCGACAATCTCGTTCGATGCCCCCTGTTCACAGACCAGACCGAAACGATCATTGATCACATCGTGAGGCATCTCGACCAAGGCCTTAATGCCGACAGCGACCTCAGACGGATCAAACTGTGGTCGTTTGAGTCCTGCTTTTGCAGCGGTAAACGATAAAACGCCATCTGCAGCAATGACAATCGGCGCCAACAGTTCCGCACCATCGCGCAACAGTGAGACACCGACAACGCGTCCCTCTTTTTTAATTACGTCGTCTACCGTCGAATGTGTTAACAACGTTGCGCCGGCCTTGACCGCCTCCTCCGCCAACCAGCGGTCAAACTTGGGCCTTGAAACGGTATAACCGTTGTAGGGAGGAGTATCATTGTGTTCAGTGTCAAAATTTACGTTAAAGCTGGACTCTTCCGTGATGAAGGTGAGACCTTTTTTAACGATATGACGCTCAAGGGGAGCCTGATTCCAAAAATCAGGGAAAACATCTTCCAAGGCGGTCATGCGGTGGAGAACGCCACCAAACATATTCTTCTCACCGGGAAAGCTCCCCCGCTCCACCAGGGCAACACTAAGTCCAGCCCGTGCCATGGTCAGAGCTGCTGAAGATCCGGCAGGACCAGCACCAACTACAATGGCATCAAATGTACGCTTCATAAGGAACCTCCAACAGCCGACTTGACCCGTTCAATCAGCAACGGTAAAAGCTCACGCAGATCGGCGACAAAACCTTCATCTGAATTGGCAACAATGGGTGCTTTCGGATCAATATTAACGGAAACAATGCGCTTTGAATCCTTCATGCCGCCCAAATGATGCATAGAACCCGAGATCCCTAACGCCAGATAGAATTGTGGGGCAACAGTTTTACCCGTCTGACCGACCATCCGTTCAAACCCCGTATAGCCAAGATCGTAGGCCGGTCGGGTAACACCGAGAGACGCATTGAGCAGCTGAACCAGTTCCTTGACCTGACCGATCGCTTCGTCATTACAGCCAAGCCCGGCACTGACGATCACTTCAGCATCGACCAAGTCGACCGTTTGCGGATCGGCGGCAATCCTCTCAATAATTCGGGTTACTCCGGGAGCTACTGTCGGCGGTTGCCAGCGCTCAACCTGCACGCTACCCGGCTTCACACTCGGCAACACCACAGTGCTTAATATCTCCGGGCTAACCGTCAGGACAAGCTTGGAACGTGCGTCCCAGCATTTCATTTCAGCAACCTGAGCCCCCAAAATCTTGCGGGACAAGGTCAACTTTTCGCCATCGTTGGCGTAAGCAATAGTCTCTGTAAACAGAGCCGCTTGCAGCTCATTGGTCAGCAGGGGAGCCAACGTTGCTCCGAGATCATTATGGGGCAACAAAAGCAAAGAAGCATCTTCCTGCTCTGTTGCCAAGGCAAGAAGACGGGCCTGCACGTCTACTGAGTCGAGCAGTTTTTCATCACTCTTAATGAGAGTAAGTTTCTCAACCCCATAAGGAGCCAATGCCTCGATACTCTCTGCTGCAGGCTCACCAAAGCTCAGCACGGACCATTCTGAACCCAGCACGTTTGCCAGCCGTGAGGCTTCGGTGAGAACCCCCTTGCCATAGTCGTCCAGCTTAGCTCCGGGGAAATCGACGAACACCACGATGTTCGGCGATTTCCCGGAAACTTGAAATCCCTTGGGAGACATCAGATCGTCCTCCCTACTTTATGACCTTCCCAGATCGCCATATCGACTTTACGCGGTGCAACACAGTCACCGACCCGGTGAAGTTCCTTAACCTTGCCCTTGAGGGCAAAATAGAGATCATCATCAACAGCCTGTCCCATGGCCAGCACGACGGTGTCATAACCGTTCCATTCGTCCCAGACATTGGAATAGACGTTAAAGCCTTTAACCGTTTTTTCACCAATCTCACCCGAAACTTCCATCACCGCAATATCAGGACTGAAGCTAACGCCCTTGCCCAGCAGGCGCTGACGGGTCAGATAGAGATCTTGTGTCGGGCCGAGTTCCGCGCCGATAAACAGACTGGAACAGATGATATGGACGTTTTTACCCTGATCGGCGAGGAATTCTGCCGTCGCCGTCGCCCGGTGATGACCGTCATAATCGATGAGACAGACGTTGTCGCCAACCTCCACCTGTTTTTCCAGCACCTCCCAGACATTACAAACGCCAGGACCATCCGAGCCGCCAACAGGGTTAGCTTTCGGCGTACTGCCGGTCGCGATAATAACGGCATCCGCCTTGGCCGCAAGCACCTTATCGGCGGTAACCTCAGTCTCCAGTTCCACCTTCACACCAGCTTTATCGACCTGCTCTTTTTCATTGCGAATAATAACGCCGAACTCATCACGGCCTGCGCCCTTCATGGCGGTCAACACCTGACCACCCAGCGTATCATTGCGATCGAGCAACGTGACGTCATGACCACGTCGGCCAGCCATCTTCGCAGCCCACATTCCACCAGGACCACCACCGACAACCATGACCTTTTTCTTTATCGGAGCCGGCTGCAAGGAGCCTTCACCCCATTTCTTTTCCAGACCAACAGCCGGATTCTGCACACAGCCCAAGCTACGGTTGATCCCCATCCGGCCAATACAACCCTGATTACAGGCAATGCAGTAGCGAATATCTTCAAGACGGCCCTCTTCAGCCTTTTTAGGCAAGAAAGGATCGCAAATCAGGGCCCGGCACATGCCGATCATATCGGCCTGGCCGGCCGCCAGCACCTTTTCTGCCATCACCGGGTCATTGATCCGACCGGTACAAAAGACCGGAAGATCGACTTTCTCACGAATCCCTGCAGCTAACGGAACGGTATAGCCCAGCGGCGTATGCATGGAACCTTCCACCAGGTACAGGTTGTAAAAGGTCGCTATCGACAGATCGACGAAATCGATAAGGCCACTGGCTTCAAACAGGGCACAGATCTCCTGCACCTGAGCCAGGTCAAGTCCGCCGGGAATCATCTCGTCGGCGCACATGCGGATGCCGAGGGTAAAATCATTGCCAACCGCCTTACGAACGGCAGCAATGAACATCAATGGAGCACGCATCCGATTTTCAAGACTGCCGCCGAACTCATCATCACGGTAATTCGTCAACGGAGAAAGAAACTGACGAGCCAAGCTCGAATGACCGAATTGCAGCTCTACACCGTCAAAACCACCCTGACGAACGTGTTCAGCACTGATGGCAAAATAGCGGCAGACCTCTTCGATATCCTCAATCTCCATCTGCTTTGGGGTTTCACGAAAGAGAACATCAGGCACAGGACTTGGAGCCCAGACCGGAAGCCGTGAAATACTGCCGTCACACTGCTGCCCATTATGATTGAGCTGACAGAACATCTTGGTATCAAATTGATGAACGTAATCGGTAATTTTCCGAAACCCGGGAATAACTTCAGGGTGAAATGCCTCAACCAATTTTTCATAGGCAGTATCCGTCGGATGGACACTCATCTCTTCGGTTGTGATCAAACCGGCACCACCCTTGGCCCGCTCTCCCCAATAGTACATATGTCGCTCAGTAGGCAGACACTTTTCGGCAAAGTTGGTCAGATGTGGTTGGAAGGAAATACGGTTTTTAACCTCAACCTTGCCGATTTTCCGTGGCGTAAAAAGATTTTCGAACATCATGATCCTGGTCTCCTAATAGAATCTTACCGATTACTTAATATTTATACATTCAATTTCAATAACTGTTCAGCCGACAAGACGGCGTCCAAGGGACGGGTCCTTAGCTGTCAACGTCCTGTGGACAGACACCCTTGCCATGGACGCACCAGCCTATCTTCAGCTTTGCTGGACTATGACCAATCTTATTCAGACTTAATTCACAAGCAGCACCAAAAAGGCGCTGTCAAGCAAAGTTAAACAGCCTGTGACTGTGTCCCCAAATCCGCAAGTGATGTCACGCAACGCTCAATGCATTCGGGGTCTCCGCCTTCGATATCACCCTTGAGGTAATAGGCAACGGCAGGACAGCCACCGTGACATTGATCATAACGCTCACAACCTTCACAGGAATAAATCCTTAGATTACGGAATGAGTTGAAAATCTCAGAATCATCCCAAATCTCCTTAAAAGTGTTCTGGCGAATATCACCAGCCTCAAAGTTTTCATCCTGCAAAAAAGCACAGGGGAAAACCTTGCCGGTAGGGCCAATACAGCAGGTCAGCTTGCAGGCACCGCACAAGTTCAAGCCGAGCCCCTGGCGCTCCTGGGGCGTTAACGAGAAAAAGCTATCCCCGGTACGAATATTGTCATTTCTGCCCAGCCAATTGGAAAACTCGACCAACTGTTCCGGTGTCGGCTTAAGTTCTTCATAGGTTTGAGCTCCTCGCCCGGACGGGCGAAAACGACTAATGCGAAGCGTTACTCCAATTTCGTCCGCCAAAACTTGCAGGTCCGGCACCTCAGCAGCATTGCTTGTAGTGAGAACGGTATTTATACTTGTCGGAATCGGTGAATTAGCGAGCAGCTTAAGCGCTTTAATTGCGGGATCATAGGTCCCCTTGCCCCGAATGGCCTCACATGTTTCTTTCTTGGCGCCATCTAAACTAACCTGAATGGCAACCAAACGGGTCTTAGACAAAAAATCCACCAATTCTTGATCAAACAGCGTGCCATTGGTCGAGATACAGGTCATGATCCCCTTAGCGTGACAAGCATCGATAATTTCAAGAAAATCGGGGCGCATAAATGGTTCGCCACCACCAATATTCACTTGAAAAATATTCTCGCGAGCCATCTGCTCAACAACCTCAAGAGCCTCGGCCGTCGTAAGCTCATCAGGTACCGGCTCAGCAGAAGAGGACAAGCAATGCCGGCAACGCAAATTACACGCCAGGGTCACTTCCCAAGTCAGATTCACAGGTGCACTCATACCTTCATCAACAAATCGATTGCTCACGCAGAAACCCCCTTTCCAACAATGTGACATATAACTTCTTCAGTGCCGGCTTCTGCTTTTCAGCCACCCCTTCCGGGAACTCTTCCAAACCACGCACCGTATCAAAAAAGTCTACCGGCAACAGCCGCTTCGTTTCTGCAAACAGCAGGCCCGGCCCCCTTGAATCATAAAAAAGGAGACCGAACCCTTCCTGCCTTACACGGCAGGCCGGATGCAGCTTAATGCCTGCCGCGCCCACCTTAGTACACCCCGCAGATGCCGTCGATGGCAAGTTCTTCTACTTGAATCTCTTCAACAATTGTAGGTTCTTCAGTGCAAACTTCCGTCTCCGGGATTTCTGTTTCAAATTTTTCTTCCATCTTTTTTCTCCTTCTGGATATTAGTTATGCGCAAACCAAATTGCGCTGCATAACTTTATTAATTTGCAAGACGAATGCCAACCAGCACATATCGCTATTTCTACGTTGAGAATCAAATACTTACACAGGAATCACTAAAGTCTCACCCAACACTTACTGTAGAATTTATGGACAAGAATTCAACAGTAGTGCTGCTACCATCTCGCCAACCAGTAGAGATTCTCCACACTATCGTTGAAGCCACAGGCGGCAGGAACGACAACAAGGAGACAACACTGAAAACGGTGGTCAGAACCTTGCTTGATTTCCAGAAAAGACATTCAGTTTCGACACAATAGCGTAGAGAATTTTAGTTGCTGGACTGGCTGGGGAAACCTCAGCCAAGAGCAACCAAACAACGTTCGAAGCAGGCAGGATCTCCGCAGTTGAATGGCATCAAAAAAACGGATCGTGATGGCTTTCACGCAACCACTGATATTGACGACTGAGAACTTGCTGTAAAGGAAAAAGATTGACAACACAACAACGGGCGGGAAAAACGGCCGATTTTGCGGAAGGTACTAAAAATGACAACCCGACAACAGGACTCCTTCGAGATGCCGGTTATCGGGTCGATCTAAACACTGCTGGGATTGAAACAATTGGTGTGAATCACATATTTCATTCCTGCCAGATCGGCAACAGGATCTTAAACTCAGTACCCTTACCAACCTGACTTTCAAGCACAATTTCACCACCGTGTTCTTTAACAATATTGTAGGTTAACGCAAGACCGAGACCGACCCCCTGTCCGACCTCTTTTGTGGTAAAAAAAGGCTCCCATATTCTATCGATAATACGTTGTTCCATACCACAACCCGTGTCGCGTATTATAATACTGATAAAATCACTATCAAGCTTATCCGTTGTAATCTCAATGCCCCCTGCTCCCTCAATCGACTGATGAGCATTAACCAATAAATTCATAAAAACCTGACGCAACCCCGAGGGATCACCCTTGATCCTGGGCAACACAGGAAGCAAATGACAGGCGACTCGAATCTGTTGGCAGTTCGGCTGATACCTCAGCAGTTCGACAATCTCCTCTAATGCCAAATTGACATCCACTTTTCGCGCCGAGCCATCGGACGTACTGCCGAAGCTGAGCAAATGCTCGATGATCCCTTTACAACGATAGGATTCACGGGTGATCACCTCAAGATAACGAGGAAAGACATCCAATCGGCTGTCTTCTTCTAATGCCGGAGCATCGTGGAAGCGGCGTAACAACGCCTCTGCACATCCGGCGATGGAGGTCAGGGGATTATTGATTTCGTGCGCCATCCCTGTCGCCAGCACACCAACACTCGACATCTTTTCAACCTGAATAAGGTGCATTTCCTGATGCCGTTTTTCAGAAACATCGCGAATAAAAACTAATGCCCGATTTTTTTCACCCAACGCATCTTTGATCGGGGTTGCGGTGACATCAACATAGAGAGGAGCTGCCTGTACATCATTGACAACCAGGGAAATATCAACCCTCTCTCCGTTGAGTGCCCTTTCAACAGGACATTCTTTCAAATCAGAATCTGCCTCGGGATGAAAAATAGCTTTGCAAGACGAACCTGGAAAAATTTTTTCGGGAAATAATTGCGGACTGATAAGATTATGATGCTGAACAGACCCATTGTAATCGTAGACAACTATGCCATCGCTGATGGAATCAAAAATCGTCTGCAACTCATTCGTTTTATTCCTTAAGTCTACCTCGGCCTGTTTCCTCAGCGTTATATCCTGAGTTGTACCGTAGAGTTTTAAGACCTGTCCGACATTATTTACCGACGGCTCAACGATCGTATAGACCCAACGCAATGTGCCATCATCAAAAAGTAAGCGATGCTCTATTTCATAGCTCTTGCCCTTTATACCGTTGCGCAAATGCTCCATGACCATGTCATAATCGTTTGGATGCACAACACTGGCAAACACTTCATGACTTACCTGCTCGGGGGCAAGATGCATAATTCGCAACAGTTCCGCCGACGCCTGAACCTCAGTCGTCACAGGATCGTAACTCCACGACCCAACATGCGTCATCGCTTGAGCTTTAGCCAGATTATATTCGCTCTCTGAAAGAGCCTGTTCAGCTTGTTTTTTTGGCGTAATATCAAGCAGAACGGCCTGGCATTCCTCGCCCGTTGAATTCACCAGGGCTTCAATCCGGACAAACACCGGTTGCGGATACGCTTTGGCTAGCTCCAGTCGACACGTTTCTTTTTGGCGGCTGGAAAAAACTTTCCGCCTAAAAGATGAAAACTTCAAGCTGTCCTCATCGACAATGAATTGCTCAAATTTCCGACCGACCAGATCGGCTCTGTCGACCCCTAATAATTCAGCACCTATCACGTTGGCTGAGCAGATATTTCCATCGCGATTAAAGGTAAAATATCCGACGGGAGCATCATCGAAGAGAAAGGCATATTTATCCCGTTCCCCTTTCATCTCCTCCAGGGCGCGTTTCATTTCGTCGATAGCAAACTTGTGCTCAGCCTCTGTAGCCATAACCCTCTAAATCTCTCAATACCCCATGAAGCAGGGAACCTATTCCTCGTCATGGACGATGCGGAAGAATCATCACTGCCCAACGTCGTTCCTTTTATACTCTTTGCCAAGACCGTCAGCCGTCCATATTGCCGTTTCGACAAGATCTGCGGTCACCTTAAACCATGTTGCATGGATCGTTTCACCCTCAGCCACAGCGACTTGAGCGACTTGCCTG
>JAGGYC010000127.1 GCA_021162745.1 Desulfuromonas sp. | reverse complement strand
TTTCCTGATAGTAATGATGAGAAGGCAATAGGAAAGCCGGATGCGGGAAAACCGCATGTCCGGTTTGACGAGGGGGAGCAAGTCAGCACTGTGGCTGGTTTGCTCTCTACTCTACTGGCACCGTTATGCAGAACCCTGTTGGAGTGACACCATTGTTCGTCTGTTCATCTAACTAATCATGATTTGACAGCGTCTGCATATTATGCAATTTGGTGAACAATACTTTATTCCCAAGACATGAGTCCTCGGGGGCTGTCTAGCCCGCCTCCTCGCCTCCGGTTGCGCTGGGCCCCTTGGTTGTTCCAGCCGTCGGTTGCGTTTGTTGACCTGTTAGCGATGTATCATCCTGTGTAGGATGTGCCGAAACAGCACATCCCCGGATTTACCCTTTTACACCTCCCTGATAAAAAAAATCATCCCTGAAAAATGTTCAGAATTATAACGTGTTGAGCTTTTATGACGCAGCCTAAGGCGCTGCTTTGTCTATCTGGCACGGTCTATGCTCAATAGGTACTACGCTCAATTGTACAGGTTCGTGACTCATGCGCTGTTTTTCGGAACAAAGCGGAGGCCATTGCTTTGTTCTGTTTTTTCACTTTTATTCTGATTGAAAAGGAGAAACTCGATGCGAAAGATTCTGTTGATGGCGACACTGTTGGTGAGTGCCGCCCTGGTTGCAGCACCGGCCTTTGCCATGTCAAAGGCTCCAGAGGAGGCCCCGGCAGCAAGTTCGGCTGAAGTGTTGCGGATCAACTGTTGGGGTGGCTATGCCGCTCCCTATGTTGAGGCTTTTCAAGCCTTGGTTAAAGAAAAGTTTAATGTCGATGTCGAGGTAGAGATCACCAACCCGACGGACCAGGACGAGTTCTTCCTGGCCGTTAAGAACGGTACTGCCGATCTGATCTCCCCCCCCTATGAGCTGCCGAAAAAACCACAGTTCTACTGCTACGATGCCGCCAACCCGTACCTGCAGCCTGTCAATACCGCCAACATCCCCAACCTGAAAAACGTTCTGCCGGTGTTTGCTGAGGATATCACCCCTATCCACGGTGGTCAGCGCTATGGCGTCCCTTACAACTGCGGTCCTTACGGTCTGGCGTATAACGCTGATGTTGTTAAAGACGCTCCCACCAGTTGGAACGTGCTGTGGGGTTCCCAGTACAAGGGGCAGTATACCGCCAACAACAACTTCCCGATGGTCAACGTCTGGATCACCGCTCTGTCCATGGGCTATGGCTATGACGAGATCTTCGACATCAACTCCCTCGACCGCGAAAAGGTGCAAGCCAAACTGAACCTCCTCGGCCAGAACGCCAAGAGCCTGTGGGATGGTGGTGCCAATCCTGACGAGTTCCCTGAACTGTCTCTGGCGACCACCTGGGGTTTTGCTGCCCAGGCGGCTAACAACAACGGCGGCAACTGGTTGATCGCAGCGCCTAAAGAAGGCGGTACGGCCTGGGTTGACGCCTGGTATGTCGGCCATGCCGCTCAAGGGATGACCAAGCGTCTGGCTGAAGAGTGGATCAACTTCATGCTCGATCCCGCCCAGCAGGCTGACGTGGTGAAGAGCCAGGGTGTTACTCCGGCTGTTGCCAATGTTGGTAATCTGCTCAACGCCAATGAAAAAGCGATGTTCCACGTCGGTGACAACGAGTACTTCAAGACCGTTGCTCTGTGGCGGGTTCTGAGCCCTGAGACCGAAAAAGCATTCAACGAAATGTGGGAGACGGCGACTCAAGGTCGTTAGGCAATCCTCTGGATCAGCCGGGGACCGCGGATCCTCCGTTTCTAATTTGTGTAGCAAGGGACAAGGAAAGACCGCAATCTTGTCGCGTTTTTATGGAGAACAAAGAATGATCAAAGTAAGTAAACTTGCCGTCGGCAGTGCCTTGAGCATGGTGCTGATGGCAGCTGGCTTTGCTGGTGCCGTTGACATCCCCAGTGTTAAGCAGGGTGAAGATGTGGCGCAGTACGTAACCCGCACCACGGGCGCGTTCGACCAGGCTCTGTACAAGCAGGTGATTGGTGCTGCCAATGCATTCAAAGAGGGCGATGAAACCATCGGTGTTGCCGCCGATAACGAAGCGTCTCGTGAGAATGCCCGTCGTCTGGTTGCCAATACCAAAATCAGCTTTATCCACGACAATATTCTGTTCAAAGACGGCGTACAAAAGTTGATTTGGGATACCATCGACCTGGCTCAATACGAGCAAGTTAAAGGCTGGAGCGTCGGTGAGCTGAAGGCCTTCCTGCTCGCCAGCGACGAAGCGGCAATTAAGAGCATCATGTACGGCCTCGACTCTGACGTCATTGGCTGCGTGGTCAAGTTGATGTCCAACCAGGAGTTGATCAATCTTGGCGCTAAGATCTCTGTCACCCTGCCTGGTAGCAACCTCGGCACCAAAGGCTACCTGGCGGCCCGTGTTCAGCCGAACTCGCCCACCGATGATCCTCTCGATATCAAATGGCAGGTGCTCAACGCCTGGGCATTTGGCGTTGGCGACCAGATCCTCGGTACCAACCCCGTCGACAGCACCGAAGAGTCGGTTCTGAAGGTTGAGCTGCAGCTCAAAGAGATGCTGACCACCTTTAATCTCGAAAAAGTGATGCCTTGGTGTGTCCTGTCACATATCGACGTTCAGGCGGCGGTTGAGAAGAGCCACCCAGGCTCTACGGCCATCTGGTTCCAGTCTCTGGCTGGTACCGAGAGCGCCAACAAGACCTTTGACCTCACCGTTCAAGGGATGGTCGATTACGCAAAATCCCGTAAAGGTCAATACGGACTCTACTTCGAAACCGGTCAGGGCGCTGACTTTACCAACGGTCACGGCCATGGTTTCGACATGGTGGTCCACGAATCGCGTAAGTACGGCTTTGCCCGTGCACTGAAGCAATATGTGGCTGCGGCACAGACCGAAGGCGAAGGCGCCTGGGTTCACCTCAACGACGTGGCCGGGTTCATCGGTCCCGAGGTGTTCAAAACCCGCGAGCAACTGGTACGCTGCTGCCTCGAAGATATCGTCATGGGCAAGCTGCACGGCTTGAACCTCGGTCTTGATATCTGTTCTACCCTGCATATGCCGGTTACTCTTGACGATCTGGCCTGGTGCCAGGATCAGATTGCTCCGGCGAATCCTGCCTATCTGATGTCTCTGCCAACCCGTAACGATCCCATGCTTAGCTACCTGACCACCCAGTACCAGGACCATGTTCGTCTGCGTGAGAATTTCGGTTATAAAGTCAACGATCCGATCTGGGACTTTTTCAAGAAGATCCAAATTATCGGTGCTGACGACAAGCCGACTGAGCACTTTGGTGATTTGAACTGGGTCTACTACCAGTACAAACTGGCTCAAGGCGATAGCCGCAGCCAGCAGGAGATCTATGCTGAAGCACAGGCCGAGATCGCTGTAGTGTTGAGCCACGGTGTTGATCTGGCCATGGGTTATGGCGAAAACATCTGGGATCTTAACCCTGAGCTCGACAAAAAAGTTCACGCTGTTTACGACGATGCCAAGGTTAGCCTGTGGACTGAACTGTCCGACGAATTCGTTGCTTCGGTACCGAATGCCGTTGCCATCAAAACCACGGTTCATGACCGTGAAGATTACATCTCTGCTCCTTCAAAAGGTGAAATCCTCAGCAAGGAAGCGGTGGCTACCCTCGGTAAGCTGCGCAGCAGCTGGGGCAACAACACCCCTGATATCCTGTTCGTTATCTCCGACGGGTTGAACTCCAAGGCGATTATGGACGCAGGTCACCTGGCTCCATATCTCAACGAGATGCGCAGCCTGCTCAAAGGGGCTGGTTACAGCGTTGCCAAAGAGAACATTGTTGTCACTGGCGGTCGTGTCCGTGCTGGCTATCAGGTTGGTGAGAACGTCTTCAATCAGGCCAACAAGGCTGGTCTGATCGTTCACATTATCGGTGAGCGCCCAGGTTCCGGTCACCATGCGTTCTCCGCCTATGTGGCTAAAGCGGGTAAGGCTGTCTGGGCCAAGGCGGGAGCCATGGACCACGATTCGGTCAAGGTGGTCTCCGGTATCTCTGATACCGGGTTGGCACCGGTTCTTGCTGCTGAAGAAACCGTGTCGATCATCAAAAAAATGTAAATTTGTTCCAACTTCCCCATTGTCCCAACACGGATATCGTGCTGGGACAATGGGCGTTTCATCCAAGTGTGATCACCGTTGCTGCACTGTGTGGCACGGCGGTGATCAACAAATAGATTCAACGGCGTGTTGATCCGCTGGCAGAATCTTACCGATTTCGATTTCACACCGCCGGTTACTTTGTTGGCGATGGGAATTCACGCTTCATCCCGCCACCATGAGGAGGTTTTTCGATGTCTGACACAAATTGCGAAGCCTGTCCCTCCACCACCCCCATTCGCCGCGGCCTAAGCGGTGACCTGTGGCATAAGCTACAGCTGTGGTGGTATGCGGTGAGCTTTATCCCGTTCTACCGTTATGGTGAGCTGGGCAATCTGTTGTTCAATATTGCTAAAAGCATCCTCGAAGGCGCGGTCCTTTATGCCATGTTCAGCATGGCTGAAACAGAATATAAGGTTGCTGCGATCATGGGGGTGTTAACCAAGTATATCTATCCGGCCATTGTCGTGCTGAGCAATGCCCGCATCTCGTCGTTTATTGATCATATCGAAACTCTCACGCGCCCTTTTTTGCAGGTTCGCAGTCTGGTGCGCGGACTGGTGCTGGTGGCGGTGGGGGAAGCGATTGGTGCGCTGTTGCTGATGTTGTGTTATCCGCCGGTGTTTGAGTGGTGCTTTGGTGGCCTGAACCATGCCGGCTATCTGTTGATTGTGCTCTATCTGCTCCATCATGTTTGTAGTGGCTCTGCTCAGATTTTTGAGGGTCGGTTGTGGTTTAAGCTGTTGGAGATAAAGGTTCGCCATTGCCCGCGCCGTCAACTGGCACAGAACTTTTGGGGGATTAATGCCATGTCGCAGAATATCCACCTGGTGCTGAGTGTGCTGCTGCTGTGGGGAACCACCGCCGTCAGCAGTCTTGCCGGTGTCGGGCTCGATGCGCCGTTGATGCTGGTTCTGGTTGGCTGTGCAGTGATGTTGGCGATTCCGTCCAAGTTTACCCTGCCATTGGCCTGGCGGTTGAAATTACGCAAGCAAGAATTAGACGCTGAATAACATCGTGGTCGATGGTTCAGCGATTATGGATCTGTTGCTGGGGCCGAGGGCGGCTCTTGACAACGACCGCTGTTGCGGGAAACGGAAGTTGGAGAAGAGATGAAAATTCAGTCAATTCGTGTGCGTATTGCCCTGTGGGCAGGGTTGTGTTTGTTGGTTACCTCTGGAATCAGCCTGACCCTGTCTGTGGTTGAATCTCGCCGTGAGGCGATGGTGATTGCCCAAGAACTGGCGCGTACGTCGGCGATCGAGAACATGCTGTCAATCCGTTCCGAATTGGAAACGGCAATGTTCACGGCACGCGGTTTTGCTCAATCGGTGACGGCAGCAAAAGATCGTCAGCATGAGTCGACATTCAGTCGTGAGCAGCTCAGTGCTATGCTGCGGCGGATGGTTCTGGAAAATCCCGATTTTGTCGGTGGTGCCACCTGTTGGCAGCCCAATGCTTTTGACGGTCAGGACCTTGACTATGCCAATACCCCTGGCCATGATGCTACTGGGCGGGTGAGTTACTACTGGTATCAGGATGGTCCCGGCCAGGTTGCCATGGAGCCCCTTTCAAACTATGACAACGAAAGCTGGTATGCTGATCCACTCAAGCAGCAGCGGGAGGTGCTCTCCGAGCCTTACCTGTTTCCGATTGACGGTGTCGATGTCCTCATGACGACGGTTTCCGTACCGATTGAAGATAATGGCACTGTGTATGGTATCGCCACCATCGATCTGACGTTGGAGTTTTTGCAGCAACTGGTGGATTCGACCGAGGTCTTTAATGGGCACGGTAAAATGGCGATTCTCAGTAATGCCGGTACTCTGGTGGCTGCTGCCGATGCTCAACATCAGGCCGGTAAATCGCTGGCGGAATTGGGTGGTTACAGCCCGCAACTGTTGGCGGCCGTAGCGCGAGGTGAATTCTATAGTGACTGGAACGAGCAGGGGCTGGTGCTCTGCCTGCCACTTAACATTGGCAACCACGACAAACCGTGGGGGGTCTATGTTCAAGTGCCGACAGCTGCGGTAATGGCCCCCGTCTCAGCTAAGATGTGGGAAGAGTTAGGTGCTGGTTTGCTGAGTATCTGCGTGGCGCTGGTTCTGTTGTGGATTGTCGCCAGCAAAATTGCCCAGCCGATCCGTCAGGGCACTGAGATGGCTGAGAGGATCGGTCGCGGTGATCTGAGTAAACGCCTGGAGATGATTCGACACGATGAGGTGGGTCACTTAGCTACCGCGTTAAATGGCATGGCGCAAAATCTGGCCGATAAAGCAGCTTTGGCGGAGCAGATTGCCGCCGGTGATTTGACTCATCAGGTGACCCTGGCTTCTGATCTGGATACCTTGGGCATCGCTTTGCAGGCCATGAGTTCTAACCTCAATGAGGTGCTGGGGCGGGTGGATAGTGCCAGTGAGCAGATCTCTCAGGGTAGTCATCAGGTGGCGGAATTCAGTCAGGTGTTGTCACAGGGCGCCACCGAGCAAGCCAGTTCTGTAGAAGAGATTGCCAGTTCGATGAACGAGATGGCGAGTCAAACTCAGCAAAATGCTGAAAATGCCCGGCAGGCCAGAACCCTTTCGTCGATGGCCAAAGAGTCTGCCGATCATGGCAACGGCCAGATGGCGGCCATGGTTGAAGCGATGCGTGATATCAATGATTCGGGTAAGAATATTTCGAAAATCATCAAGGTGATTGATGAGATTGCCTTCCAGACTAATTTGCTGGCGCTGAATGCCGCCGTTGAAGCGGCGCGCGCCGGTCAGCATGGCAAGGGATTTGCCGTTGTTGCCGAAGAGGTGCGTAACCTTGCCGCACGTAGTGCCAAGGCCGCGAGTGAAACAGCAGAGCTCATTGAACACTCCGTCGACAAAGCTCTCAACGGTTCACAGATTGCCGATGGCACGGCGCAAGCCTTAGCGGAAATTGTCGATCATGTGTCTAAAGTGACCGATTTGGTCAGTGAGATCTCTGCCGCTTCCGACGAGCAGGCATTGGGAATTACCCAGATAAATCAAGGCTTGGATCAAATTAGTATCGTGACACAGCAGAATACCGCCCATGCCGAGGAGAGTGCCGCTGCTGCCGAGCAACTGTCGGGCCAGGCTGCCTCGTTACGTGAGGATCTTAAGCGGTTTCGCCTTCAGGAGCACTCAAGCTCGCCGCTGCCCGCAAACGTGTTAAGGTTGCCAGAGATAAAGTAATGACGGAGTTTTGTCGCCTTCAGGGTGAAGCTGCTATCTTTGTTTTATGGCGATTAAATCGTTTTTATGCCATGAAGCGGTTTAATGATTTTAGTAAATGTTATGATTCTGGTATAAGATTTCAGCTGATGAACCTGCAAATGGAGAATGGGTAATGGGAAGTAAGTCAATTCGAGTCCGTATTGCACTGTGGGCTGGTATATGTCTGCTGATAACGTCAGGGATTAACCTGACCGTTTCCGTGATTTCGGCCCGCAAGGAGGCGATGGCCGATGCGCGCCAGATGGCGACCGCCTCGGCGGTGGAGAATATGCTGACCATCCGCACCGAGCTGGAAACGGCCATGTTTACCGCCCGCGGTTTTGCTCAGTCAGTCGCAGCGTCCAAGGACAACCAGCACATCACTCCATTCAGTCGTGCCCAGCTCAAAGCCATGCTGCGGCGTGTTATTCTTGAAAATCCCGATTTTGTCGGCGGTTCCAACTGTTGGGAACCGAATGCCTTCGATGGTCGTGACGCTGAGTTTGCCAATACCCCCGGCCATGATGCCACCGGACGGATCGGTTATTACTGGTATCAGGATGGCCCCGGTCAGGTGGCGATGAGTTATATCTCTGATTTTGACAATGAGATCTGGTATGGCGAGCCGTTACGCAAGAAGCACGAGACTCTCTCCGAACCCTATTGGTTCCCCATTGAAGATGAGCAGGTGCTGATGACAACGGTGACCGTGCCGATTCAGGATCAGGGCCAGGTGTTTGGTGTTGCCACCATCGACTTGACGCTGGGCTTTTTGCAGCAGCTGGTCGATTCGGCCCATGTCTTCGATGGCTATGGCAGTATGGCCATCATCAGCAACGACGGTATGCAGGTTGCAGCGTCGGGAGCGGGTCAATTTGCCGGACGATCACTGGCCGGAGTGGAAGGTTATAGCTCGCAACTGTTGGCCAGTATTGCCCAGGGTGAAGCCTACTACGATTGGAATGAGCAGGGGATGGAGATCTGCGTGCCGCTGGTAGTGGGTAAGCATGATGAACCCTGGGGGATCTTCATTCAGGTGCCCACCCAGTGGGTGCTGGCCTCGGTGCATGCCCTGATGTGGCAGGAACTCGGCGGTGGCCTGATCAGTATCGCCATTGCCTTGGTGCTGTTGTGGGTTGTGGCCACCAAGATTGCCAAACCGATCCGTCAGGGTGCCGAAATGGCGGAAAGCATTGGTCGTGGCGATCTGAGTACCCGGCTCAAACTTAATCGTAGTGACGAGGTGGGTAAGCTGGCTGATGCCATGAACCGGATGGCCGAAAGTCTGGCCGGTAAGGCCGATCTGGCCGAAAACATTGCCACTGATGAGCGTCAGCAGCGGATGGCCCTGGCTACGGAGCTGGATGTGTTGGGGATGTCGTTGCAGTCCATGACCCGCAACCTTAATAAGGTGTTGTTTGAGGTCGATAGAGGCTGTGAACAGATTATCCACGGCAGCGAGGAAATTTGTGAGTTGAGTCATTTCCTGACGCTGGGAACAACGCAGCAGACCAATCTGGTGGAACAGGTTAGTCGTGGCGTCGGTGATGTTGCTGCACAGACACAAATTAACAGTCAGCATGCGCGGCAGACGATTGAACTCTCGGTTCAGCTTAACCGGAGCCTTGAGCGTAGCGACTTGAAGGTACAAGCGCTGCAGGATGCTTTAGCCGGTGCTGATGATGGGCGGGGGGGCGATATCGACGCTCTGGCGACCGAGTTGGCTACAGCCCTGACGACCATTGCCGATCTTGGCGAACTGGTTGGCGAAATGCTCGATGTTTCCGATGAGCAGTCACAGGATTTGCAGCGGCTCAATCAGGGCTTGAATCAGATCTGTCGGGTGTCTCAATATAATTCTGCCCAGTTCGAGAAGGGTCTTAGTGTTGCTGAACAGTTGTCGGAGCAGGCTGCGGCGCTGAGTCATGAGCTCCAGCGCTTCAAGCTGTTGGAGCGGATTAATGCGGTGGATGAGCCCGGTGGTGAGGTGTAGTTGCTGCCGATGTGTTAAAGCGATTGTTCGCTGATTAAAACGCCTGCTGAGTGATACTCAGCAGGCGTTTTTTTATGCCGCAGCCTGGTTTTGTTCGCCATTTAATTATCGTGATCGCTTGTCAAACTGTCGGTTTGAATTACATTGAATTTAGATGGCGTCGTTGCGTGGTTCTGGTCAGGGAGTGTGAGCATGGTCGAGTGTCTAAGCGATAACGAACAGAGTGGCAACAAGGCGGATTGTGCTGCCCTGCTCGCTGAGTTGCCGATCTGTGACTATGGGGAGATCTGGCGTCTGCAGAAACAGCTGGTGTCGTGGCGGCAGTGTGGATGGTTGACCAGGGATCTATTCTTGGTCTTGGAGCATCAGCCGGTGATGACCATTGGTCGCGGCGGTTGTCTGGATCATGTGCACATTGATCTTTCCCGTTTGGCCGAGCGCGGCATTGCCCTGTATCAGACCGAACGGGGCGGAGAGATCACTTTTCATGCTCCGGGGCAGCTGGTGGTGTATGGCATCTGTGATCTGAGGGGCCGTTCGTTGTCGGTTCGCTCCTATATTCAGGGCCTGGAAACGGTGATGATCCGCGTTGCCCGCGATTGGGGGGTGCCGGCGCTGGCCGATACCCGGCGGCGCGGTGTTTGGGTGGGGGAGAAGAAGCTTGGCAGCATCGGCATCGCCGTAAAGCATGGCATCAGTTTTCATGGTCTGGCGTTGAATGTCGATCTGGATTTGACCCCGTTTCGCTGGATCTCTCCCTGTGGTTTGAGCGGGGTTGAAATGACCTCGCTGGCCAACGAGTGCCGTGATGTCGTCGATGTCGCGGATGTCCGACAGGGGATGATTGAACAGTTGCAGCATGTTTTTCAGGTTGATTTTACTTCGTGGCAGTTTGGTGACGCAGAGGGGAAATATGAAACCGGTTTGGTTGCGACAGGGCTACATCCCTGACAGTGAGACGGTTGAGGTTCGGCAGGCGCTCCGGGAGCATGACGTTTATACGGTCTGCGAGGGGGCGGCGTGCCCGAACCGCCAGCAGTGTTATGCCGATGGCACGGCCACTTTTCTGATTCTTGGCAAGAATTGCAGCCGACGCTGTGGCTATTGCGCCCTGGCGCAGGGGAAACCGCAAGACGTTGATGTCACGGAGCCGCAGCGCGTTGCGGCAGCGGCCAGGCAGTTGACGCTGACCCATGTGGTGCTCACCTCTGTCACTCGCGATGATCTGGCCGATGGCGGCGCGTCCCATTTTGCAGCGACCATCCGCGCCATTCGGGCGCTGGATCCGGCCATGACGATTGAAGTGCTTATCCCCGATTTTCAGGGCGATGATCGAGCGCTGCACCAAGTGCTTTGTGCCGGGCCTGATGTCTTAAACCATAACCTGGAAACTGTCGAGGGTTTATATGCCGAGGTGCGACCGGGAGCCCATTACCGAACCTCGTTGCAGCTGTTACAGCATGCTGCCAATCATGATGATCATCATGGCACGGCGCTGGTTAAATCGGGTTTGATGTTGGGGCTGGGGGAGCAACAGGATGAGATACGGGTGGCATTAACAGACTTGCGCAATACCGGTTGCCGGATGCTGACCCTCGGTCAATATCTGCAGCCGACCAAACAGCATCTGACCGTGCAGCGCTACGTGACACCGGAGGAATTTGCGCACTGGCAGCAGCAGGCGTTGAGCATGGGTTTCAGCTCGGTGGTGAGTGGGCCATTGGTGCGCAGTTCGTGGCATGCCGCAGAGTCCTATCGGCATTGTCGATAAGTTTATGTTCCCCCCTTGACAAGCGTCTTTGACTTAATAGGATTTAAACTAATGTAACAACGAAACATCAAGGTTGGCATGCAAAAGAGATACAAGGAGGAGCGAATGTCATATAAGCCGATCGGCAAGAATCTACAGGGTTTAGCGGTGACGCCGAACCTGCAGGGTTATGAACAGGTGTGCCGTCAGTTTTCCTGGCAACAGATTCGCGATGAATTAGCGGGATTGCCCGGCGGTGGTCTCAATATCGCTCACGAGGCGGTTGATCGTCACGCCCAGGGGCCGTTGGCCAGTCATGTGGCGCTGCGCTATCTGTCCAAGCAGGGCGGTGTCAGCGATATCAGCTACTACGAGTTGATGCTGCAGAGTAACCGCTTTGCCAATGTCCTCAATCACCTCGGTCTGTACAAAGGGGATCGGGTGTTTCTGCTCAGTGGCAGAGTGCCCGAACTCTATGCTGCCGCCCTGGGTACATGGAAAAATGGCTGTGTGCTCAGCCCACTGTTTACCGCCTTTGGCCCCGAGCCGATCCGCCAGCGGATGCGGAAGGGGGCGGCGCACGTGCTGGTGACCACGCAAAAGCTCTATCAAAAGAAGATTGTCTCCTTATTGCCGGACTTGCCTGAGTTGCGCTATGTGCTGTTGATCGATGCCGGGCAGGATGGCTCACAGGATGAAACGCAAGATGGCAGCGCCACTGTGTTGTCTTTGCCCCTGCTGTTGGAACAGGCTTCGACCTCGTTCACCATTGTCCCCACCGCTGCCGAAGATATGGCGATTATCCACTTTACCAGTGGCACCACCGGTATGGCCAAGGGGGCGGTACACGTCCATGGCGCGGTGTTGACCCACTACCTGTCCGCTAAATACGCCCTCGATCTCCATCCCGAGGATATCTTCTGGTGTACCGCCGATCCGGGCTGGGTGACCGGCACCTCCTACGGCATCATTGCCCCGTTGTGTCATGGCGTCACCAGTATTATTGATGAGCGCGAATTCGATCCTCAGCGCTGGTATCAGATTTTGCAGGAGCAGCAGGTTTCGGTCTGGTATACCGCACCGACGGCGATCCGGATGCTGATGCGCGGCGCTGACAACCCCCGTGAACAGTATGATTTAAGCCGCTTGCGCTTTGTGTCCAGTGTCGGCGAGCCCCTCAATCCCGAGGCGGTGATCTGGGGGCAACAGGCCCTGGGGTTGCCGATTCATGACAACTGGTGGCAGACGGAGACCGGTGGCATCATGATCGCCAATTATGCCGCCCTGGAGATTCGCCCCGGTTCCATGGGCCGTCCTCTGCCCGGTATCGAGGTTGCCATTGTCCATCGGGAGACGGAGGAAAAAACAGGGCAGGAGCTGACCTGGATCACCGAGCCGGATCGGGAGGGGGAGTTGGCGTTGAAGGCCGGCTGGCCATCGATGTTTAGCGGCTATCTGGACGAGGAAGAACGCTACCGGCGTTGTTTTGTCGGGGACTGGTATCTGACCGGTGATCTGGTGCGGCGCGATGGCGACGGCTATTTCTGGTTCTTGGGCCGGGCCGATGACATTATTCAGTCCGCCGGCCATCGCATCGGCCCTTTTGAGGTGGAAAGTGTACTGATGGAACATCCTGCGGTAGCTGAAGCGGGGGTGATCGGCAAGCCGGAGCCGACCATCGGTGAACTGGTCAAAGCGTTTGTCTCCCTTAAGCCGGGGGTGAAACCCAGTGAGGCGTTGCGCTTGCAGATCATCGGTTTTGCCCGCAAAAAAATGGGCGCAACGGTGGCGCCGAAAGAGCTCGATTTTATGGAATCACTCCCGAAAACACGCAGTGGGAAAATAATGCGTCGTCTTCTCAAAGCCCGCGAACTCGGCTTGCCGGAAGGGGACATTTCGACCTTGGAGACCGATGATGGAAAAAACGAGTCCTAAGCTGACAGAACTGTTTGATCGTGATACGGCGGTGGAGCGTTTGCGCCAGATGACGTTGCTGCGCCGTTTTGAGGAGAAATCCGCCGAGTTATACAGCGCCACCAAAATACGCGGGTTTTTACACCTGTATGTCGGCCAAGAGGCGGTGGCGACGGGCATTATCCCCTATTTGAACCCGGATGACGGCGTGGTGGCGACCTATCGCGAACATTGTCATGCCCTGCTCAAGGGGGTGTCGGCCGCCTCGATCATGGCCGAGATGTACGGCAAGCAAGAGGGTTGTAGCCGTGGACGCGGCGGTTCCATGCACTTGTTTGACGCCGCCAGCCGTTTTTACGGTGGCTGGGCCATCGTCGGCGGCGGTATGCCGTTGGCTGCCGGACTGGCTCTGGCCGATAAGATGCAACACACCGGGCGGATCAACTGTGTCTTCTTTGGCGAAGGAGCGATGGCGGAAGGGGAATTTCATGAAGCGATGAACCTGGCGTCGTTGTGGCAACTGCCGGTGCTGTTTGTGTGCGAAAACAACCTCTATGCCATGGGCACCCGCCTCGATCTGTCCGAGGCTCAGACCGATCTGAGCCAGAAAGCCGCCTCCTACAATGTGGCGTCACGGGCCGTCGATGGTATGGATCTGTTGCAGGTGACCGAGGCGGCCAGGCAGGCGATCTCCCATGTGCGCTCGGGGCAGGGGCCCTATTTTTTGGAATGCCGAACCTACCGTTTCCGGGCCCATTCCATGTTTGATGCCGAACTCTATCGGGAAAAAGCGGAAGTTGAACAGTGGAAACAGCGCGATCCGCTGCTGAGCTATGGCCAGTTATTGCAGAAACTGGGTTGTCTGGACGACGCGGCGCTAGAGCAACTGGAAGCGGATGTCGCCCATGAGGTCGATGAGGCGGTTCGTTATGCTGAAGCCGGTAGCTGGGAGGCGGTGGAGGATTTGAGCCGTTTTGTTTATTCCGAGACTTGATTGGTACTGCTCTTTTGCTTGTTGTTGAATGGTTCCCTGTGTGCTCGGCTGAACGCAATGAGCGTCACCGGGAACGGTTGGACGAAAACTGTTTGAGCGGAGCGGGTTTTTTCGGTCTTTCCGGTGTTAGTGAATGGAGAGAAGGAACCCGGAGGGGCGAGCGGTCAGGGTCAGTTTTTGCTTACTTTTGGCTGATCTAAAAGTAAGGCGGCGAGTGGGGCCGCGTACCCCACGTCACGTGGGTCTGCTGCTCTTTGATTGCAGTGAAGTTGGCAGGTGAGGGAGAGAGTAACCTAACGGCTTTAAATGGATACTCCCTGAGAAATCCCCCTCACCCCGACCCTCTCCCCAAGGGAGAGGGAGATATTCATGAACAACGGAAGACTGGATACGAATCAGATTACTCAATTGATACTTCCCGAGGGGGCTGAACATGGCTGATGATAACGATAAACGCACTTTGAGCTATCGCGAAGCAGCAGGTGAAGGGTTACGTGAAGCGCTGAACAGGGATGAGCGGGTGTTCCTGATGGGGGAAGATGTCGGACGCTATGGCGGTTGTTTTGCCGTCAGTAAAGGTCTGCTGGCGGAGTTCGGTCCAGAACGGATTCGTGATACACCGCTGTCGGAATCGGGCTTTGTCGGCATCGGTATCGGCGCGGCCGTCGGCGGCATGCGCCCCATTGTCGAGATCATGACCGTCAACTTCAGTCTGTTGGCGCTGGATCAGATCGTCAATCACGCCGCAACACTGCTGCATATGTCCGGTGGCCAGTTTAATGTGCCGGTGGTGATCCGCATGTCCACCGGGGCCGGCAACCAGTTGGCGGCGCAACATTCCCACCGTTTGGAAGGGTGGTATGCCCACATCCCCGGCATCAAGATTCTGGCTCCGGCCACCTTGGAGGATGTCCACGGTATGTTGCAGCCGGCTCTTGAGGATCCCGATCCGGTGCTGATCTTTGAACACTCCGTTCTCTACAATCTTCAGCAGGAGGTGCCTGCCGAGTTTTCAGCGGTGGATATCTCCACGGCCAGAATTCACCGCGTTGGCAGTGATGTGACGCTGATCACCTATGGTGCCTCGTTGTACAAATGCCTGGATGCTGCCGCGACATTGACCGAACAGGGGATTGAGGCGGAAGTGATCGATTTGCGCGTGTTGCGACCGTTGGATGAAACGACGTTCCTCAACTCGGTGCGTAAGACCCGCCGGGCGCTGATTGTTGATGAAGGTTGGCGCAGCGGCAGCCTGTCGGCTGAGATCAGCGCGCGGATTATGGAGCAGGCTTTTTACGATCTGGACGCACCGGTAGAACGGTTGTGCAGCGCCGAGGTGCCGATGCCCTATGCCCAGCACATGGAACAGGCCGCCTTGCCTCAGCCGGAAGCGATTGTGGCCATGATTAAACGGATGGTGGCTGGTGGCGATGGTGTTGACCATGAGTGATTTTTGCATGCCGAGTCTCGGCGCGGATATGAAGAGTGGAACGCTGGTGGAATGGTTGGTGGCAGAGGGCGATACGGTGCAGCATGGCCAGAGTATTGCCGTCATTGAAACCGCCAAGGGTGCCATTGAGATTGAAAGCTTTGTCGATGGGGTGGTGGAGGAGATTGTCTGTCAGCCCGGCGATGAGGAGATCGCTATCGGCAGTGTGTTGGCGCGTATCAGTGC
>JAGGYC010000020.1 GCA_021162745.1 Desulfuromonas sp. | reverse complement strand
CAGCAACAGGATCAGCAACAGGATCAGCAACAGGATCAGCAACAGGATCAGCAACAGGATCAGCAACAGGATCAGCAACAGGATCAGCAACAGGATCAGCAACAGAATCAGCAGCAGGCAGCAGAGGACAACGGACCGACTGACGATGCCGAAGAGTGGCAGCAGCAACAATGGCTGCAACGAATTCCCGATGATCCCGGTGGCCTGTTGCGACGCAAGTTTCTCTATCAATACAAGCAGCGACGTAGCGAGCCGCCAGGAGATAAACCATGGTAAGAATAACAACGCTGTTACTGACGGTGCTGCTCTATCTCTGCGGATGGAGCAACAGTTGGGCGACACTACAGGTGAGTGCTGACCGCAACCAGATCAGCATTAACGATAATCTGGTGATTCAGGTTCAACAAGACGGTGACGAGGATGAAGAACCGGATTTTTCACCGTTGGACAACGATTTCGAGGTTCTCGGCCGCTCACAGAGCTCACAGATCCAGATCGTCAACAGCACAATGAGCCGCGAAAAGGTCTGGTCGCTCACCGTCATTCCACGCCGCAGCGGAACATTAACTATCCCGGTGCTGTGCGCGGGCAGCGACTGTTCACAACCATTGACCATTGAGGTATTAGCGCAAAGCCAAGTGGCCGCAGACGATGCTGAGGTACTGCTGGAGGTCGAAGCCACACCACTGGCGGCAATGGTACAGGGACAGATCCTCTACCGGGTACGATTGTTCCACCGCCTGCCATTAACCCAAGGCAGTCTAAGTGCGCCCGAACCTCAAGGGGTGGAAACGCTACTGCAAAAGCTTGGTGAAGACCGCCGATTTGAAACCTATCGCAATGGCTGGCGCTATCAGGTCATTGAACGCAGCTATGCGTTGTTCCCACAGCAGTCGGGCAAGTTGCGCCTGCCGCCATTACGCTTTGAGGGACAATTGCAACCCTCGCAGCGAAGCCGGTTTGACCACTTTGGCCAACAGGGGAAAATTATCCGCCTGCGCAGTGACAGTATCGATATCAATGTCCAGCCACCGGCGTCGAATCAACATCGCTGGCTCCCTGCCCAGGACTTAAACGCGGACGACAGCTGGCAAAACAACCCGCCGACCTTGACCGTTGGTGAACCCGCCACCCGCACCTTGACCATCCGCGCTGCCGGGATCACTGCCGCCCAATTACCCGACTTGATCCTCAGCGCCCCCGAGGTATTCAAGCAGTATCCCGACCAGGCGGCACGCGAAGATATTATCGATCAAAATGGGATCAGCGGTGTGGTGGTACAGAAAGTCGCCCTGGTGCCCACCCGGGCCGGAACCTTTGAGTTGCCGGAACTGTCATTGACATGGTGGGATGTGGTGGAGAAAAAGTGGCGGACACAGACCATTGCCGCAGTGACTCTGCAGGTGTTACCAGCCCAGCGTCAGGCCATGGCGGTTCCGCCACCGCCACCAACCATTGAGCCGCCAGAACAAACAGTACAACCAGCGCCAGCCGCGAGCGAAACAGCCGCAGCAACATCTCTAGCCGCGCAAAGCAAGCCTTCGATCTGGATGTGGATCAGCCTGTTGTGCGGCAGTGGCTGGCTGATCACGGGCGGACTATGGTTCAGGCAGCGGCGCCGTCATCAGCTCACCACCGAGCCGCCACCACCGCCAACCACCAAGCACAATCCGGCGGCAATAAAAAAACAGCTGTTGTCGAGCGCCCAGGCCAATCAAGCCCATGCCACCCGCGACACCCTGCTGCAATGGGGTCGCCAGCTGTGGCCGGAACAGGATGCGATCAATCTGGAAACCTGGCAACAACGCACCGAGGGGGAACTACGGCGACAGATTGACGAGCTATCGGCGGCTCTTTACTCCGCCGATCAACAGAGCTGGCAAGGGCAACCGCTCGCTGAGGCTCTAGATCAGTGGCAACCTCCGGCAACCGCCAGCAAGGCATCGGAGTTGCCCAGTTTCTACCCGACTCTACGCTAAAAACTAGGCTATGAGACTGTCCAGCTTAAATTGTTTGGTAATGGTAACCCGTTTATCGCTGCCAATGTCGCCGTTTGGCAACGAGAAAATGTTGATCAAATCCTCAAAACCGTAAAATCAAGTTCGCGGGTATCGTCCCGCAGCCGACACACTTTCTTTGCAAAGCCCCAAAGAAAGTGTGCAAAGAAATGGCTTTTGAAAACCGGCCCTCCGGGGGTCGCAAATCCACCGACAATGAGTCGCTTTCCGTTATGCTTCAACTTGGCGGCAAGTCGCCCATTAGGTCGACTGAGTTTTCTCTTTTTCTTAAGCTACAGCATTGAGTAGCTTGCTCGTTTATCGCTCTCTACTTTTTCCGTGGCACCATTATGCAGAACCCTGTTGGTGCGACACCATTGTTTATCTAACTAATCATGATTCCGCAGGTCTACGTATGCAAGCCAGGGTGAACAGTTATCCGTTGATGGTGAACAATACTTTATCCTAGGACAGAGTACTAGTCAGCGAATACAGTCATCGTATTGCCCGAGAAATGCCGTGAATTCATCGAGGGGGATCGGGCGACTGATGTGATAACCTTGAATAATGTCGCAGCCAAAGGCGGTGAGCTTTTCCAGGTGTTCAGCAGTTTCCACCCCCTCGGCAACGATGGTTCGATTGAGCGCTTTGGCCATGGCGATAATCGACTGCACCAGGCTCTCATCATCACGGTGGGTGAGGATATTCTGGATAAAACTGCGATCGATCTTGATCTCTTCGCACGGCAATTTGGACAAATAGGCCAACGAGCTGTAGCCGGTGCCAAAATCATCAATGGACAGCAGAATACCGAGCTGGCTGATCTGACGCAGTACCTCAATGGCGCGATCGAAATCTTCGATCAACACCGACTCGGTAATCTCGATTTTCAACATTGAGGGGGAAACCTCAAAACGATGGAGCAGATCCTGCAACTGCCAGACAATCGGACTGTAGAGCAACTGCTTGGTACTGACGTTAACCGCGACTTTCAACTCTGCTGTGCGCTGATCATTGAGCTGTTTGATATCGGTCAAGGCGCGTTCAAGGACAAACAGGCCCAGCTCTTCAATCAGGCCACTGTCCTCGGCAACACTGATAAATTCATCGGGGCTGACCACCCCCAACTCACTGTTTTTCCAGCGCAACAATGCTTCGCAGCCACAGATATCATCGGTGTGCGGTTGATAAAGTGGCTGGTAATGCACCGTCAGTTCCTGACGCTGAACGCTCTTGCGCAACTGATTTTCAACCACCAGCCGCCGTTGGGACTGCCGGTTCATCTCTTCACAGTAAAACAGGTACTGGCCACGTTTAATGGCTTTTGATTTATACAGCGCGGTATCGGCACTGCGTAGCAACGTATCAGCATCGCTACCGTCATGGGGATAGATGCTGACACCAACACTGGTACCAAGATTGATTTCATAACTCTCAATCGATATATTTTCCCCAGCAATTTTCAATAACTTGTGAGCGATACGGTGAATCTCATCGCTATTATTAATCGCACCGGTCACGACAATAAACTCGTCACCGCCCTGCCGCCCCACCAACCAAAAATCATCATCATGGACAAGACGGCGAGCCATTTTTTTCAGCACATCATCGCCAACACTATGGCCGAAATTATCGTTAATCTGTTTAAAATTATCCAGATCCAGAAACAACACGGCAAATTCTCCGTGTTCATCAGACGACTCGGCAATTTTCTTTTCAATCTGCTCATAAATCATCTGCCGATTGGGCAGACCGGTCAGTGAATCATGGGTGGCTTGAAAAATAATCTTCGCCTGGGCGTGGCGATAGAGGCAGGAGATATAGCGAAAAACAACAATAGCCAGGGCAGCGCTGGCCAGCAACACCAGCAACAGCGGCATGGAACTCCTCTTCCACTCGCTATAGAGGTGATCGACGGGTTCCTCGGTAATAATATACAGATCATACTTGGCCAGATAATGCCCCGCCGCCAGCATACCGGGAGTGACGGTGACGGATGATTGAGGATCGTTTTTTATTTTTTCAAGAGTGGCCATTTCGGCAACGGTCAACGGTGTTGTGAACAGTTGGGCAAAATTGATATCGCAGGGATTTTTAGCCATAATATAGCCGTCACTCCCACGAACCACGGTGGTCACAATACCGTCATCAAGGTTGCCATGCGACCAGGGGCCGACCTTGTCGGTCAACGACAACCCGGCCGCCATGACATGGTGTACCTCGCCATTCATTTCATCGCGCAACGCCACCCGCATGGGAACCGTCCACTGTGCCAATTGTTTCATGAAAAAACTACGACCAAGGAGCAGATGGTCCGTTGCCATCACCTCGTTGTATCCGGCACGGCTCTGTTCATCGTCGAGCAGGTTAGGCAGAGGGACACCGGCAGGAATGGTCGATACCAGCAACAGTTGCCCATCGGGACGAATAATACCTAACCCCACCAAGGATTCGTTGACGGTTTTCATCGACTCGATGATGTGACGACCTTTTTCCGGATAGCGATCAACCCCAGCCTCAACCAACCGATTACCGGTAATGCGCAGCATTGTTTCATACTGCTCAAAGGTCATCTCGGCATTCTGTACTTGCAGTTGATTCAGGTAAGCAAGTTTCTGGCAATAGTCGTTGTGGATAACACGGTAGCTTTTATACAAAAAGGAAACACTGCTCAGCAGGCCAAAGACGACAAAAAGCACAAAAAGATAACACACCGGTCTCAGCGATAATTTTTCCAAAATCTTTGACGAACGAAACCGCTTGACCATATCACCTCATCAAAAGCGAATACCTAACGATTCACTACATATTAATTAAAAACGCCGGAATGCTTGAATCTATTCGCCTCTAGACGTTAAAAAAGGCCCTACGCATCAACGTAAAGCCCTTGGAAAAATTGTGTCATTCAGGAGGCGACTTTTCCGATCCGGCAGCTGGCCGCCAACTCTCTAAGCTGATCGATCAGCGCCGGAATCTGTCCCCGCTGAGCCAACTCGCATTGCTCTTTCAGCACCGTATCGAGAATCGCGTCGGTGGTCAGCGGATTGGCCAGTACCGACCGGAACACAGTGATGGTCTCGCCGTGATAACAGGGTGGTTCAAGGCGGGTTCGGGAGACGAAGGTCTTGCCCGCTTCTCGCTGACATTTTTGGATAATCTGTGTCACCTGATCAAGAAGCTGGTTGATCTGCTGAATTTTATCGGCGAAAGCCTGACCCATCACCTGCTGCAACCAAGCTGGATTATAGCGATAGGTAAGGATATTGAGTTCCGGGGCCGTAACCAACTCAAAATCAGGATGGGTATTTATTTTATCAGCAAAATTTTGAGCGCGCTCAATCCCCTGATCGATCAATAGCTCATAACCGCGCCGACCGATAATCGACAAACCGGCATGGACCAGCATCGCCTTACCAGGGCGTGATCCCTCCAGGGTATGAGAACCAAGATCCTTGGAGCCATGACGCAGGATGTAAGCGGCATGATGCTCAATGGCCGACACCGCTGTCGGATCCTTGAACAATACCATCCCCGCCCCCATCGGCACATAGAGCTGCTTGTGGGCATCGATAGTCACCGAGTCGGCGCGTTCTATACCGCGCAACCGCCAGCGGTGGGTATCTGAAAACAGGGTCGGCCCCCCCCAGGCGGCATCGACATGAAAATGGCAACCCAACTCCTGCGCCAGATCGGCCATCTCTTCGAGAGGATCGACCGTACCGGTCTCCGTGGTGCCGGCAATGCCAACCAGGGCCAGTACCCGTTTGCCCTCGCTCTGCACGCGGTTGCAATGATTGCGCAACTGACGCATATCAATACGGCTATGACCATCGGTTTCGACGGGAATAAGATTTTCGCGACCGATCCCGAGCAGGTCCACCGCCTTGCCCAGTGAATAATGGGTACGCCGTGATGCCAGCACCACCAAGCCGGTGCAGTCAAGATGCTGCATCGCCTTGAACAGCCCTTCCTGGGCAATTCCTTTAAAGTCGCCATCGGGACCACACAACTGATTGCGGGCCATCCACAACGCCGTCATATTGGCCACGGTGCCACCGGAACAAAACGCCCCCAGAGCACTCGTGCTGTCATGAATCCAGCGCTGATAGAAGGCGTCATCCCGATTGTAGATCAGCCGGTTGAGCATCGCCAACACTTGACGCTCCAACGGCGTAAACGCCTTGGAGGTTTCCACCTTGACCAGATTCTGGTTCAGTGCCGTCATGATGCGCGACATCGGCAACATAAAATAGGGCATGGCCGAGGTCATGTGACCGACAAATTCCGGCGAAGCGGTATGAACCGATTGGGCGACCAGCTTTCTTTTGACAAATCCGGTGTAATCGGAGACAAAGGTGGGTTGCTCCGGGATCTTGGAATCGGCAAAATCGCCCTCGATCTCCTCAAGATCACGTTTCAGGGCAACAATATGCTCCTGTAGAAACCCGGCAACATTATCGGCAATAGCATGATCAATCATGCCCAGTTTCGAATCAGGCGCTTCAGGAACCGTAAAAATACGGTAAAGGTTTTCCAGATTAGCTTGTGCGATATCTTTCATCATAGCCATCAAATCGGATAAAATTACATCTCAGCAAGTTCTGCCGCAGCGCGCAAATCAAACCACAGCGCGCTAAACAAATAAAAAAGGCCAGCGTTTCTGTATACAGTGTCCACTTAACCGCTGTCAAACTGTAATTCCTACCATATAGCGCAGAAAGTGCTATCCAGTTGAAAGCTGCTCCATGGCAATCTTCAATTCCAGCCAAAGACAATCCAAGCCACTGGGCACAGTGCAATGGTATGATCATTTCCCAAAAAGGTAAACGATAGAAAACAAAAAAAGCCTTATACATGGTGGGCAATGGCAAAAAGGGATACCCTTTAAGTCCTGATCAGCGGGTGTTGTATGTGACTCTCCCATGTCAGTTGTTCAATATGGCGAAGAAATCACCGAGTTGCTGACGGATTTCGTCGCGTACCCGCCGATAAACATTCAGCACCTCAACGTCACTGCCGGTGGTCTTGGGCGGATCGTCAAAGCCGATATGAATCCGTTTGACACCACCGAAAAACAGCGGACAGTTTTCGTTGGCATCGCCACACAGGGTGATGACGTAATCGAACGTCTGTCCCTCATATTGGCTGAGGTGGTCAGAACTGTTCGCGGAAATATCGATCCCCAGTTCAGCCATCACCTGCACTGCTTTGGGGTTGAGACCATGGGGGTCGGTTCCAGCCGAAAAGGCCTCGACCCGATCAGCGAAATCATGGTTAACCAAACCGTCGGCCATCTGGCTGCGGCAGGAATTTCCTGTACAGAGAAATAATACTTTCAGTTTTTCAGCCATCTTCCAAAACACCTTTTGTGCAGACAAGCGGATATACTATAGACAAATAAATCACGACGCATGTTGGTTACGAAAATCGGTCAAGTGAAGCAAAGCCGCCTGTACTTCAGTGGACAGGGCCATGAATATTTTTGCTCCCCAAAAATATCCGCCTGGGCGGATTTACACAACAGGAATTTCCCTCGTCAGAAAAGACAGATAAACCTACCTTTTCACCACATACGCATTATTTAAGCGACAAACGGTTAAATATTTTTTTGAATTTTGTCAATTTTCACGTAGCATTTAATAAAAGGCAACGTCATATCACTCTTTCTTGACACAAAGGTAGCGAACATCCATTTAAACCGACCCGAGTCAGACATGGTGAGGATTGCTATGAATTATCAATTTTCCGACATTGTCGACATCCAAACAGTTCAATCACTGTTGGAAGGTCTGTGGGATATTATCGGCATCCACATGGCGATCATCTCTGCCGATGGTAAAAATATTCTTGTCAGTGTCGGCTGGGAGGATGTCTGCGTCAATTTCCACCGCAAACATCCACAGGCAGCTAAAGACTGTCAGCAGAGCGATAAAAACCTTCAACAACTCTTATCGACGGGAACCCCGCTACCGGCGTGCGGCTATTATGAATACACCTGCCTGAACGGACTGGTGGATATTGCCGTACCGATCATCATTAACGGAGAACACCTCGTCAATCTGTCCACCGGACAATTCCTCCACGCAGAACCCAATGAAAATTATTTCAAGGAACTGGCCAGCCGTTTTAACTTTGACGAGGAACCCTACCTTGAAGCGCTGCATAAAGTGCCCATCGTCTCGCCACAAAAGGTCAAAGAGATCGTCACATTTCTCTCCCGTTTCGTTAATTTACTCACCCGGATGGGCGTTGAAAAACTGGAGCAATTGGAAACGCAAAAAAAGCTTCAGGAGTCAGAGGAAAAATTCCGCATCCTGTTCGAACATTCCAATGATGCTGCCTACATTCTCTCTCCCGAGGGGCAGTTCATAGAGGTCAATCAGGCCGCCTGCAGACTACACGGCTACAGCAAAGAAGAGCTGCTGCAGATGCCCATGCCGGAACTGCTGGCACCGGAACGGGCAAGCAACTTTATCCCGCGGGTTGAAGAGATCACCAGCAAAGGGAAACTGATCTTTGAAACCATCCATCGGCGCAAAGACGGCACCAGGTTTATCGCCGAGGTCAGTGTCTGCCCCTTCGACTATCTCGGCAAACCGGCGCTGCTCTGCTCACTGCGCGATATCAGTGAACGCAAACAGGCGGAAGAAGCATTATGCGAAAGCGAACGAAAGCACGCCACTCTGCTGGCAAACCTGCCCGGCATGGTCTATCACTGCCGCAACGACCACGATTGTACAATGGAATTTATCAGCGACGGCTGTCATGAACTGACCGGTTATTTCCCCGCCGAGCTGCTCAGCAACCATACGCTGTCCTTCAATGATATTATCCATCCCGACGACCGCAAAAGAGTGAGGCAACAGATTCAATCGTCGGTAAGAGACCAGCAACCGTTTCAACTGGAATACCGTATTCGTACTCAAACGGGAAAAACCCTCTGGGTGTGGGAACGGGGCCGCGGGGTGTTCTCTCCTGAAGGAGACGTCCTCGCCCTGGAAGGTTTCATCACCGACATTACAGAGCAGAGAGTCGCGGAAGAAGCCCTGCGCCAGAATGAGAAAAAATTCCGCAGCCTTTCACAGCAATTCCGTACCGTGCTCGACGCTATTCCCGACATCATCGTATTGCTCTCGCCCGAACTCCAGGTGATCTGGGGCAATCAGGCCTCGACAGAGTACCGGCAACAGGATATCTCCGTTATTGAGGGGGAGGCGTGTTATAAAACCTTCCATAATCGTACTGAACCCTGTCCTGTCTGCCCTGCTCTCCGGGCTTTTTACAGCGGAAAAACCGAGACAGATGTTGTCACCAGGCGCAATGGCAGCATCTGGGAGCTGAAGGTGTTTCCCCTCAAGAACAACGACGGCAAGGTGATCAACGTTATCGAAATCGCCAGTAACATCACCGAACGCAAACACTCCGAACAGGCCCTGCGTGAATCGGAAAAGCGCTACCGTGCAGTGGTGGAGGATCAAACTGAACTGATTTGCCGATTTTTCCCCGACGGTCGTCTGAGCTTTGTCAATGAAGCGTACTGCCGCTATTTCGGCAAAAAGAGAGCAGAACTCTTAGGCCACAAATTTATGCCGCTGATTCCCACTGAGGATCAGGAGCTTTGCACAACAAGTATCAACGCCCTCGGGCAGGACAACCCCACCGGTATCAACACCCATCGCGTCATACGTCATGACGGCGTTGTGCGCTGGCTGCGCTGGACCAACCGGGCTATTTTGGGCACGGCAGGACAGATTCTCGAATACCAATCTACAGGTCAAGATATTACCGAACGTAAGCAGGCCGAACAGAGACTTCAGGCCACCCACCGCAACCTACAGGATATCATCGAATTTTTACCCGACGCCACCTTCGTTATCGACCAGGACAAGAAGCTGGTCGCCTGGAACCGCGCCATCGAGACCATGACCGGGGTTCGAAAAGAAAACATCATCGGTCAAGGTGATTACGCCTATGCTGAAGCTTTTTACGGCACACGCCAGCCGATTCTGATCGATTTGATCGACCGACCCGACACAGAAATCGAAGCAAAATACGACTTCGTCAAACGCAAAGGAGACACCCTGATCACGGAGACCTACATCCCTTCTCTCCATAACGGACAGGGCAGCTATTTAATGGCAATGGCCGCACCACTTTTTGACCATAACGGCCGGATTGTCGGTGCCATCGAATCCATTCGCGATATCAGTGATCTTAAAAAGGCGGAAGCCTTGGCCAACGAGGCCCAGACAGAAGCGGAGCAAGCCCGGGACAAAATTGAAACCATCCTTAAATCAGTGGCAGATGGCCTGATCGTCACCGACTTGGACGGCCGGGTGATTCTGATGAATCGTATGGCGGAACAACTGGCAGCAACACCTTTTAGCAAAGCCTTTACCTGTCCTCTTGAAAAAGTCTTTAACGAACAGACTTTTTCAGCCCAGGTTTCCGCAACCCTCAATAACTCAAAAGAGCAAGTTGTCGAATGGGTGACAGCGGAGCGTCCTCCTCACCCTTCTCGAACAATCCAGGCCCGATCCACGGCAGTACAAAGTGGCGACGGAAGGCTATCCGGCGTTGTCAGCATTCTGCGCGATGTCACCCGTGAACGGGATCTCGACCGCATGAAGAACGAGTTCATCTCCACCGCGGCCCACGAACTACGCACCCCGTTAACCTCCGTGTTGGGCTTCGCGGAGATCTTAATCAATCCAGAGGAATACGGGATCACCGATCCTGTCCAGAAAAAAGATTTACTCACCACGATTCAGGAAAAAGCCCAGCAACTCGGCAACATCATTTCGGACTTGCTTGACCTGAGCAGGATACAGTCCGGTCATCTGATCAGTCTAAAAAAAGCCCCCTGCGACATGAACAAACTGCTCGCTAAAATGGTCTCTTATTATCAAAAAGGACCAGAACAACATTGCTTCGAGATCAACCTCCCCAAAACACCGATTCAACTATCGGTAGACGAGGGCAAGCTGGAGCAGGTGTTGGATAATCTCATCAGCAATGCCGTCAAGTTTTCTCCCCAGGATACCTCCATCAGCATAACCAGTCAGGTGACAGACAACCACTTAGAGGTTTCAATTGAAGACCAGGGGATTGGTATGACGAACGAACAAATCGAACGCGTTTTTGACAAATTCTACCGCGTCGATGCGTCTGCTACCGCCAAGGAGGGGCTGGGTTTGGGAATGGCCATCGTCAAAAGCATTATTGAAGCTCACGGTGGAGCGACCCGAGTTGAAAGTGAATTGGGCAAGGGAACGACCGTGGTATTTTCCTTGCCCCTTGAGGCCGAAACACACGCATAGCACAAAGCGTTTGCCGAGCTCTCAGTGCATCTTTGTCGGATCATGATCCACGCAGGGAACACCTTGTTAAAAAAACAAAAAAGGCTTAGCTCAAAAATGAGTTAAGCCTTTGATTTTTTAATGGCGCACCAGGAAAGATTCGACATCCTGATCCGCAGGCTCTCTCAGACCCTCACAGAACCGGACGTGAAACTCTCGCTTCATCCGGCTGTCTCGCGTCAACTATCTTGTCCGGTTTGACGACAATTAAGATGGCCAGTTGAGTTTCGTTATTTTTTCAGGTGTTGTTTTTTTCTATAACTCTCTCCTTCGATTTCGATAATGCTGGCGTGATGGATAATTCGATCGACCGCAGCCACGGTCATTAATGCATCGGGAAAGATTT
>JAGGYC010000033.1 GCA_021162745.1 Desulfuromonas sp. | reverse complement strand
GAGCAAGATCAGTGATTAATCGTCCACCAGTCCCTGCTGATATCTAATAATATCAGCAGGGACTATACGAATATGATTTCTCACCGATCATGATGAAATATCATCGTTCAAGTTAACCGGGACGCAAAGGATCAGGCCCGACCCGCAGCTCGGGATGATTAGCGATCGGCACACTGAAACCGTATACATCACGGCATGTTACGTTGGGTTTCAAAGCTATTTTTTTGCTTACTTTTTTTGGGGCTTTGCAAAAAAAGTACGTCGTCGTGTGGGGACGAGACCCCACGGTCTTGACTTTGATCTTAAAAAGTTGATTCAAAAATAAATATTACCAAGAACAGGGTCGCCGGGTCTCGCCCCGGCAGGCGACATCCTTTTTGATAGCCGCCAAAAAGGAAGCAAAAATCGGCTTCTCTATTTCTGTAGCATTGAAGAGGTGAGTTGATGGCGCTCGGGCAAATAAAACAGCGACAGTGCTGCGTAGCCATAAAAAACAGGCTGCCTTTAGTCGCTTCGCGATTCGCAGCTATTGTTGCATCGCAGTGGCGTTCTGATTCACCTATTTCTCCAACAACAAAAAGAGAAAACCAACATCCCCCTTGACAATACCCACAAAGGGTATCAATATACCCATTATGGGTATGCCTAAGATGAAAAGTATTGGTCTCGGTGATGTGCTGTTCTCCAAAACCCAGCGCAGGATATTCAGCCTGATGTTTGGTACTCCTGAGCGCAGTTACTATCTAAATGAAATTGTCCGAACTGCCGGGATCGGAGTCGGAACCGTTCAGCGTGAGTTGGCTAAGCTTTCTGATACAGGTTTGCTGACAGTACAGAAAGTAGGTAATCAGAAACATTATCAGGCCAATCCCGCAGCGCCAATTTTTGATGAATTATGCGCGATTGTTCGCAAAACATTTGGTCTGGGCGATGAGCTTCGGAAGGCTCTGTCCGGTCTGGCAGAGCAAATTGAGGTCGCGTTGATCTATGGTTCAGTAGCTCAAGGGAGCGACACCGCCAGCAGCGATATTGATGTACTGATTATTTCCGACAAGCTCTCTTATGGGCAGCTGTTCAATGTGTTTTCAGCTGCGGAAGAAAAACTGGGGAGAACAATAAGTCCGACACTCTATAGTTGCAAAGAGTGGCACGAGAAGCTTCACAGCAATAACAATTTTGTGCAGAAGGTGCTGGAACGACCGAAAATATTTCTGATTGGTTCAGAACATGACCTTGGAAAATTTGCTTAAAATAAAACAGCTCAAAGCAGAACCGGGCAACCAACAGGAGTTTGACGGGCTGGTACGCTCAGCTCGGGTACGTCTTCAAGATGCACACCTCCAAGGGCTATCGCTGGAAAGTCGGTTTGATCTTGCCTATAACTCATCACACGCCTTGGCTCTGGCTGCCCTGCGCTGGCATGGGCTCCGATCAGATAACCGTTATATTGTTTTTCAGTGTCTTCAGCACACATTAGGGCTGCAACCTGACGTGTGGCGGATTTTATCCCACTGTCACAATGTCCGTAATCGCGGTGAATATGAAGGCGATCTTGATATCAACAAGCAATTGGTGATTGATCTTATTGCTGCGAGTGATCTGTTATTACAACAGGTTGAGGGGCTTGCTCCACTCTAATCAAAGCGATGAAGCCCGGACCGTCTAGCAGAATATAATTCCACACTGTCCATGATGAAATATTATCTATCAAGCCAATCGGGCCGCAAGGGATCAGGCCCGCCCCGCAGCTCGGGAGGATTGGCGGTCGGCACGCTGAAACCGCATATATCACTGTATGTTACGTTGGTTTTCAAAGCCATTTTTTTGCTTACTCTTTTTTGGGGCTTTGCAAAAAAAGTACGTCGTGGTGTGGGGACGAAACCCCACGGTCTTGACCTTGATCTTCTGTTCTACGTCCAAGTACAAGGTGGACAATGCCCACCCTACAAGACCTTGCAAAAAAGCAGTGTTAAGCGTATTGTGACAAGTCTTTAATTTGGTTTCGGCTTTAAAAATAAGTAGTTCACGAAGAAACAATACAGCCCAAGGTAAGGCAACAACAGACCTGCCCCTTTTTCACTTTGTACTGTAATTAAATGTTATTTGAGAGGGAGTAATCGTATGGAAAGAAATAAAACTCTTAGTTACCGGCGAGCCGACTTCATCACGCAAGGTCACGAGCCGAAAACGCTCGAAGCCTATCTCACTGATGCTCTTGAAAAGCTGGAAAACATCTCTGATCGGAGATTTGAAGATCCTGGACACCCTGTCCTTGAATGCAGAAAACACAGCAAAAAAACGAATCTTGGGATTTTACTCCACATTACCGCACATACACCAGGCGAACAGGCATCTGTTGTCCCTAAAGAAAATGAAGGTAAAACTGGTGATGTAGAAACTGCTGACCCACCAGAAAATTGTGAATTTATGGATGGCGATATTATGGTCCTAGTTGCCAATGACCACGTCTTATTGTGTTCAACAAACCTGCACGAGAAAAAAGCCCAACGATACATGTCCAGACTTATTGAAAAAGCAAATCCAGATGGCGAAGCATTGAATTTTGCTCTAAGCAGAGTGGCTGATATCAACAAGTTGAAGTTGATCCAGACGCAAGGAGTTAAGTCCGTCTCTATTGATGCCACTATTTTTGATGCCAGCATTGACCATTTGGAGAGAAAAACTACCAAGAAAAAAATCACTGGTTCTCTCATGGATCAAGTAAAGGCTGCTTTGTTCAAAGATGAACAGCCAGACGATCTTGCCGCCGCTGAAAATCTTAGTGCTCACATTGTCCTTACCTATGATGGCCGCAGTAAAAATAAAATCTTTGGTAAGGAACGAATAGAAACCATGGCAAAACAACTCCTTGACGACAACGAAGATGGTTTTACGATCATGACTTGCAAAGGAGAGAAGATAAAAGGGGATCAGATCGCCCTAAAGAAGTCAGTCACACTTCCAAAACACGGGAAATCTGTCTATTGTAAAGACGCTTGGAACGCTCTTGAAGAATATTACTTTGAGCTGAGAGAAAACGGCGTATTGGAGCAATGAAATGGCTATCGCCTGGAAACGTTTATCATTTTTTTGCCTAGCGGCAGGAGGTGGTATCGTCGGATCAATATGGGGACAACATTTAATCCATGATAACGAACAAGCTATCAGTATCATCGCTACAGTGTTTTCCATCTTGGCCGGATTCCTGGTTGCAATTATGGCAATTATGGGTGATCCGGGAGGAAGTGCGGAAAAAAGCTGGCGTGCTCTAGAATTGAGTCGCAACAACATCTTTAATCAGCTTGTCAGACAGAAATGGATGTTTACCCTTTACCTAGCAACACTTGGCTTGATTCTAATCTCAAGCT
>JAGGYC010000003.1 GCA_021162745.1 Desulfuromonas sp. | reverse complement strand
CTTAAACAACAAACGACCGCCTGATAAACACAAAAGAGCTTAACAGCGGTGTTTACTGACAATTTAATTGGCATCTCCAGCTACCGGAAATGGTAGTAACGGGATTGCTGCAACTCTAAAGTCCAGTATGATTTACTTCGAAGCGAAAAAACAGGGGCTTAAGGGGCTCAATGTGGTTGACGGTGAGAAACTGGAACACTGGAAGGTTGTTCTCAAACGGGAGTGGTATTTTTCACTGCCGCTGATCATTATTACCGTGTTGATGATCATGGGCCGTTCACCCGGTTATTCGGCCTTTTGGGCGACACTGTCCTGTATCGTTTTGAGCTGGCTGCGCAAAGAGACCCGGATGGGGCCGAAAGAGATCTGGGAGGTGATCCCCACCGGTCTGTGTTGCCGCCTACGCGGGAGCGGCGATCGCCGGTGCCGATCTGTGGAAAACAGGCTGGACATCGTTCAAGTTTGCCAAACTCCTCTATGTGATGCCGATACTGTTTGCCTTCACCCCGGCGATTCTGTTTCAGGGTAAACCGACCAATGTTGATATGGGGCCGTTACCGGATGAGGCTTTTTTTGCCGATATTACCCAGGTGTTTATCGAGGAGGGGACCTCCTTTGCAGTTGGCGATCAGTTGTTTGAGATTCGTACCGACTCGGGAGTGCATCCGGTTCTGGCTAAAAAACAGGGGATTGCTCAGCAGGTCAATATCCGTACTGGTGGGATGATTGAGGAGGGGGCTTCCGTGTTGATTGGCGAAATCCCGGCGACCGGCGTTGCCGTGTTCTCAAGTATGTTTTCGGCGTTTCTTGGCACCATCGCCTTTTCAGCATTAACGATGATGTACTGGTTACGTAGAACCAATCTGCTCGAATGGTTGCTTTTGGCTGCGGCGACGGTATTTTTATATTGGCCTACCTGGCTGACCGATGGCGCAGGGGTGCTGCTGGTGGCCATTGTGCTATGGCTTCAGCAACGAAAAAATCAACAGACATCTGCGTAGTTCACCGGCGAAGCTGATGGCCTTTAATTCTTTAACCAGGGGGTCGAACCATGGATAAACTGAAGAAAATCCTTTATGCCACCGATTATTCCGAAAGTTCCGAAGGCGCTGGGCGCGCTGTACGATTTATGGCTGAACTGACCGGTGCTGAAATTTATGTTTTGCATGTGGTTGGTGAGTTGGTGAAGGCCCATGCGAAATTGGTGGTCCCTGAGCATTATGATGAAGTACACCATAAGGTTAAACTCCACGCAGTTGATGAGATGGAGCAGTTTTGCGAGCGGATGTTTGGTGAGATGTTTTACCTGACTGAGGTTGTTGTCGGTAAGCCCTTTGAGGAGATTATGCTCAGAGCCCGCCAGTCTGATGCTGACATGATTGTGATGGGCACCCATGGCCACACCGGCTTATCACATGTCCTTGTCGGCAGTACTGCCGAACGAGTTGTCCGTTCTTCACCGATTCCAGTGCTGACCGTACGAAATGAGGCTGAAGAATAAGCATCAGCTTGATTTTTTCCGCCGTTCTCGGTTAGGCTGTCGCCGTAATCTCAACAGGGCAACAGTCTATTTTTAAATGGAGACGGCAATGGAAATCAATCCGCGCATTCAATCGGCGATTATTGAAGTGGTTAACCAGCAAATTGAAAATAATGACCCGCCGCAGACGGCGATCACCTTGAGTCGGTTGATCGCGGACGGCTGCAGTGCTGATCCGGCCAAAGAGTTGATCGGCTGTGTGGTTATTTCGGAAGTATTCGATGTACTGAAAAGCGGCGAAAAATTTGACCTAGATCGATATGTGGCCGCACTTGACCGCTTACCGGAAATTCCTCAGGATAAAGTTTAGAAAATCTTTGCTCCACAAAAGAACGGTGCGTGGTTGGAGGTGAAGAGTGGTGGATCGCGACGCAACATCGCTGCAACATGCGGATCACGCTTGAATTCCTGTTCTAGAAAACGGCGTATCTTGCCACGGTTCCAGCCCAGCGGATGGTCGAAGTCACTGTATAAGCTCAGGTCGCCGCTATAAAATTCCCGTAGGGCCAGCTGCTTTGCTTCAGGACTGTTCAATGGCAGATTGAAGATCGCCAGATTGACAAAGGTGATCGCCTCATGGTGTTTACGCACAAATGCCAGGGTTTTTTCAGCACGCTGGTGATTTTCCGTCGGCGTGCCGAATAATAGATAGACGTAGGTGGCAATCCCCGCCTGCTGCAATGTCGAAAGAACCCGGGCGGTCAATTCAATACTGACCCCTTTCTCCATGGCATCCAGCACCTGTTGATCTCCCGATTCAACTCCCAATTTAAGCATGACACATCCTGATTTTTTCAGGGCCAAGCAAAAATCAAGATTGGTCAATTGTTGACTGATGCGGGCAAAACCGTACCAGGGCGCGGCCAATCGCCGATGGGTCAGTTCCGAAAGCAGGGCCGGACTCAGGGCGTTGTCGAGGAGGTGGATCAACCGTGGTTGCCAGCCTTCGGACAACTGATGCAGTTCGTTGACAACCTGGGTGGGAGACAGGGCCGAATAACGATTGTTTTCGGCATGTTCCGGGCAGAAGCTGCATCGGTTCCAGTAACACCCCCGCGAGGTCGCATAGGGAAGAATTAATCCCGGTGCCAGATAGCGATGCATGGGCAGATTACTGTAGTCAGGCAGATTGGGACAGTCTGACAACCTGGAGCCATGGGGCTGGGTTGCGGCAATGACTTGTGCGGTGAGGATTCGTAGCAGTGGCTGTTCTCCGGGGCCATCGATACAGTGATCAATAACAGCGTCAAATGGAGCGTTCCAGCGCGGGCTGCGCATCCACGAGGTGATCAACCCGCCACCAACAATGATCGTACACTGAGGATAGTGTTGTTTCAGGTAGCCGATCATGGCAAAGGTGGGCAGGGCCTGGCTCAGGTAGTTGAGGGAAAACCCGACAAACCTGGGCTGGTGATCAACCATCGCCTGATCGATCCGCTGTGAAAAATAGCGGTAAAACAGGTTCTGTTCCGGCTGCTCTGCCGCCCGCAGCAGGTCTTGACTGGAGACTGCGGATAACTGTTGGTCCTGATAATTGCCCAGATTGAGAGTGACATGGTGCGGTTGACCGGTTTTACTCAGAACACGGTTGAGGTCGGCAACACTGCGCTGATAGCGGGCAGGGTTGCGATAGAGGGCGTCACCGCGTAATGCGTCAAGATGGGTTGCAGCGTGTTTTTTAGCGCGTTTACTCCAGGTGTCATCCGCCGCTAATGGCTGATTGATCAGAAATTCAATCCCCTCAATATTGGCATCAATAACCGTGTATGGGATATCGTGGGCTTTGAGTGCCCCAGCCAGCATGGCAACACCTGCTGGTGGTTCGCAGGGTTTGGCAATGGGCGGGTGGATAAGAAGCATGGGAAATCCTGTTAAAATGATGAGGGTGTTTCTATGCCGATACTGGTAGCATGCACTGAGATACTCGGCAAGGGATAAATATTGATGTAGAATTGAACCGAGCATTGTAAACTGGTTCAGAAAATCACAGAGGGGGGAGAGACTATGAAGGGTTTTAATCATGTCGTGTCGGCAGCGGTGCTGTTGCTTTTGATTATCGGTAGCGGCGGCTGTGTTGAGGTGCAGAATTCCGCGTTATTGGGTCAATTACTCATGGCGGCAACCACGACGGCCCTTGATGAATCGACGGTTGCTGCCGGACTCAAAGAGGCGTTGCGTGTCGGTAGTGAGCGTGCGGTGGGAACCACTTCGCAGACGGATGGTTTTCTCGGCAACACCCTGATTCGCATCGCCATGCCGGAGCAGCTGGATACGGTGGCAACGACCCTGCGCCAGGTAGGGATGGGAGCGCAGGTGGATCAATTTGAAGTCGCCATGAATCGCGCTGCCGAAAGTGCAGCCGGGGAAGCCAAGAGCGTGTTCTGGGATTCGATCACCCAGATGACCCTGAGCGATGCCATGGGCATTCTGCACGGCAATGAAACGGCAGCAACCGACTATTTTCGGGACAAGACGGCAACAACCCTGGCCGCTAAATTCAAGCCGATTGTTCAGCAGAAGATGAAAACTGTCGGCCTGTACGGCTATTACAATCAGCTGATGGGGGTTTATCAGTCCTTGCCGTTCACCAGTAAGCCACAGTTCGATCTGGATCGTTATGTTGCCGACAAGGCTCAGCAGGGCTTGTTCACCACCCTTGCTGAAGAGGAAAAGCTGTTGCGCAGAGATCCAGCATCGCGGAGCACTGAACTGTTGAAAAAAGTATTTGCCGCTCAGGATTGATATAAGGGCTTGTGCCACCCACTCCAAGGGTCGCATAAACCCATCCATGGGGCTTAACTGTCGCCATCCGGGCGTCAGATACCCTTTCCGTGGGTGACACAAGCCCTTACGGATGATGTTGATACAAATTAACAAGGATTTTGTGTGAACAGTATTGAGCAGATTCGTCAGGAAGTTATCCGTCATCTCCCGCATCATGGAGAGATCCGTCGTCTTTTTCATGGCCGTGGTCAATGTTTCCCCGGCTTGGAAGATGTGATTATCGATGCCTATTCACCGTTGTTGATGATCTATCTCTTCCAGCCCCGCGAGCAAGAGTGGCTGTTCCGACTGGTTCAACAACTGCAACAGTGTTGTGACGTGCCTTTTGAGGCTGTCGTCGTACAGCGGCGTTATCTGCCGCAGACGCCGATAGAGCTCTTCGCGGCAAGTGTTCCGCCGCCGATTGAGGCCGTCGAGGCAGGTTTGCGCTATCAACTGCGCTTAACCCGTACCCAGAATATTGGATTTTTCCCCGACATGGCCGTCGGCCGTCAACTGGTTCGTCAACGCTGTGCCGGAAAAAAGATCCTCAATCTGTTTGCCTATAGTTGTAGTTTCTCGGTGGCTGCTCTTGCCGGTGGGGCTAAACAGGTGGTTAATCTCGATATGAGCCGTAGCGCTCTTGAGCTTGGTCGCATCAACCATCAGCTGAATAAACTTGATCTGCGTTCCGTCAGTTTTCTGGCTATGGAGTTGTTTCGCAGTCAGAGCAAGCTGCGTAAACTTGGCCCCTTTGATATGGTGATCTGTGATCCTCCGGCCAGTCAGGGTAAGAGCTTTAATGCCCAGCATCATTGGCCAAAATTGTTGCAACGCCTTCCGCAGTGGCTGGCACCGGGTGGCGAACTGTTGCTGTGTGTCAATGGTCCGCATCTGCCGGATAATTTTATGGCAGAGTTGATCTCGGTCTATCTACCCGATGCGCGTGAACTGGGACGTTATTCACCCGGCGACGATTTTCCGGAAAAAGATCCACGTTGCGCAACGACCATCCACCATCTTCAACTTCCTTAATACGAGAAATCTATGGCCTTACCGGCAACTATTTATCGGGTTTCGATCCAATTGTCTGATGTCGATCGTAACCGCTATGCGACCCTGGCAACCACTGTCGCTCGACATCCATCGGAAACGGATCAACGTCTGATTGTGCGCTTGATTGCATATGCCTTGTGTTACGAAGAGGAGATTGCTTTTACGCGTGGGATCTGTGTCGCTGATGAGCCCGATCTGTGGATTAAAAGCTATGACGGGCGAGTGCAAAATTGGATTGAGGTTGGATTGCCTGACGCACAACGGCTGGTCAAGGCCGGTCATCACAGTGAACAGGTGGTCTTATTTGCCTATGGTGGCTCTTTTGAGCGTTGGTTGACCAATAGTCGCGTGCAACTGGCGACAATGGATAATCTGCGTGTTTTTTATCTTGCCGACGAATTGATTGATTCCTTACTGGTTCAGCTCAATCGCAGTGTTGATTGGCAGCTAACCTGTAGCGACGGCATCCTTTATTTTACCGTGGCGGGGGGCAGCATTGTCGCTGATTTGGTCGAAATCGATTTAACCGCTGAACCTGTCTGATTGAAGGGAGGACGTAGTTAAGGCTGATAACGGGTCAAAAATTCCAATTCACTGCAGGAGACTCCGCAGCTCGGTTGTGGTGAGTAAGGGCGGTTGTTTCATATAAAAAAGGTCACCGTGCAGTGGTGACCTTTTGATGGTGACTGGTGGCAGATAGCCTGCGTTAAATCAAAGCATGCTACGCATAGATAGGGAAACGTAAGGATATCACCGTCCCTTTGCCAACGGCACTATTGATTTTAATGGTGCCATTGTGTGCTTCAATAATTCTTTGGCAGATCGGCAAGCCAAGTCCTGTACCGTAGAGTTTGGTGGTAAAAAATGGCGTAAATAGTTTTTCAATCGTTTCTTCATCAATGCCGACACCGTTATCTTTAATGGTGATGACCAATTCCTCATCATCAAGGCTGACATGATTGACGATGGTGCCGCCCTCGGGCATCGATTCTGCGGCATTCTTAAACATATTCCACAACACCTGGCGGATCAAATCCTCGTCGAGAGGGATTGCGGTCGAGTCATCTCCTGAAAATTCGAAGTCAATCAACTTGAAGTTTTCCAGTGTTTCGGCTTCTGTTCCAACCTCTTTAAGTAGTTGCATCGGTGTGATGAGGGTTTGATTGGGCGTCCAGGCCCGCGCATAGTCGAGCATCTGGTTAACGGTATTTTCAATGCGAAAAACAAGGACAATGATTTCATTGAGAATCGCGACCTGACGGGGATTGTCTTTCATGTTTTTTAGTAACATCTGAGCTGCGCCGCTAATCCCTGCCAGAGGGTTTCTGATCTCGTGGGCAATGGATGCTCCCATTTCACCAATGGCCGCCAGTCGCTTACTCTGAGCCATCTCTTCATTCATCGCTTTTAAATCAGAGATATCTCGAATGACCCAGACAAACAGGGTGTCAGAACCAAGCTGGACGGAGCTGGCGCGCATGTGAACGGAGATGGGGTCGCCATCATACATGCGCCCCGCCATTTCGCAGCCAGAATCGAAACATTTGTAATGCCCGGTCTCCGGGTAATTGTTCAGGACTGAAATCAGTTGTTGAGCGTATTCATCCTGGGCCAGGATGCTGATCGATTTACCTTTAAGATCTTCTGGTGGATAGTGGAACATTTTAGCTGCCGCCATATTGAGGCTTTCGATGATTCCCTGTTGATCAACGGTGATGATGCCATCGGGGGCGGT
>JAGGYC010000142.1 GCA_021162745.1 Desulfuromonas sp. | reverse complement strand
CTTAAACAACAAACGACCGCCTGATAAACACAAAAGAGCTTAACAGCGGTGTTTACTGACAATTTAATTGGCATCTCCAGCTACCGGAAATGGTAGTAACGGGATTGCTGCAACTCTAAAGTCCAGTTTAGAGTGTATAGAGCACTAAATTAAGCAGGCCGATCAGCATCCCCAGCAGGGCGCCGAACAGGTTGATATATTTAAACTGCTCTTTCATGATCCCCATCAGCAATTCTTCCACCTTGAGAATATCGAGGGTGTTGACCTTGTCTTCAACGGTGCGGCAGATATCCAGGCTTTCCACCATGGGTGGGATCTCTTTTTTCAGCATGGTTGTCAGCTGGTCAAAGAGTCCCTGGGCCAGTTCGTCGCGCCCATCACTGGGCAGGTAGCGACTGATCTGGCCGAGGGGGCGGTGGTAAATCCACTGCTCGATCCGATCCCGAATCAGTGCATCGATCGCCTGTTGCGAGGTTTCTGATCGCAGCTGACCAATAATGGTGATTGCAATCAATGATCCGGCTTGACGGCGTCCATTTCCCGGCAACAGTGGGTCGATCAATTCGCCCAGAGGACGATCCTTGATGGTGTCGATGCCATGCCCCACCTTTTCCAGCAATGTCGTGCGGGTCTGTTCACTACGCAACCAGTTGAGCAGTCGCCTGACAACAAAATGTTGCAGACCGACCACTTTTTCGTACGGCATCTGTTCCATAAAGTGTAGCAGCGGGCGATCCAGCCAACCCTCAAGACGTTGTCGCAGGGTGTGCGCCACCTGCTGTTGAACCTTTTCGGAGCTGAGCCATTGCTTCAGTTCGACACTGGCGGTTTCCATGAATTCCGGCAGCCGGGCATAGATCTTCTCCATGTCGAACAGGGCGCCGATCAGTGTTGATAATCCCTCAATTGAATCGATAAAACCCGCGATGCCGTCGCGTGCTTTAAGTTCCAACTGTTGCTGCACCTCGGGGTCATCAAGCAGCTCGGACAGCTGTTCGAGTAGCGCCGGCAGTTCCTGTTCCAGTAGCTCAAGCAGTCCATCGAGTAACTCTTCCGGTAACAGATCACGCAATGAACGCTGCGAGTCGAGCAGGCCATGGAGTCGTTGGTCGATAAATTGGCCGATCAGTTCCTCGGCCCGTTCCGAGTTCAACCATGACTGTAACCGCTCATCAAGGCGATGACATAATGTCTGGCGGGGATCGTCGATCAGTGAACTGAGATTGCGTTGCAACAGCTGGTCGATATAGTCGCCGCAAAACGTCGTCAACTGTTGTTCAAAACGCTCGGATGCCAGGTGGCGATTCAGGGCGCGGACAAATTTCCAGCGCAGGGTTTCGAGCAGGTCGGCAAAGCGTTGGTGAAATTGCACCGGCAACAGGGTGATGGGGGCGCCGAGGGAGCGACCGATAAACTGATCAAGTTTGTCGCCGACGGCAGCGCGTAGTTTTTTGCTGAACTCCGGTTTTTCCAGCGCATGACCGACATCATCACTGGTCAGCAGATGGTCGCCGACCATCTCCCCCATTTTACGCGCCAGTTGCCGACGTTGCGACGGGATGATTCCCGGTGTCAACGGCACACGGATACCGGCAATCCGCCATGGATGAAGGGGGCGAAACAGCATGCGGATGGCGATGTAATTGGTGACATAGCCGATTAAAGCACCGAGTAGCGGTGGCAGCAGCCATGGCAGGTAGTGTTCAAAATCAGACAGCATGATTCAGGATTATTCCTCGCTATAGCTCTGGTCGTGGATGCGTGACCATTTCAGCAGCTCACAGTCATGGCCTGACTTCTCTTCGTCGCCGACCCCGATGCCGATAATTGAATCTACCCGCATGGTTGAAGGCAGTTTTACCAGCTGCCGAACGTACTCTTCCGAACTTTGCCCGTCCTCATGTTGCCGGCAGCGGATTTGCGCCCAGCAGCTGGCCAGCCCGGAATCGCTGACTTGCAGTTGCAGGCAGAATGCAGCAATGGCGCAGTCTTCGACCCAGACGTCAGAGCGTTCCGGGTCGGCGCAAATCACCACCGCAAGTTTTGCCTGTTCCAGAAATGCCGCGCCATTAGGTTTGGCTTTGGACAGGGCGGTAATGACCTCAGGATCAGTGACAAAAATGAACTGCCATGGATCAAGACCACGAGAACTGGGGGCGCGCAGTATGGCTTCCTGTAGTTGTTGAAGTTGTTCGCTGGTGATGGCGTCACCGGTAAATTTACGGATACTGCGCCGTTGGCGCAACAGATCGAGAAACATGGTTAGACCTCATAGGGTGAAATTAAAGAGACAGGCAACAGTGTAGCCGATGTCGTGGTAACAGGCCAGCATTGTGATACGAGATGAGGAACGGGTAGAGTGCAGGATGTATAACAGGGGGGGAGGAAAATAGGTGGCAGGGCCATAACATTGCATCAAAAGGTGTTCATTGCATGGCCCTGCCAAATCATAACATTACATAAAGCTTTGGGTCTTGCTCTGCTGTGATCACCACCCTCTCCGGTGCACGGCACATCGCATTAAAATATTCGCTGTAATTACAGCGAGTAATCGTTACACGTGGCATGCCAACGTGCATTGTCGGGAATGAGCGGTGTTGACTCCGTTCCCCACTGTTTATGTTCCAGCCAGTGGTCGAGGACTTGTTTAATATCGCCACTGATACCCCAAGTCAGCCAGATGCCCAGCTCGTGGAGTTGCAGTTGATGTTTCTGATGAATTCCAGAACAGATCACCCCATGCACACCAAAGCGATTTAACCATGTGCATATTTTGTCAGGCGGTTGCGAACAGTCCTGGGTGCTGATTTGCAGGCAGCGTTGCTGGCGCAGATCGACAGTTGCCAGATGAAACTCACGCGCCTGATCAAAGCGAGGAGAAACACGTTGATTATAACTGGGGATCGCAATCAGAATGTTATGGGATGATGAATCAGGCATGGGGGTTGTGCTACTACAAGAAGGGTGCCAAATGGAGGCGCCAAGACATTTTGTCGTTAAATCATCTAGTTACGAATGGCGTGATGAGACGGCATTAAACATGGCGCGTTGCAAGTGCAACGTCTGGGCAGCATTGTTGTGGGAAGGTGAACGTTAACTATCTGGAATTTTAACGGTTAACCACCGTGCTGCATTTGCAACACGGTGTGCAGCGCTATGCAACGTCCGATGGTTGACGAACGGTTAAAGCTGGTGTTTTTTCATCCATCGCCACAGGGTGGTGCGATCAACCCCTAAATGGTGAGCCAGTTGTTGACGGTTACCTTGAAAGCGCAGCAGCAGCTGTTGCAGTCTATGACGGTCAGGATTGCGGTGGCGTGTCGCTGGCGATGAGTTGTTCGTCGTGACGGGCAGGTGTTGAAGGTCGATCTGCTGGCCGCGGCAGAGGATAACAGCACGTTCGACAATGTTGAGCAGTTCACGCACGTTCCCTTCGTAGGGATAGACAAGCAGTTGTTCCATCGCCTGAGGACTGAAGCGGTGAATTTTTTTACCGTATTTATGGCAGAAACGTTGCAGTGCCATATCCAGCAGTAGCGGAATATCTTCACTGCGCTCGCTCAGGGCGGGAATTTTCAAGGTGACGATATTGAGACGGTAAAACAGATCCTGGCGGAACTGTTTTTGTTCCACCAGTTGGTCGAGATCACAATGACTGGCGGCAATAAAACGGACATCGGCGCGGCGCGTTTCGTCGCTGCCCAGCGCTTGGTATTGGTTGTTTTCCAGCATCCGTAATAATTTAACCTGCAGGGGGAGCGGCAGGTCACCGATCTCGTCGAGGAGCAGCGTTCCCCCCTCGGCTATGGCCAGGCGACCACTGCGATCAGCTACTGCTCCGGTATAGGCCCCCTTGCGGACGCCGAAAATTTCTGCTTCCAGCAACTGTTCGGGCAGGGCACCGCAATTGATCACTACCAGTGGTTTCTCCTCGCGCGGGCTGAGATCGTGCAGAGCCTGAGCAAAGAGTTCCTTGCCGGTGCCGCTATCGCCCTGCAGCAGCACCGTCACATCGCTATTGGCGATGTCGGGCAGGATATCAAAGAGTTGCTGCATGTGTGGATTGCGGCTGATCATGTTATGAAAACTGAAATGCCCCTGAACTTCACTGGCCAGGGCGCGCAGCTGTGACAGGTCGCGAAATGTTTCCACCCCGCCGATGGCGTTGCCATCCTTATCGCGCAATACCGATGCGTTGACGGAAATCGGGATCTCATGGTTGTGCCGATCGAGGATATCAACCTCGACATTGGTGATGTTTTCACCGCTGGCAAAGGCGCAGCGTAACGGGCAACCATCAAAACAGACATTGGTGCGGAAGATCTCACAACAGGGTTGGCCCAGCGCCTGCTCACGGTTGAAGCCGGTCATCTCTTCGGCAGCACGATTAAGCGTGGTGATGCGCAGTTCGTTGTCGACGGTGAATACCCCATCGGCGACACTGTCGAGAATGGTTTGCAGATGGAGGGGATTGTCTTGGGGTAAATTCATGGGTCACCTTTGAACCTGGAAACTACAGTTTCTAGGTTGAAGCGAAAAACACAGTATATCATTTTCTGTTCGGACGGCATAGGACGGAGCCATGGCGGTTTATGCAATAAAAAAGGGCCCCGCTATGCGGAGCCCTCAGATAACAGGAAATCGGAAAGGTTAGTCGGCAAGGACAAACTTTCCGTTCTTCACCTCGACAATTACCATTGAGTCAATCGCCAAACCATTGTGGTCTTCTGCGGTCAGGTTATAGATACCGGAAACACCGACATAACCTTTGGTGTTCTCAATTTCCTGACGCAGGGCAGCGCGATCGGTACCGACCTTCTTCATGGCATTGGCGACGATCATGATTGCATCCCAGGCGTAACCGGAATGGGTATTGATGGGGAACTGCTTGTCGTAACCCTTCTCCTTATATAGCTGGATAAAATTTTGAATCACCGCCTTTTGCGGATCACTATCGGGCAGGGCGTCGGCCACCAGCAGTTTTGTCGCCGGCATGCGGTCGCCCTCACTGGCACTACCGGCCAGTTCAATATACTTGGGATCGGGTAGGCCGTGGCACTGGAACAGCGGTAGTTCAATGCCGAGCTGGGCCTTGTTCTTGGCCACGATGGAACCAGCCGGGCCGATGGTCCAGGTGATCAACGCCTGCGGATTGGCGTTCTTGGCCTTGGTCAGTTGGGCGGTCATGTCGGTGTCGCGGGTGCCGAACGATTCTTCGACAATGATTTCGATACCATACTCCGGAGCCAGTTTTTTCATCCAGCGTGCGCCATCTTGACCAAAGCCGTCGTTTGCCGAGAGCAGGGCGACACGGCTTAAGCCCTTCTCTTTGAGATAGCTGAACAGTCGTTGTACGGCAATGCTGGAACGTTGAGGCGATTTAAACACCCACTCAAAGGAGCCGAACTTGCCGGCCATGATCACCGGGTCACCACCAACGGTCATGAAGATCGGGGTTTTCCCTTTGTCAGCAATCTTTTTCACGTTCATACCGGTGTCGGTCATGGTGGGGCCGATGATGGCGGTTACCTGATCCTTGTAGATAAACCTTTTCGCCAGTGAGGCCGCCTTGGACGGATTGGCTTCGGTGTCGCCCACTTCCAGTTCCAACAACTTGCCGTTAATCCCCCCTTCGCTGTTGATCTTGTCGACCACCATCTCGGCCACCAGTTTGGTCGGGGTGCCGATAAAGGCGGCACGGCCCGACAGATCGAAGAATGCGCCGATCTTGATGGTGTCGCTGGCCAGTGCCGGCGACGTCAGCAGCGTTAGCATGGCTAACAGACTAAAGAATTGTTTCATGTTTTCCTCTCCAGTTATCGACTGATAGAATATGGATTATTGGCTATTCTTATTCAACGATGTCATCTTCAATGCGGCTGTCAAACACCCGTTGACTTTTGCGCTCTGAACGCGGCAGGCTGCCATAGGCCACCAGCTCCAGTTCGGCGCTGACCAGCAGCTGCTTTTTGATCTGATGGCCGGCTTCGTGGATCAGCTCGGCGTTTCGATTGTCATCGATGCCCTCGCCACGTTCAATTACCATGCGCATGTGATCACGGCCTGAAACGGCATCGCGGGTGAGGTGAATCTGATATTCACTGCCGAGGCCCGGTACTTCTGAGAGGATGGTGTCGACACTGCTTGGATAGATATTGACACCGCGGAACTTGATGGTGTCGTCGCTGCGACCTTTGATGCGCGAATGGCGCGGCAGCGGGTTGCCGCAGCTGCAGGCCCCGGGGATGATACGGGTGATGTCGTGGGTGCGGTAACGGATCAACGGTGCCGCTTCCTTGCACAGGGTGGTGACCACCATCTCGCCCCATTCGCCGTCGGCCACCGGTTGCAATGTTTCTGGATCGACAATCTCCATGATGTAATAGTCGCCCCAGTAGTGGATGCAGTCGTGATCGGGGCATTCGATGCCGGTGCCGGGGCCGTAGAGTTCTGTAAGACCGGTGATGTCGAACAGCTCTGCGCCGCCGAACAGCTCGGAAATCTTGCGCCGCATTGATACTGAGGAGCGCTCGGAGCCGTAGATGATCTTGTTGACGGCGATCTTGTCGGCCAGGCTGCGGCGGTGGATCTCCTCGGCCATCAGCAGTGCCATGGAGGCGGTGGAACAGAATACCGTCGACTGGAAGTCGATGAGGAACTGGATCTGCATATCGATGTTGCCGGGGCCGATGGGCACCGCCATGGCGCCGATCTTTTCACAGCCGAGCTGAAAGCCCATCCCTGCCGTCCAGACCCCGTAGCCGACGGCGATCTGAATACGATCCAACGGCGTGACCCCGGCCATCTGGTAACAGCGGGCAAAGAAGTCGGTCCAGTCGTCGAGGTCTTTCTGGGTGTAGCACAGCACCTTGCGCTTGCCGGTGGTGCCGGAACTGGCGTGGACGCGGACGATCTGTTCAAATGGCACGGCACGCAGCGGAAATGGATAACCTGCGCGTAGATCGTCGGCATCGGTAAACGGCAGGCGGCGCAGATCGTCGAGAGACTTGATCATCTCCGGGCGGATCTGGGCTGCATCCAGCTGTTCACGGTAGAAGCTTGAGCCCTCGTAGGCGTGGTGCAGCGTCCATTGCAGGCCTGCGAGTTGATGGTCTTTGAGCTGTTGTTCGGTGGTGAAGTTGGGCATGAAGTTTTGTTGGCGCATATCGGGTTTCTCCAGGCGGATATTGGTCAAACCGGCCGCACCCAGGCGGCTGGCTTCGGGACTGTTATGACTGGCGGCACCGAGGAAAGCGGCGCGCAATGCCGGATCGTTGAGCAGTTCATTGCTGGCGCCCTGTTGTACCAGCTGGCCGTTGGCCAACAGGTAGGCGCGATCCGATGAACTCAGGGCGCGGGCGGCGTTCTGCTCAACCACCAGAATGGCGGTGCCGCTGCGGGCCAACTGATGGATGATAGCGAAGATTTCGTCGGTGATGCGTGGCGCCAGGCCAAGGCTCGGTTCATCGAGCAGCAGCAGCCGTGGCTTGGCCATCAGCGCCCGACCCATGGCCAGCATCTGTTGTTCGCCGCCGGACAGGGTGCCGGCCAGTTGTTGGCGGCGCTCACCGAGTTTGGCAAAGCGTTGATAGACTTCGTCGATACGGGTCTGTTGTTCACTGCGGTTGAGCTTGAGGGCCATGGCACCGAGTTGCAGGTTCTCCTCCACCGACAGTTCGGCGAACACCTCGCGTCCTTCCGGTGATAGCGCTACCCCCTGCCGCACCATGTAGGCCGGGGTACGACCGGTGACATCCTGGCCATCGAGCAGTACCTGGCCGCCACTGGGGGTGATCAGCCCTATCAGGCATTTGAGCAGGGTACTTTTTCCCGCGCCGTTAGCGCCGACCAGTGCCACGGTTTCACCGGCTTTGACCTGCAGGTTAACCCCGAACAGGGCCTGGGCGGCACCGTAATGAGCGGTGATCTGTTTTAATTCCAGCATTGATCGTTTCCTTTTTGTAACTATTCAGCACGTCAGCAAGAAGATCACATGACGGAGTAAACTCGGGACTGTCCCCAGGGTCATCGGGGGCTGTCCCAGATGTTTACGGACCATGAAACGACAGCGGTTCGCACAATCCGACGTGTTTTCGCAAAACCCTTAAAATCAAAGTCAAGTTCGCGGGTTTCGTCCCGCAGCCGACACCCTTTCTTTGTAAAGCCCCAAAGAAAGTGAGCAAAGAAATGGCTTTTAAAACCAACCCTCCGGGAGTCGCAAACCCACCGACGATGAGTCGGTTTCCGTTATGCTTCACCTTGGCGGCAAGTCGCCCTTGAGGTCGACTGAGTTTTCTCTTTTTCTGAGCTACGGCATTGGGTAACTTGTTCGTTTATCGCGCTCTACTTTTTCCGTGGCATTGTTGTGCAGAACCCTGTTGGTGTGACACCATTGTTCCTCTGTGCAGTTATCCGTTGATGAAGAACAATACGTTATTCCTGGGACGAAGTACTAAGCCGTGGCGTCCATGCGACCGAGGTAGGCCTCAAGAACGCGCGGGTTGCACTGCACCTCGTCGGGGGTGCCACAGGCGATGACGCAGCCACTGTCGAGGACGACCACCTGATCGGCCAGTTTCATCACCAGTTCCATATCGTGCTCCACCAGCAGCAGCGTTTGACCGGCGCGGCGCAGCCGACGCAGCTGGCAGGCCACGGCTTCGGTCTCGGTGGCGTTGAGACCGGCTACCGGTTCATCGAGCAGCAGCAGTTGCGGCTGACTGACCGTGGCACGGGCCAGCTCCAGCCGTTTTTTATCGCCGTAGGCCATTACCGAGGCCGGCCACTGCGCTTTGTCGCTGAGGCCAAAATGATCCAGTGCCTCCAGGGCACGCAGCTTGAGCCGACGTTCGCGGTGGCGCAGGTAGGGCAGGCGCAACATGGCCATCATCATGCTGTTACCCCCTTCGACGGTCAGGCCGGTCAGCACATTATCGAGTACCGTTAACCGTTCAAATAACTTCAGATTCTGAAAGGTGCGTGCCACACCGCAGCGGGCAATGGCATGGCTCGGCAGGCTGGTGATCTCCTCACCTTCAAGACGGACGGCACCGGATGTTGGTTGCAGCACGCCGGTTATGCAGTTGATCAGGGTGCTTTTGCCGGCACCATTGGGGCCGATCAGCGCCGTCAGTTGACCACGTGGCACCGAAAAGCTGACCTCGGACAACGCCGGCAGGCCACCGAACTGTTTACTCACGCCGTCAAGATGTAGCATGGCGACTCCTGCGCAAGGCGCTGCGGGTTTTGATCAGATCGACCAGACCGGTGACAAAGCCCTGGGGGAGAAACATCAGTACCAGTACCAGCACGCCGCCGTGGACAAGATCCTTGTAGGCGTCGAAGATGTCGATCCATTCCGGCAGCAGGGTGATGAAGGTGGCACCGAACAACGAACCCCAGATGGAGCCCATGCCGCCGACCACCACCATGATCACCAGATCGGTGGAGACGAAGATGTTGAACGAATCGGGGCTGACATAGCTGTAGCAGTGGGCAAATAGACTGCCCGCCACTGAGGCCAGCACTGCCGACAGCACAAAGACATTGATCTTGCTGCGTCGCGTATTGACCCCCAGCGCTTCGGCAGCCGTTTCGTCGCCAGCCACTGCGGCCAAGCCACGGCCAACGCCGCTGCGGACCAGATTCAGACACAGCAGCAGACTGATCAGGGCGATGGTCCATACCAGATAGTGGAAGCGCACCTCATCATCAAAGGCAAAGGCGCCAATGGCCAGAGGGGGAATACCGGCAAAACCGCTGGAGCCGCCGGTCACCTCGTCCCACTGCAACATCACCGTATGGACGACGCTGTTGCAACCGAGGGTGGCCATGGCCAGATAATGGCCCGACAGCCGCAGGGTAGGGATGCCGATGATCAGGGCCACCAGCGCTACCAACGCGGCGACACCGACCAGTGTCGGCCACGGTGCTAGCTCGAAGGTGACGGTGCCGATGGCGGTACCGTAGGCGCCGAGACCGAAAAAAGCGGCATGGCCGAGGGAGATCTGACCCGTATAGCCGATAAACAGGTTGAGACCGAGGACGATAATGACATGGATCGCCACCAGATTCGACAGACCCAGAGTGTAGGGGTTGTCCTGCACCAGCGGATAGAGGAGCAACAGCGCACTGAAGGCGCAGACCGTCAAGCCGGTGTGGTGGAGACGGATAAAATAGAGCAGTTTGTCGTAGCGCGTCATCACGAACCCTTATCCGATCAGTCGTTGGTGTGGTTGAGGCCGAGTTGAAAGGCCTGCAGGTTCTGGTCGACAAAGCGTTCTGGCGCCAACTGGCGGATCGCCTGTACACAGTCGGCGGCACTGCAGAACAGCGTCTGCTGTTGTATCGCCAGGCCGAGCAGGATCAGGTTGGCCAGCACAGCATTGCCCATGTCGCGCGCCATACGCGATGCGGCGATACATTGTTTCGCTTGTGCGCCGGCGACCGATTGTTCGGCATTGATCACCAGGCTTGCACCGTCACGCAACAGCGGGGCGTGGACCGGCAGGTTGGCGTCCCACAACAGCAGGCCGACATCGGCCTGACCGGCACGGATCAGTGGACTGGCAAAGGCACCGACCTTGATGGTCGACAGCACGGTACCGCCGCGCTGGGCCATACCGTGGGTTTCCGAGGTCAACACCGCCAGGCCGCGATTGACCGCTACCTGAGCGATCAGCCGGATTAAAAACAGCACACCCTGGCCACCGATACCACTGACAATAATCTGTTGTTTCATAGTTGTTCCCCCTTGATGATCGCCTTTACCGGACAGACCGGAATGCAGGTACCGCAGCCGATGCAGCGATCCTGATCGATTTCGGCCACCGTGGTGGCCTCGTTCATCACCAGCGCCGGACACTCAAAGGCTTCGACACAGCGTCGGCAGCCGATGCAGTCATCGGTGATGTCGATCTTAAAACGGGGCTGGGCTCTGGCAACGTGGCGCTCCATCAGGCAGCCGTGACGCGAGATCAACACCGCTACGCCGCCATCGGGTTTGCGAATATGGGTGTCGGCTTGCTTGAGCAGGGTTTCAAAGTCGTCGTTGTCGTAGGGATCGCAGCATTCGAGAAAATTAACGCCGCTGGCTTTGACCAGTGGTTCGATGGCGATGGCGGTGGTCGGCTCGCCGATAGCTGTAATGCCGAGGTGCGGTACCGGCTGGCCACCGGTCATGGCGGTGGTGCCGTTGTCGAGGATAACGACAATGATGCGTGCCTTCTGGATCACGGCATTGATCAGCGCCGTGATGCCGGAGTGGAAGAAGGTGGAATCACCGATGGTGACCACCACCGTCGGGAAGTCACCTCCCGCGACGTCTTGGGCATCCTGAACATAGGATTGATAGAACCCCGCACCCTGACTGATGCAGGCGCCCATGCAGTGCACGGTATCGACGGCACCGAGGTTGATCCCCAAGGTGTAACAGCCGATATCCGACGGGAAGATCCCCTTCGGAAAGCATTTTTTGATGCTGTAGAACGCCGAACGGTGGGGGCAACCAGCACACAGCGAGGGGCGGCGGCCACGGCTGTCAGCCGGGGCGGTGGCCGGTGGTTCAAGCTCCAGGAAACCAGCCAGTACCTTGTAGATCACATCCGGGGTCAGCTCTCCCTCTTTGGGAACGTGGCCGCTCTGTTTACCGACGACACCGAGGTGGGCCATCTGTAGTTCAATCACCGGATAGGTCTCTTCCAGCACCAGTACGCGGTCGTAATCGTTGCGCAGTTGTGCCGCCCAGGCCGGATTGAGCGGATAGGGCATCACCACCTGATAGAGGTCGATTTGATCGCTCAAGCCCAGTTCCTCGAGCAGATCGACCAGGTGGCCATAGACGATCCCTGAGGCCACTAGCGCCGTGCGCGGTTGACTGCCGTCGCCCGCTGTTTTCAACGGTTGCAGGTGCGGTTCTGCAGCAATGGCGTCGAGGTTATCGTTGAGTTTTTTATGTAGTGCCGGCAGGAAGGGTGGTGTCGCCGCCCAGCGGGCGGTATTTTTTTCAAAATGGGCTTTCCGTTGCAATGTCTGCATTGGTTGCAGGGCTACATTCTGTCGCGAGTGGCAGATGCGGGTGGCCGGACGCAGTACGGTGAGGATCTGGTATTTTTCCGACAGCTCAAAGGCTACCGACACCAGCTGTTTGGCCTCGGCCGGGCTGGCCGGGTCAAACACCGGTACCCGCGCCTGCAGGCAGAACAGCCGCGTGTCCTGCTCGTTCTGTGAACTGTGCGGGCCGGGGTCGTCGGCGACGATGGTTACCAGCCCGCCCTTGACACCGAGGTAGGCGCTACGCATGAACGGGTCGGCGGCGACATTGAGGCCCACCTGTTTCATCACCGCCACACTGCGCTTACCGGTGTAGCTGGCGGCCAGGGCGACCTCAAAGGCGATCTTTTCATTGACCGACCACTCGATGTGCAGCGGCTCTTTGGCCTGGTCCCGGCGGTCGATGAGGGATTGGAGTATTTCCGTCGACGGCGTGCCGGGATAGGCGGCGGCCACCTGACAGCCGGCTTCGAGCAGGCCGCAGGCCATGGCCTCGTTGCCCATCAACAGTTGTACATCGGCTTGAGTATCCATAAATTGGTTCCTTTAACGAATTTAAACAGACAATTTAATTCTTATGATCATAAATCTTAAGTTCAAGGTCGCGGGTTTCGTCCTGCAGCCTTGACCTTGGAATTATTTACCTAACAGCCCCTTGGGGCGGACAAACAGCACCAACAGCAGCACAATAAAAGCCACCACATCCTTATAACCACTGGACAGATAGCCCGCCGACAGGGATTCGAGCAAACCGAGGATCACACCACCCAAAATAGCGCCGGGAAACGAACCGAAGCCGCCGAGAATAGCGGCGGCAAAGCCCTTGAGGCCGAGCAGCACGCCGACATCGTAACTCAAAGTGGTGATGGGGGTGACCAGCACCCCGGCCAGCCCACCCAGAGCGCCGGCAATGGCATAGCTGGTCAGACGGATGCGCCCGGCGGCAATGCCGACCACCGCTGCCGCCGTCGGGTTGGAGGCTACGGCGCGCATGGCCAGCCCCAACGGGGTGCGGTAGAAAAACCAGCTCAGCACAACAATGGCCAGCAGCGTCAGCGCCATGATCCATAGCGCCTGGGGCAGTACGGCGGCACCGAAGATATGGATCGGTTGGTTACCACTCAACGGCGGTAATGCCATGCGGTTGGTGCCCCAGATCAGCTTCATGGCGCCGCGGATAATGATCGACAGGCCGATGGTCAAAAAGATCAGCACCAGTTCGTTGTCCGAGCGCGATGGCCGTAAGCCAAAGCGTTCTACCAGCATGGCCAGCATGGCCACCCCGGCCACCGCCAGCAACAGTCCGGGAATCATCGGCAAACCGAGGGCCAGTAATGCCGAGAACATCAGCATTCCCCCCAGGGAGACAAAATCGACCTGAACAAAGTTGACGATGCCCATGGTGTTATGCACCACGCTGAAGCCGAGGGCGATCAACGCATAGATGGCACCCGTGGTGATTCCGGCAACGACAAATTGGAAAAAATCACTTGTTGTATACAAAAAACAGCTCTTTCAGGCCAGGGTGGGTAAAAGTGTGGCGACAGGGTATGTCAGATGGCTTAAAAGGTCAAGAAACCTCAGAGATGGAGGCAGGTTACGGCTATGCTAGCTGTGGCAGCGAGTTGAATCTTGACTTGTGGTTGGCCATCTGAAAAATTAGCCGTCTATTGTTTGATGGTTTCGCAAAAATGAACCTGATAAGCACTAATCTTCCGCCACCACATTTTTTTGGTTGGGGTGACACTTTTTGACATAGTGGTGATTTATCATTACGGCATCTATCCTAAGGAGAAATGCCGTGAAAACAAACAAAATACAGTTCCAAGCGGGAATGAGCCTGAATCAGTTACTTGCACAATACGGTACCGAGCAGCAATGCGAGGAAGTCCTTGAAAATTCTCGTTGGCCACAGGGGTTTAGATGCCCAAAATGTTCAAGTGGCGAATATTATCATTATCGCCGCCAAGGTAGCGTGAAAATCTTTCAGTGCCGTAACTGCCGCGCTCAAACAACACTTACTGAAGGAACAATTTTTCATTCAACCAAGCTACCTCTGACAATCTGGTTTCAAGCCATGTACGTCTTGAGCCAGACAAAAAACAACGTATCAATTCTCGAATTAAAGCGCTTAATCGGTATTAGCTACCCAGCAGCGTGGAGAATGAAGCGCAAGCTTTATGCAGGTCATGTTTAACGAGAAGAAACAACCAAGCTCTCGGGCCGCGTAGAGATTGACGATGCTTACCTTGGTGGAGAAAACCCTGGAGGTAAGGCTGGTCGCGGATCTAAGAACAAAGTCCCCTTTATTGCTGCGATTCAAACTAACGAACAGAACAACCCAGTCTATGCTGTATTTTCTAAGGTCAATACATTCAGCGGTGAAGAAGTTGAGACTTGGGTCAACCGATCTCTAGTCCCAGAACATACAATGATTGTTTCTGATGGCCTGTGGTGTTTCTAGCCAGTTACGACTGCGGGGTGCGTCTATCAGCGAGAAGTTGTCGGTAAAAATCGAAAAAGCACCGACATGGAGTGCTTTACTTGGGTTAATACCATTCTTGGCAACCTAAAGACTGCGATCAGTGGAACATACCATGCTTTTGACTTTGGAAAATACGCCCATCGTTATCTTGGCGAGTACCAATATCGCTTTAACAGACGTTTTGATCTTACGACTATATTGCCCCGTCTAATCTACGCTGCGGCAAATACCGGCAGCTGTCCAGAGCGCTGGTTACGCTTGGCGGAAGATCAGTGCTAATCAGGAATTATTTTATGTCTGGTGCTTTATGCTACCGCTTCCGCAGTAATCACCTAATCGGGAATTGCTGTAAATTAGGGTATTTTTATGAGTTTTTCATTCAAAATCAGGTAGTTAGCCTGGCCTGGTCCCGAGTAGTGGAAACCATAAGGTTTTGGTGGTTTTGCTATTGACTTAACTTTTAAAGCCCTGCACTATGCCGTAAAATTAAATATTGATATCCATGGTGCCCGTCTAGGGCTTAATAGGGAAGAGGGGTGTAAATCCCCCGCGGACCCGCCGCTGTAAGCGAGGACGAAGGGCTTGAAACCACTGACCGTTGAGGTTGGGAAGGGAGCCCTGAGGAAGATTCGCGAGCCAGAAGACCTGCCTTAACGGACATCGCCACAGTAGTCTCCCTTGGTACGGGACGTGGCATTTGAAGGTGCTTTAAATTCGGAAAGCCCGCGCAACCATTGGTTGCGCGGGCTTTTTTTGTTTGTCAAGCATGGCGCGTAGCGCGAAAGCACTATCCAGTTGGGTGTGGTGCCCAACTGGTGACTTGGAGGTGAAAGTCCTCTACGGACCCTGATGACGGGAACCGTTAGCTGAACGGCAACTGCATTATCGTGAGGTGATATGGGGAGGAAGCCGCAGGCAAAATCTTGGCCCAACGAACAGAAAGTGCATACGAGGCAGTTCCATCTGGGTGAGAAGCCCAATAGTCATCCAGATAGGTGGGGCTGTAAATGCGGCGCGTATATGGGATGAAGGTCGCGCGAATTACCCTGGGAGATCTGGCAATCTGCCTCAGGCTACCAACATCGTAAGGTGTTGGGATAGTTTGCCAGAAGTCAGCAGACGCCATAGTAACTGCCTTAACCAGTCAGTGTAGGGCCGAACGCTCCCTGGACCGCAATGATATTGAAGGGATCGCGGTGACCGGTTATGGCAAGAGTTTGATGCACAATGTTCATAAGGTGATCGATGAAGTCTCTGCAAACGCTTTGGGGGTGTTTCTCTTAAGCATCAAAGGGGTCCGTACCGTCAGCAATATCGGCGGGCAGGATATCAAGGTGAACGATAAATTTGCAGCCGGAACGGGACGATTTTTTGAAATGGCGCCGCCTGTTCATTGACCTTGTAAGCCATAAGCCGTAAGCCGGGTAGCGCAGAGGGCGTGTAAAGAGGTATGGTTGGAATATGATCGAGCGATACGTTGCCCCCGAAATTTGTGGAGTCAGAACAATGCCTAGAAATACACTGGTGATACTGAGTTTAACGTTCCTTCTGGTCTGTGCCGGGATGGTTGTTGCCGACCCGGCCATGGCCGGGTCGCGTTGCATAACCGACGCCCTCGGTCGTGTTGTTGAAGTGCCGTGTGAGCCGAAACGGGTCGTGGCCCTGGCTCCCAGCATTACCGAGATCATTTATGCCCTGGAGCGGCAGGAGATCCTCAAGGGGGCGACCCGTTTCAGCGATTATCCCCCCGAAGCGGACCATCTGCCCAAGGTGGGTTCTTATGTTCAACTCGATGTGGAACGGATCGCCGCTTTGAAGCCGGATCTGTGCATCGGAATCGCCACCAAGGATCATAAACCGCAAAAAGGCGCGGCGCAGCTGGCGGCGCTCAACATCCCGTTTGTCGCCCTCCATCCGGAGGATATGGAGACGGTGATGCAGAGTATTGAAACCGTTGGCAAACTGTTGAACGCTTCCGACAAGGCCCGGCAGATTGTTGGCGATATGCGCACCCGCACCGCAAGGGTGAAGCAGAAAGTCGCTTTGGTGCAGAATAAGCCCAAGGTGTTTGTTCAAATTGGCGTGACTCCTATCGTCTCAGCGGGAACCGCTACCTTTATCAACCAGCTTATCGAGGCCGCCGGTGGGATCAATCTGGCTGCGGGGCCTTCACCGTATCCCCGTTTTTCCCGTGAACAGGTGATCTGCCTGGTGCCTGAAGTGCTGATCATCACCTCCATGGCGCGCTCCACCGTCTTTGAGCGGATCAAGGCCGACTGGTTCCAGTGGCCTTCGATTCCGGCCGTTGCACATAACCGGGTTTTTATCGCCCCCTCCAATACCTTTGACCGGCCAACGCCGCGGCTGGTGGAGGGGCTGGAGCAGATGGCGTGCTATATCCATCCCCAACTGTTTGGAGAGAAGCTATGAGTTTTGCCACCTCGGCGCTTGTGCGGCGAATGGTCCTGGTCTCCCTGGTCCTGATGGTGATTCTGGCTGTCGTCATGGTGTTGGGCCTGGCCACGGGATCCGCCGGTTTTGCGTTAACGCCGGTGATTCAGGGACTGACGGGAACGGGTGAAGGGTCGCTGCTCCATGATATTGTCTGGCGTTTGCGCTTTCCGCGGGTGCTGTTGGCCGCTTTTCTGGGGGCCACCCTTTCCCTGGGGGGGATGGTGTTCCAGGCCCTGTTGCGCAACCCCCTTGCCGAACCCTATATCCTCGGGATTTCCGGTGGTTCGGCTATCGGTGCCATTATCGGCATCCTGATGGGATTGTCGCGTTTTCCCGGCGTCTGGCTGACTTCGTTTGCCGGCAGCCTCACTACCCTGATGGTGCTCTATATCATGGCTTCGCAAAGTGCCCGGTTGTGGACCAACAACCTGCTGTTGTCTGGTGTAATGGTCAATGCCTTTTGTTCGGCGATCATTATGTTTTTGGTTTCCATGACCCAGGACAGCCGCCTGCACAATATCCTTTTCTGGCTCATGGGCGATCTTTCTGCCGCCAATATCGGTAATGTGATCGCCTTGGGGGTGACTGTGGTCCCTTGCTTTGTGGTAATTTTTACCCGTTCCCACGCCATGAATCTGTTTGCCCTGGGTAATGACATGGCCCGGAGCATGGGGGTCAATGTCAAGGCTACCAGTACCCTGTTGTTGCTGGTCACCACCTTGATGGTCAGCGCGACAGTAAGCTATTGCGGGCTGGTGGGCTTTGTCGGGCTGGTGATGCCTCACATGTTGCGGCTGGCCTTGGGCTCGGATCACCGTATTCTGACCCCGGCATCGATTTTGGGGGGCGCCGCGTTTCTGGTGATCTGTGATACCCTTGCCCGCACGTTGCCCGAACAGGGGGAGATGCCGGTGGGCGTTGTGACGGCGATGATCGGAGCCCCCCTGTTTGTTTACTTACTGAAAAAGTCGAACACGTGACCGGCCCCCTCAACCCCGGACCGATTGGACCATTGTGATGACGGCAATCTCGGTAGAAAACCTGACTCAATCGTTTGGACGGCGTACTGTTCTTGACCGAATCTGTTTTGATGTGGCGGCTGGGCAATTTTTTATCATCATCGGCCCCAACGGTTCGGGCAAGACGACCCTGCTCAAATTGCTGACCGGCCTGCTGTCTGCCCAGGATGGCGACATCACGGTCATGGGGCGCTGTTTAAAGGATTACAATCCCAGGGCGCTGGCCCAGCAGGTCGCTTATGTGCCTCAAAATGTGCTCGTTGAGTTTCCCTTCAGCGTTACCGAAGTGGTGCTTATGGGGCGGGCCCCCCATTTGGGGATGCTGGGCGTTGAAACGCCTGAGGATCTGGAACTGGCCCAGGAGGCGATGATGATTACCGATATCATCCACTTGGCCGATCGGCGGCTGGATGAGCTTTCCGGCGGTGAGCGGCAGCGAGTGTTGATTGCTCGTGCCATTTGCCAAAGGCCTCGAATATTGCTTTTGGATGAACCCACCTCGGCGTTGGATCTGGCCCATCAGGCGCGCATCATGGATCTGATGGAAACGCTTAAAAACGACCATGGCATCACGGTGGTGATGATCTCCCACGAGTTGAATCTGGCCGCCATGTATGCCGACCAGGTGCTGGTTCTCTCGCGGGGGCAGATCGCCTGTATGGGGGCGCCGGATCAGGTGCTTAACAAGGAGTTATTGGAAAGGGTGTACGAATGTAACCTGATGGTGGATATGAGCTCTGTGGGTAACTACCCGAGGGTTCATCTCGTTCCGAAACGCTTTCTGAGGTAAGGTGGACAGGCTCCATGTTGCTTCATTGTCCGGATACGGATAGTTGTCGTTTTTTTTTTAGCCTGGAACTGGGAATGGGGACACGCGAATTTTTCTGTTGAGGTTGTCAGTGGTCGGGGGAAGGGGCCCCCATTTTTTCGTGGTTTTCCCGAAAAATGTACCATTTTCTCAGTTTGTATCAAAATGGCATCCTCCCAGGCTTATCGCTTTTAGACCCCACAGCGTAAAAAATAATGTTGAGAAGCGTCAGTAAAATAATGGGTTATCTCTCATGGCGCCGTGTGCTTTTTTGGGGGGGGCGCTGTTTGGCATGGACCCTGCTTGATTAAATTGCGGTAGTTTTGGGATGACGTTGTTGCGTCGAGTTTATTCTCTTGATTTGAAAAGGATTGTTATTTAGCGAAAAAAATCACCAATCTTTCAGGCGCTCATTGAGCTTAAATGGGAACTCCCGTGAAAATCGGGGACGGGCCCACCGCTGTAATCGGGGACGAACACCGTATAATGTCACTGTCTAAAATGGACGGGAAGGCGCGGTTAGTAGGATGATCCGAAAGTCAGAAGACCTGCCTGAAAGGTTATATTTGCCGATTCTCTGGACAAGTGTCGGCAGCATACTTGTGGATAAAAAAGGGAAATCCTCAGGTCGTATTATTACGATCCGGGGATTTTTTTTACCCCGGAAATATCATTTTCTGGAGGCACAGAAGTATGAAAAAGAAGTTGGTTTTATCCGCACTCTTGGCGGCTATGGCTCTGCCGGGCGCCGCCCTGGCTGGCATGGCCGCCACAACCCTGGACGAAATGGTCATTACCGCCAGCAGGGTGGAAGAAAGTAAAAAAGATGTTACTGCCAACATCGTTGTCATCTCTCAAGAGGAGATCAAATCCTCTTCGGCGAGGGATCTTGGTGACCTGCTGGCGGACCTGAATGTCGGCCATATCCATAAGTACCCGGGGTCTCTGACCTCCGTCGGTATCCGTGGCTTCAAAACCGAAAGCCACGGCAACGATTTGCGTGGTCACATTCTGTTGCTGCTTGATGGCAGACGCTCCGGCACCGGCAACCTGGCCCAGATCATGACCAAGAATATCGAACGGGTTGAAATTATTCGTGGCCCCGCCGGTGTGCAGTATGGTTCGGCCGGTATGGGTGGCGTTATCAACGTCATTACCAAGCAGGGTAAAGACGTGCCCGAGTTCTTTGTCGAAGGCGGCTTGGGAAGCTACGGTTATGAAGAGATGAGCGTAGGATTTTCAGCTAAAGTCAAAGGGGTCGATTTTTCCGGTAGCATCAGTGAATCCTCCATGGATGACTACGATACCGGTGACGGCGACAAGTTCCACAACACCGGCTATGATAAAAGAACCAATGCCAGTGTAAACCTTGGTTATGAGTTTCTGCCGAACAACCGCTTTGGCATCATCTACACCGATTTTGACTCCGATAAGGCCGGTAATCCCGGCAACATTGCCAAGAACGACCTCGATAATTTCTCCAACAAAGAGAACCATTCCGTCGATTTCACCTATGAAGGGGCGACGGCCGATAAGCGTTTCTCTTGGATGGGTCGTTATTTCTTCGGCGAAGATACATCCGAATGGCACGATCCCGTTGCCAGCAACCCCACCTTTTGGGATAACGGCATCCCTTCTAAACGGGATACCGACAGCCAGGGCGCCCAGGCGCAAGTGACCGGCAACTTCGGCTCCACCCTGCTGACGGCGGGCATTGATTGGGCCGACTATGAGGTGGATACCTCCTGGAGCGCCATGGAAACCGAGTATGACAGCCTGGCGTACATCCTGCTTGGCAAGACAAAATTCCTCAATGACCGCCTGATCTTCACCGGTGGCCTGCGTTTTGACAGCTACGAACTGGATATGTCGGGTGATAGCGGTGGCGAGCAGGATGATGACGATCTGAACGTGACCGCCGGTGTGGCCTATCTGCTGAACGACAACGTGAAATTGCGCGTGAACTACGGTGAAGCCTTCGTGATTCCCGATGCCGACCAACTGTCAGCGGATTACGTCTCCGGCAGTACTCACTACCTGGGGAATCCGGATCTGGATCCTGAAAAAAGTAAAACCTATGAAGCGGGCGTCGATTTCATCTTTGACGCCTCTAAGGCTTCAGTGACCTACTTCTACACCGATTTCGAGGATAAGATCGTTTCGGTTAAACATGATGGTGTCAAGACTTGGAAAAATCTCGGCGAAGCGACCATCAGAGGCTGCGAAGGGGATTTCTCAACGGATCTTGGCGCCCTGTTCTCTTGGGGCTTCGGGCTGGAAGCCTATGGCAACATTGTCTACCTCGACGAATATGAAGATGATGAAACTGGCGACGATCTGCTCTACATCTCGGATATCAATGCCTCTTACGGTCTGAAGTTCAGCGATCTCAACGGCTTCAATGCCAAGCTGAATTTCGCTTATACCGGTGAGCAGACCGTAACCGATTACTCTAGCTGGCCTTATAGTGATGTGAAAAAAGGTGGTTTTACTATTGCCGATTTGACCCTCGAAAAGGAACTCTTCCAGAAGGAAGGGGCAGGCGCCCTGTCGCTGAGAGGGGAGATCGACAACCTGTTTGATAAGGACTATGCGTATGTCCTCGGTTATCCCATGCCGGGCAGAACGTTCTTTGTTGGGTTGAAATACACCTACTAAGACTTGTCAACGCACGTTGATCGACTGGCCAGGCCGGGGCGTAACACCTCGGCCTGGCTGTTTAAATTCAAGAAATAGATTCGAGGCCATTGCGCTGCTTGCTTGGCCATCCCGTAATGGTTTCATACGATGGATTCTTTGAATGCACGCCATGAATGCCGAGATAGGTCGGCTTGCCGTGGACGGACGGGCGATCTGTTTTTCAGGGGATTCCATGAACGGGCCGATCGACCCTTCCGGGAGATTTGATGTTGAACACTTCATTTAAAAACTTGTTGTCATCCGTTTTCTTCATCGTTGCTTTTTTGAGCACCGCAGTGGTCTTTGCTTACCCGGTCACCTTTACCGACAGCCAGGGGCAGAACATCACCATTGCGGAACGGCCCCAACGGGCTGTTTCCCTGGTCCCCTCCATCACCGAAACGATTCTGCGGCTCGGGGCTCAAGATGCGGTCACTGCCATCACTTACCACAGCACCTATCCTCCTCAGACGGCGGGTAAGCAGACTGTGGGCGGCTTCTTTACCCCGAACCTGGACCGGGTGGCGCAGCTCAAGCCCGATGTGATTTTCTATTCCTCCCTGCAGAAGGGGGTTCGCCAGCGCTTCAGTAAGGAGAATATCCCGCTTATTGCCCTTGAACCTCATTCCCTTGACGACGCCTTTGAAAACATTTTGCTTCTCGGCGACACCTTTGACCGAAAAGAGGACGCGGTGTGCCTGGTCAAGAAGAACCAGGAAGAGCTGCGCCTCATTGCCGCGAAGGTGGCCAAGATCCCGGCTGAAAAACGGAAAAGGGTGATGCGTGTCATGTGCAGTGACTCCATCATGACCCCCGGAGAAGATACCTTTCAGAATGAACTCATTGCCGCCGCCGGGGGAATTGCTCCCCACTTTGGCAAGCAGGGGAATGTGGTTGAGGTCACTGAAGAGGAGTGGACGAATTACAATCCCCAGGTTCTTTACGGCTGCGGAAACGATAAGGCGGCGGCCATCCCGCTGTTGACCCAGCCCGGCTGGAAGGATGTTCCCGCCGTTGCCGATAAATGCTTTTTCAGCTACCCCTGCGAGCTGACCTGCCGTGCCGCGACCAATATCGGTTATTTCGTCAAATGGCTTTCCGCCAATATTTACGAGGAGGAATTTTCCGACGCCGATAACTTGGTTCTTGAAACCGGTGTCACGCGGACCCGTCCCATCGATCTGGAGCTGCCGTACGTCAAGGATGCGCGCATTGCTTATAGCAATATCAACGACTTCGGCTACAAAAGTCTCATCGTCGACTTCAAACAGCCCATGACGGTGGTCTCCACCCTGGAGGGGCAGCGAAGCGGCATCATGACCGTCGGCAACAATTATACTCCCCCGCCCTGTTGGAATATGCTGCACAAAAAGGGGCTTAAAGTGTCCCGTGCCGAAACCTATGACGCCATTGACGTGTCGCAGGAGACGGGTTGCTTTTTGTTTACCGGTGCGGACATGGACAATCTGGCCGTCAAAAGCGAGAAATATCAGGACATGGAAGTGTTTGCGCTGGTCACCGCCGGGGTTGAGCACAACGCCCTGCGCATGTCGAAAGATCTGGGCGGCTATTACGAGCCGGGGACGATCAATGTCCTCATCATGACCAACATGCAGCTTGCCCTACGGGCCATGACCCGGGCGATTATCTCAGCGACCGAAGCAAAAACCGCCGCCCTGATGGACATGGACATCCGCAGCAGTTATAGCGCCCGGATTTACAAAGCGACCGGAACAGGCACCGACAACGTTCTGGTGGTTCAGGGAACGGGAACCCTCATCGAAAACGCCGGGGGACACACCAAGATGGGTGAGCTGATCTCCAAAGCGGTTTACGCGGGGGTGCGCGAAGCGGTGTACAAGCAGAACGGCATTGTCGGTGAGCGCACGGTGTTCCGTCGCCTCAAAGAGCGGAAGATCAGCCCCCATAGCCTTGTCGTCAGCGAGACATGCGAGAACGGCATGACCCGCAAAGAGCGCATCGCCGCTTTGGAGGATCTGCTGCTGCAATCGCGCTACGCCAACTTTATCGAAGCGGCCTTTACCATCAGTGACGATTACGAAAAGGGCCTGGTCAGCGACCTCGGGGCCTTTGACATGTGGTGCAATGCCATTGCGCAGGAGATCGCCGGTCGGCCGATCGGACCGATGACAGACCTGATTGAGCTGGATGGCCTGCCGGTTGTGCTGCATAAGGCCCTCAACAGTCTTATGAACGGGATCTGTTTCCAGGCCCATTGACATTGGAAGAGGGGGCTTGATCTGCCTGCCGTATTCTGACCTGTTGACTACATAAATCAGGGCACGGTTCGCCGTGCCCTGACCGGGATGATTTATATGAAACGACTTTTCCTGATCGCCTTCTTGCTCGTTGTTTTGACGCCGACTATCACCCTGGCCGGAAAACTTTCCCTGCTGGTGATTGAGACCAACAGCTACCTGGCCCAACAGGCGCTGCAGTCCCTCGATCTGCCGTCATCCATCGATGCGCGTTTTTTTACCCTCAACGAGTTAACGGACAACTCGCAGCCGCGATCGTTTCTTGCCAATTCTTCCGTGATTCTTGTCGATGTGATGAGTCCTTCCCTAAGTGACTATCTGATAAAAGAAGGGTTGGTCGCAGGGCGGACCATTTATGCCCTGCGTGGTTCTCGGGATGATAAGGCGCTGCAGAAGCAGGGGTTTGTATTTGATCCCCAGATCAGTGCCTACTTCGACAACTTAAGCGTTGACAATGTCGCCAACATGGTGCGGCTGGCGGTTCACAAAAAGATCGACCCGGCGGTCAGCTATGGTTCGCTGCAGCTCATTGAGAATGATTGCCTCTACCACCCTGACGCGCCGCAGCGGTTTTCTTCGTTGCAGGATTACAAGGCCTGGTATGCCACCAGCGCCGGCTATTCTGAGCACAGCCGCTGGGTGGGGCTTTGTTTTTTTGTCTCCACCTTGCAGCAAGGCCAGGTCGAGGCGGCTGCAGAGGTTATCCGCAAGGTTGAAAAGGCCGGATTCAACGTGTTGCCTTGCTTTGGTTCTCCGGGACCGGTGTTGAACAGATACCTGAAACGGGTTGACGGCAAGGCACCGGTGGATATGTTGCTGGCCTTTACCTTGAAATTCTGGTCTGCCCTGAACGAACAGGTCAGACGGGACATCCAAGAGTTGGATATTCCTGTGTTCAATGTGATTCGCTCCTATGCCGGGGATATCGACGACTGGCGTAAAAGTCCCATCGGACTTTCTCCCATCGAAACCGCCTGGGCGGTAGACAACCCCGAAACAGCCGGAGCCATTGAACCGACGCTTCTGTGTGGTAAGAGCTCTTATACTGATCCGCAGACCGGCAAGACTTTGTATGTCTATGCAACCATCGACGAAACCCTTGATATGCTACTACCGCGTTTGCAAATGTGGGCGGCTTTGCAGGGCAAAGCCAACGCGGAAAAGAAGGTGGCCATCCTTTATTACAATCACAGCCAGGGCAAGCACAATATCGGGGCCAGTTACCTCAATGTTTTCCGCAGCCTTCAGGCGATGCTCAAGCGGATGGGTCAGGAAGGTTACCGGGTTGAAGGCACCGGAAAGCTGACCGAAAAAAGCATCAAGGAGATGATCCTGAAGACGGGACGTAACATCGGTTCGTGGGCGCCGGGGGAACTGGACGCTATGCTTGCCGCTGGTGACGCAGTGCGGGTTCCCATAGAGGAATATAAGCTATGGTTTGCAAAACTGCCGGAAGATTTCCGCAGCAAAGTGCTGGCTCAGTGGGGTGGACCGGAAACCAGCGAGATTATGACCAAGGATGGCGATCTCATCTTTCCCATGGTGAAACTGGGGAACTTGGTGCTGATGCCGGAACCCTCCCGGGGATGGAGTGACAGCCCCATGAAGCTGTATCACGATCCCACCCTTTATCCCCATCATCAGTACATTGCCGCGTATCTCTGGCTGTCGGAAAAATTCGGCGCTGACGCCATGGTGCATCTGGGTACCCATGCGACCCACGAATGGTTGCCGGGTAAACAGGTGGCCCTGGCTCCATCCGATCCGCCGGAGGTGCTGATAGGTGCAATTCCCAACATTTATCCCTACATCATCGATGACGTGGGGGAGGGGATTCAGGCCAAGCGTCGTGGGCGAGGTGTGATCATAGGCCATTTGACCCCTCCCATGAAAGAAGCGGATCTCTACAATGAGTATGCCCAACTCAAAAAGTTGATGGAAAAGTATGAGTTGGCTAAAGCCAGAGGGGGCTCAACCGCCGCAGCCTATCTTGAAGAGTTAAGTGCTCTGGCCACAAAACTGGGCCTGTTGAAAGACCTGGGGCTGGAGCGATTCGACGCTGAAGCGGTAATGGCTCTGGATGGGTTCCTGCATGAAATCGACACGAATAGCCTGCCATACGGGATACATACCTTCGGCACCCCTTATTCGCAACAGGCGGCCAGAGATACGGTTGCGCTGATCATGAAAGCCAACCCCGATGAGGATCGCACCCGGGTGGAAGCAGATCTGGCCGCTTCAGCTCGGCAGGAGATGGATAACTACATCCGGGCTCTCAACGGCCGTTATATCCCCGCCGCAGAGGGCAACGATCCCATACGTAACAGGGCTTCCATCCCCACCGGGAGAAACTTCTACGGTTTTTCACCCGCCAAAGTGCCGTCAAAAGCGGCCTGGGAGCTGGGGAAAAAGGCGGCCATCGATCTGATCGAGCAGAAATTGAAGGAGGACGGAACGTATCCGGAAAAAGTGGCCATGGTGCTCTGGGCCGTGGAAACCATCCGCAACGAGGGGCTCAACGAAAGCACCATTCTCTATCTCATCGGCTTAGAGCCGGTGTGGGATACCGCCGGCAGAGTGAAAGGGACCCGCGTTATCCCCGGCAAGGAGCTGGGTCGGCCCCGGATTGATGTTCTCATCAACCCCTCAGGGCTCTATCGCGATCTTTTTCCTGACAAGCTTCTATTTATCGACACGGCGATTCAAAAGGCTCTTGTTCAGACCGATATCGAGAACCTGCTGGTGAAAAACACCGCCCGCATCAAGAAGGCCTTGAAAGAGGCCGGTATGAGCGAACAGGAGGCACAAGAGCAGTCCCGTTTCCGGATTTTCACCGAAAAACCAGGCTCCTATGGCAACGGCGTATCTGAAATGGTCGGGGCTTCCGGATTCTGGGAATCGGATGAAGAGATTTCCAAGGTGTTCATGAATCGCAGCCAGTTTGCCATCGGCGGCGGCAAGTGGGGCGTCCCGGTGAAACAGGCGTTTCGAGAAAACCTCCGGGATGTAGATACGGCGGTGCATTCCATCTCCTCCAATGTCTACGGCACCATGGATAACGACGATTTCTTTCAGTATCTTGGTGGCTTGTCGTTGGCGGTGAAAAATGTGCGAGGGCAGGCTCCTGATACCCGGGTGACCATGCAGCGCAAACGGGGTGAGGTTAGGGTGGAGAAGCTCGCCAAGACCATTGGCCGTGAGTTGCGGACCCGCTATTTGAACCCCGAGTGGATCGAGGGGATGAAGAAAGAGAACTACGCAGGTGCCCGGGAAATGGCTAAGTTTGTGGAGTATATGTGGGGCTGGCAGGTGACGGTCCCCGATGCCATGGACAAGGCGCGCTGGGAGCAGACCTTCGAGGTCTACGTTGAGGACAAGTACGGTCAGGAACTGAAGGAGTTTTTCAACAAAAATAACCCTTGGGCCTACCAGTCCTTGACTGCTCGCATGCTGGAGGCGGTGCGCAAGGACTACTGGCAGGCCGAAGAAAAGGTGACCCAGAAGCTGGCGGTGGAATACGCCGTGAGCATGGTGGAAAAAGGTGTCGCCTGTTGCGATCACACCTGCAACAACCCCGCTCTCAATCAGATGGTGGTAAATATCGTCTCCGTTCCGGGGGTGCTCAGCCCCGAGATGGTGGAGCGCTTCAAAATGGCGATCGAAAAGATGGCTCAGAAGACTCTTGAACAACAGGTGGAGGATCACCAAGCTCTGCAGAAACAGCTTGTGGCGGGATTCGTCAAAGAGAGTTCACGACAGATTGAGCAGGAACAACAGCAGCAGCCTCAAAAGGATAAGGCCCAGCGGTCGGACGAAGGACAGGAGCAGGATGTTGTCGAGGGGTACAAGATGGAAGAGGTGCGCAACGAGGACGAATCGACGCAGATGACCTCTTCTGGGGTGCAGTGGCTTGCTTCCCTCTTTGTTCTTGGAATCATGCTCGCGGTGGTTTTGGGGATTCGGCACCGTCGGCGCTCACGGAGCGAGGGGTAAGCCGACGACGGTTTCTTTGGAGAATTTGGGAGGAAAAATCTTTTGGAAATAAAAAGTTTATTGCTGGGGGTGTTTTTCAGCATCGGCGTCTTTGCTTTTAAGAGCGGTGTAGGGCTGAGCTATTTTTTGAGTGCGAAACGGGGTTGGAAAACGCAGACGGTGGCACTGGTGCTGCATAGTCTGATCTATTTTCTCCTCTTTTTCGTCTCTATGGAATTCATTGAGCGCATCGACTTCCTGCAGCATTTTGATGCCATGCAGGGCTTTATGAAGTCCGGTATGTCCCTCCACCTGCTGCTGGCCGGGTTGATGTCGATCTGGGGTGTCGCGCTGCTCAGGCGGGGAAAGAAAGAAGAGGGGGAAAAGGATTCGATCGGGAAGCGCTTCGGGTGGTTGACCATGGCCGTACCTTGCCCCGTCTGTGGAACAGTGGTTTTTATGAGCGTGGCATTCCTTCTCTCTTTTTATCCTGAAGATGGAACTAGGGCAGTTTTTTTGATGTACGTCGGCTTCATGGCCATTAATTTTATCTCCATTGCGCTCTTTAATATCCTGCAGAAGCGCCTGAACGCAACTCCGGAAACCATGCTCGGGATGTTCATGGTGGCTATTGCCGTCTATTTCGGCCTCTCCGTCAGCGTCATGCCCCAGTTTGGGGATATCGACAAGATTTATCGTCTCGCCCAATACCAAGGCGAAGTATCAACCATTAATATAAAGAATCAGATTCTGTTCTGTGGATTCATCATCGCTGCCGGGATGATCGGCTTTGCAACAAGAATAATTAAAATCAGGAGTATTAAGTAATGGACATCATGGCGTTGATTAAATCCTTCATTTACCTTATTGCCTCTTCCCTTCTCTACCCAGTATTGGCGCTTCTCGCTATATTGACTGTCTGGATACTTGTACTTATCGGCACTTTTTGCGCCGATTACATTGAGCGGACGAGACTCAGGAAATACAAAACCGGCACCCTTACCGGAATTATCAATGACGGTAACCATACGGGGATTGTTAGTCATCGGGTCAACAATTACATTGCTGCTTTGCACATCGTGTTGAAACAAGGGGGTAGCCTGATGGAGGCGGAGGTGGAAAACTTGCTGCAGGAAAGCATCCTGAAGATCAAGAAAAGTCTCGACCGGCTCATGATCGTGGTCCGCGTTGGCCCCGGCTTCGGCCTGATCGGCACTCTCATCCCTATGGGGACTGGGTTGGCTGCGCTGGGCCAGGGGGATATGACTAAACTCTCTTCCGATCTGGTGATCGCCTTCACCACGACGGTGGTGGGGCTGGCGCTCGGCATTCTCGCCTTCGTCTTTCATACCGTAGAAAAAAGGTGGCTTGAGGAAGATATCAAAAACATGGAACTGGCCACCGAGGTGCTCACGCAAAACTATTCGAAGACCCCCATTGATGAGGAAAGCGAAGTTACGGCAGAGGCGCAGGCGGCATGAGATATTTCACCAAAAGGCGGGTGGCCCCCGGTCGTAAAGGATATGACAGCGAGTCGATCAGCGAAGAGGATCCTATGGCGGCGGTCGCCAATCTCTTCGATGTCGGGCTGGTGTTTATCGTCGCCCTGATTGTGACCCTGTTTTCCGCCTATCACCTTCAGGATCTTTTCGACCCCAAAGCGGATTTCACCATCATGAAGAAGAACCAGAATGGCGAGATGGAGATTATTACGAAAAAAGGTCAAAAGATCAAAGCGATGAAGGTCACTAAGCAGAAGGCAAGTGGTCAGGGAGAACGTCTCGGCATCGCCTACCGCATGAAGGATGGATCGCTGGTTTATGTCCCCGAGTAAGAGTTCATTGGGGGGAACACGCATGGAAACTCAAACGGTTAAAGACCAGCACGTTTATAGGTTCAGTCTTCGTTAAATCAGTGAGCTATTTGGATTGGAATTGAAATGAAAAAGATACTTTTGGTTGTCTCTGTTCTCTTTTGCTGTGACGTCGCCTGTCACGGCCGCAGGGCATGAAGGCGCCGAGGTGGTCTCTTTAGATGAGCTTGTCGTCACTGCGAAAAAAATCACCGAATATATCCGCAACCATCCGCAACGGGTCGTCTCCCTCGGTCGTAGCGAAATCGACGAGGGCAATTTCTTCAACCTGGGTGAAGCCTTAGGCAGCATGTCCGGCGTCGAGGTGCGGGAACGGGGCGCGGGAATGGGCGCATCGATCTCCATTCGTGGCTCGGGTAAAGGAAGCGGGGTGTTGGTGCTGATCAACGGCAGACCGGTCAATTCCAGCCAGTACGGCAGCGTCAACCTGAACAATATCTCCATCGATATGGTCGAACGGATCACCGTCTATAAGCCGCCCGTTCCGGTCTGGATCGGTTCTGGAGCCTCTGAAGGGGCGATCAATATTGAAACTCGCAGCAGCGCCAGGGAAAAGTCGCCCGCCGGGCGCAACAGCTCAACCCTCAAGCTCAGCGGCGGGTCTTACGGTGTGGCGACGGCGGGCTATAGTTTGTTGGTTCCGCGTCACAACGGCGGCATGATGTTGACCGCCAGCGCCAAGCATCACGACGGCAAGCGCAGCAACAGCGATCGCGATAGCGGCGGGTTCAGTTTCCACTGGGACCGGAAGATCGCCGCGCTGACCAGCTATGAAGTCAATGGGCGCCTGTACATCAGTGAACATGGCTCCGCAGGGCCGACCTACAACCCGACCCCGGATGCGTGGCAGGACTATAGTAAGGCCGCCTTCGATTTCCGGCTGGAGGGGGTGACTGGAGAGAACAGCGAGTATTCGATTAAGGCCTATGTCGATCGCACCGACCTCGAAGACAAATCCCAGACTGGGGTAATCTCTGAACTGGATGTGACCAAAATCGGTCTTAAAGGGGAAAACACTTGGGCCGCCGCTGACGGCGCCTGGGCGCTACGGCTGGGAGGGCAGGGGGAAACCGAAGCGATCGATTACACTATGACCGGCGAGCATCGGCGTCAGACTCTGGCGCTGAGCGGCCAGCTCGATCGGGATTTCGGCAAGCTGGCGAGCAGTCTCGGCCTGCGCGGCGATTACACCAACGATTTCGATTTTGCTCCCGCCTTTACCGGCGGATTAAGCTATGAGCTCGGACCCAAGAGCCTGTTCAAGGTCAATATCGGCTATACGGTCAACGCCCCATCCTTTGGGCAACTCTACCAGAGCAGTCATGGCTCCTACGACCAGGCCAGGGGTAACCCTGACCTGGATGAAGAGGAGGTATGGGCCTGCGATCTGGGCCTTGAACACCGCTTCGACAAGGGGCGGACGGTGCAGGCGACCCTGTTCCGCAGCGACTATCGCGATCAGATTATCTACGTGCGCGGGAATGACCTGATCAGCAGGCCGGAGAACGTTTCCAGCTCCTGGCGGCAGGGTCTCGAACTGGCGCTGAAATACCAGTTGAGTGCAGTGCTTGGTGTCGATATCAGCTACATCTGGCAAAAGAGCGAGAATGAAGAGACCGGCGGATCGCTGACGTACACCCCCGAGCATCAGGGGAAAATTACCGTAAAAAGATCCTTCGCTGACGGAACCAGGCTGGAGGTTGCGCTCAGGGCCGCGAATCATCGCTATACCGATCCGGAAAACAGCGCGGAGCGCAGGCTGGCCGGGTACAGCACGGTTGATATTAAGCTGATTCGGTCTATCACTGTGAAACAGCTCGGCGGGGAGGTCTATCTCAATGGCTACAACCTGCTGGACGCCGATTACGAGCTCCATCAGAGTTACCCTGATGACGGTGTTCGTTTCATGGCTGGGCTGAACCTGAATTTTTAATCGCAACAAATATCGTTCGGCTCTGACTCAGTGAGCCAGGTCGGAGCAAAAGGTTCTTTGTTTCTGGTGGAACCAAACCGAGCGGATCGATTGCAGGAGGACTATTTTGAATTTGTTTATTAAGTCTACATGCAGCCGTATGATGAGGCTTACCCAGTGGTCTGCATGGATGAGTAACCCGTTCAATTGACCAGGGAAACTTGCAAGCCGATACCCGCGAGCAAAGAGCACCCGCGTCGCGTGGATTATGAGTATGAACGGGCCGGTACTGCCTGCATCTTCGTGTTTGCGGAACCACTGTCAGGTTGGCGCAGCGTGAAAGCACGTGAACTGGAGAAACGGATTGAATTTTGTTACACACCAAAGCATGGCAGTTGGTTGAATGTAGCTGAAAACGAACTCAGCTCAATGACGCGCCAGTGTCTTTCTGGACGACGAATCGAGAACATAGAAAGACTTCGCTCAGAAACACAGGCGTGGGCAAAAGCCGACAACGACAAATTGGGAAAAATCACTTGTTGTATACAAAAAACAGCTCTCTCAGGCCAGGGTAGGTGAAAGTGTGGCGATAGGGTATGCCAGATGGCTTAAAAGGTCAAGAAACCTCAGGGCTGGAGGCATGTTACGGGTGTGTTAGCTGTGGCAGCGAGTTCAATCTTGACTTGTGGTTGGCCATCTGAAAAATTAGCCGTCTATTGTTTGATGGTTTCGCAAAAATGAATAAGATGGCTAAGCAAAAAATTCGACCTACAAGGCCTGGTGTTTTTTCAAAGGTGAAGACATATATGTTGTATGTCGAGGTCTTGATAAAACGCTGTAACGCAGTAGGGCGGACTTTTTGCGACGCCATCATTGTTTGATCTGTTCTAAATCAAGAGAGTTGTGATGACCATTGTTGACCACCTTGTTCCCCCTATTGCCGCTGTGTCCCCTATGGCCTTGATTCCCCTCGATGGTGATCATTCTTACCTGCGCTTGCTTAGTTATCCGCATGATGACCGTGATCTCCAGCGCGACATGATGCAGCAACTGCGTCAGCTCGGTGTTGAGGGGCTGATCGCTGAAGGTCCAATTCAACTCGCAGGGCGGCCCGTGCTCGGCGTCGGTTACTGTGGCCTGGTTCTGGCTGGACATTGGCAGGGGCGATCGGTGGCGATCAAACTGCGGCGGTGCGATTGCCGGCAACGCGACCTGAGTGACGAGGCGCGTTTGCATAAGGCTGTCAACGCTTTGGCGATCGGCCCGAGACTGCTGGCCCATCAGGGTGATGTTCTGGTGATGGAACGCTTAACCGGTATCAGTCTCGGGGCATGGTTGCAGCGCGATACGATTGGCGTCGCGCAGATGCAGACACTGCTCAGGCGGTTGTTATGGCAGGGCTTTGCCCTCGATGAAGCCGGCATCGATCACGGTGCGCTACGCTGCGCCACTGAACATCTGTTTATCGATGGTGAGCGGTTGACGTTGATCGATTTCAGCCACAGCAGTGATCGGCGCCGACCCAACAATGTCACCTCGCTGGTGCAGGGGCTGTTGTGGGGAACCCAGTTGGCACAGGCCATTCGTGCCGTGCTGGCCCTGCCCGAACGTGATCAGCTGTTGCCGTGGTTACGCCACTATAAACAGCAGCCGGAGCGAGAAACTTTCCTGTCGTTGCTACAGGCTATGGGTATTGAAGGGGGAGAAGAGCGGGATGGGGTTTGCGATGGTTGATTAGAGCAGTGCTGTCGCTGGTCAAGTGTGCCGCAAAAGGGAAAACACACAACGCCGCAGCGTGGCGACTGCGGCGTTGTTGGTGTGGAGGTCGGGTATTTTTTAAAATGGATGGAGCGGGTGATTAATTGTAGTTGATGGCAATGCGGCGCGGCTTTACCGCCTCGCGCTTGGCCAGGGTTAAGGTCAGCACGCCGTTGCTGAATTTGGCAACGGCCTGTTCCGGATCAAAGTCGTCGCTGAGTTGGAACTGTCGCCAGTAGCTGGTTGCTTTGAATTCACGCAGTAAATAGTTTTTATCCTCTGGGGCACTGATCTGCGCCTTGAGGGTCAGGATCCCCTGTTCCATATGCAATTCCAGTCCCTCCTTGTTGGCACCGGGCATATCGGCACGTACCGTCAGGGCCTGCTCGGTTTCAACGATATCGACGGCTGGGCGTAAAAAACGCTGGGGGCTGCGGGTGGCATCGTTATCGCTTAATGTCTGTCGGCTGTTAAGTGCTTGCTCTTTCATGGTTGTATTCTCCTTGTTGACAGTGCTGGCGGGTTTGATTAGTTGGCCGAAACGCTGATCTTCCTGGCTTTCAGGTGCTCTGCCTTGGGCAGGGTGATGGCCAGGATGCCGTCGTGGCAGAGGGCGTCCACCTTGCTGGTATCGACACTGGTGGGTAGCTCAATAGTGCGCATGAAGCGACCGATGCCGCGCTCGCGGCGATGCCAGGTGCGTTCGCCATTGTTATCATCGTCACTGTCCGCTTTGCGCTCGCCGGACAGGGTCAGGGTGTTTTGCATGACACTCAGTTCCAGATCCTCCGGGCGGATGCCAGGCATCAGTGCCTCGATGTACAGGTTGTTTTCGTTGCTGCTGATATTGAGCCGTGGGTAATCGCCGCTGGTGCTGCCGGGCAGAAAGGTCGGGGTGCTCATCGGTCCCAGAGCAAAGTTACGGAAGGTGTTGTCAACTTCGCGGCGCAGCAGGTCCATTTCGTTGAAAAGATCAAAGTGTGCCATGATTGTTCTCCTTTTGAAAAAGTAGTTTGAGCGTCTGTTGTTTCACTTTTGTCTGTATCACGCTTTGTGCCAACGGTGCTTGTTGTTGGATTTATCAATGAAATCAATTGGATGTAGTTTGGTGGTGGTTTGCGCTGCCACGGTGATTGGTGTCGTGCGACGTCGCACACAACGTCGCTTGCGACAGTGGTGTTATCCCCTGGACGCAACAAAGCCGGTTCGGGGAGGCATCCGAACCGGCTTTGTATTTTTACTATCGAGGAAGAAAGGAGGTATCAAGTCTCGCCTGCCACAACAAGTCTTGATGTCGGTAACTTTAACAAAGGGATTGTGTGTCGAACACAGCCAGACCCGTATAAGTTTGACCACTGATCCACAAAACGGTTGTGTGCAGTTGCACAGGGGGCGGTTGCGCAAAGAAGCCCGTGAACATGGTTTCTGGTAAAATCAAGACGCTCTTTGCTATTGCGTATCCAGATACAGCTTTTCCACCTTGCTGCGCGCCCACGGTGTCTTTCGCAAAAACTTGAGACTCGACTTCACTGAAGGGTCATTATTAAAACAGCGGATATCGATAAGCTGGCCCAGCTCTTTCCAGCCGTAATGGTCTACTAGACTGGTGACAATCTGTTCCAGGGTGATGCCGTGTAGCGGGTCGCTTGTTCGCGGTTCAGTCATGGGTTCCGATTGATCCTTTTCTGTACGTCAGGTTTATTTTGATTTCAGCGCGCCGAGGATTTGTGGGTTGTCCCTGGCAATCTGGTTGACAACAGACATATATATTTTAGGCAGTTCGCGTTCGACGGCAGCTTTAGCCCCGACCCAGACGCTCCCTTTGATGATGATGGTATCTTCGAGGACAGATTCGGCCAATCGTTCCCCCTTGGTGGAGTCAACCGAGACCAGAATCCGATACCACATCTTGCCGTTGGTATAGGTATCAAAATTCCAATCTTGAATGACAATGGTCAAAATACGACTAGCATCCGTGGTGACAACGTCAAAGCCCAGAGCCGTCAGATCGCTTGAAACGTCCTGACGCAGGTTGTTGGCAAGGGGTTGTTTATTCTGGGTGGTCACATCCCAAGTATTGCCGAAGCCTGCCCGGTAATGGCCGATATAGTTCGGGTTTTTGTCGCCGTCGAGCACAAAAGAGCGTTGATCGGCAGATAGAACTTGAACATCGATCGCCAGCTTTTCTACCGTAGTAGAAGTTGGCTCATAGGCCATCGGGATCGACTGACCTGCAACACAGCCGGATAAAAGCAGTGCTAGCGCCAGAAAAAGGAACTTCGCGAAGATTTTCATCATGATCTCCTTGGTGCGGTCTGAGTGAAAGGGTGTTGTTGCCTCGTAACTAATGGGTGGCCCGTGGTTGACTGAATTCTATTTCCACCCCGCGTTCCAGCGATGAATCACCGCCCGTCCGGTTGAAGATGACGGCACTCCGCTTCTGAATTTTTTTGATCCATCGCTGCCCATTACACAGATATAACGAGCGTTTGCCGTACCACTTGAGCCGCAGGTGCCGTTGGGATTGAACTGTATTTTGTTGTCTGCCGTGCCATTGTTGCCGTCGCCGGAAATGTTTGTACAGTTGACGCCGGTTGCCATGATTGTATCAGAGGCGAACCCTGTATAGTCACAAATTCTGGTCCACGTGGCGCTGTTGCTGGCCCTATTTCCCCGTTCCAGCCAATAACTGCTTGAATCGAGATCAAAAGCCAGCTGGTACTCAACATTGTGAGAAATTGCCAGGATCCTTGCATTTCTCAGGGCCGCAAATACCTGTCGCGCCGCTTCCTTCTCCGATGCATTTGAGCGAAACACCCCAAGAGCCGGTAACGCGAATGCCATCAGGATGCCCATAATTGCAATTATGAGCACCAACTCCATTAAAGTGTACCCTTGCGCATTTTTCATGATGTACCCTCAGTGGTAATTATTTTTTACTAAGAGTACGAGTCTTTCACCGGAAGGCAAGTGTGTTGATAAGAATTTATTGATATTTTTAAATAATATTATTTTTATACTTGTGCGAATCAATCAAGAAAGTTCCTTCCCCCTTGATGGGGGAAGGTCAGGATGGGGGCGTTTTCTCTATTGAGGGATGTTCAGAAGGAGAGGCTTAATCCATTCTTGCCAGACCGGTTGCTTTTGAATTGATGCCGACTTTCAAATTATCGTCGGCGTTAACTCTGATATACAATTCGGCACTACATGAACCGTTAGGGTAGAATATCGTTACACCATCAACAGTCGTTGACCACGTCGCATCATCAGCGCTAGTTTCCAATCCGACATTCCCAGATAGCTCTCTCGTTATTGTGCCATAGCTCAACTGGTGCCCGTCGGGATCAATCGTGGCAGTTATCTGCTGATTGTCGGTAATTGCCAGGCTGCGGGCCTGGCGCAGTCCTCCCAACACGTCCCGAGCTACCTCTTTAATCTGGGCATTATCCCGCCACTGAATCATCGACGGTGCTGCAAAGGCCATCATGATTGCCATAATGGCAATGGCGACGAGGAGTTCAATCAAGGTGAAGCCCTGATTGTTTCTATATTTATTCATTACTCTCCCCCTTTTGTTCGACAAAGGACAGATCGAGTTTAAACCGTTGCTCATCGCGGCCCCCAAAGGGATCTTTAACGACGATGACAACCGAAAACGATGATGCTTCCTGATGTTGATCCAAGTTGCAAACCAGTTCGCCGCTGGTGCCGTCAATGGTCATCTCCTGCGAGGCATCTTCCAGACTGAAGGTTAATGGATCATCGTCGGGATCGGTTGCTTCCACCTGATAGGAAAAAACATTGCCGGACAGTTGCTCCGGTAGCTCGGATGTAATTATCGGTGACGCATTGGCCGTAGTGAGTTGCTGAGAAACAAATGATTTCAGTCGTTCCCCGTCCTGTGTGATCGGTGTTACCTCAATGGTCAGCTGGTCGCCGCGTTGTAACTCGTCTCCCGGAAAATCGGCGGATGTTTCATAGATGTTTTCTTCGCCGTTGACAAACCAGCGATATTCAAATTCATAGTCCTGATCGGCATCGGAGGGTAGAACCGGTTCAATTTCAAGTCCCGTTCCCCGGTTGAACTGCGCCGGTGTAACCCGCAGTTTTTCAATGATGGACTGATTCTGTCCGGCTGCGGCAGTACCGACAGCCAGACAGATGATAGTAAAAAATAATATAATCCGCATGGCGTTACCACTTCATCCAGTAAAGATTGTACAGAGGATCAATTTTCAACTCCGGATCAACATCCATTGTTTCAATTTTAACGGAGACATCCCCCTCTTCATCCACCTGAATCAGCGGCTCAGGCGGGAGGCCATGCTTTACCTCAAGGACTCGGTCGGATTTTTCTTTTACCTCAACGGGATTGCCGTCGGCGTCGGTTGTATCATTGCTGGTATCAAAATTAAATGCTGCTTCGCCGGTCACGGCGTTGACTGCATATAAACGTCCGGGTCCCAATTGGCCGACACAGGGATCATCGTTGTCCGCTGTTGATGCCGGTTGGTAGGTGGTGAAGAAGGCGACATTGGCGAACACTTTGGGTGAAGAAAGAACCTTCTCGCCTGCATGGGTTGGATTGCCATCATCGTCTGTTTCGTCCAGTTTGATGAACCAGCCATAGTAGGTGTTTGTGCCATCAGAATAATCTCCGGTCAGCTGAGCGCGAATGGCGGCTTTATCAGTATCAGATACTGTATCGTCTTGTAATTCGTCTTCAGTTATATCTACCAGATTTGATTCATTCAGCGGCCATGGAACCGGGCTGAGACCTTCTTCGCTTTCTCGATCGCGTACGGCATACAATCGGTCAATGACGTTGGTGTTGAGAGCATGTTCCCGGTCGCCGCTGCCAAAATAAAGGACCGTATCCAGGCCGTTGATTGTGGCTGTCGGTTTGTAGAACACCTTGCGGCCAACGTCGGTGCCATTGGCGGTGTCATTGTTGGCCTCAAAAATGATCCGACCCGACCAATTTTTTGATTTTTCTCCATCAGCGACATTGAATCGCCACAGTCGACCTCCGGCATCGACGATATAGATGTGATCAGTATGATTGTCAAAATTGGTATCCAGCAGCAGTGGCTCGCTGGGTATGCAATAGGTCATGTCATCATCGGTTTGCCAAGTTGAGGAGTCCGCCGAGTCTGAAGCCTCCGTATCACCGTAGGTATATTTCCAGATCAATGCGCCCGGTGAGGTGGGATCAAGATCTCCATCAGCAGTGAAGGTGGCCACCTCGGTGATGTAAAGTCCGCGCCCACTGGGTAAATAAGGATCCGTATCCGTAGAAGGATCCGCAGAATCGCCGCTGTCAACAAAGCCCTCCCCGGTTGAAGCGTCTGAGGTTACAGTGGTTGCATCGGTACCCGCAGGGAACCTTTGCTTGGCACCGTAACGCAGATCCTCATTGGTATCATAACCGCCTGCAAAGATTGCCACGATTTTATCAACGCCGTTAACGTGCATACTGGTCACGCGCGCCAAACTCCAGGTTTGGGCCAGCTCGGCAAAGCCCGTACTGTCACTGTTGATCTGCCACAGCAGTTTTGGACTTTCCGGCACGGAAACATCCAGAGCAAAATAGGAACCTTGGCTCTCGCTGGTAATGGTGCTCGTCCCTCCGCCACGGCGCATACCACAGATGAGAATAGCCTTGTCGTGATCTGTACCCGTTGTTTCGATGTTGCCGTCGCCATCTTTGTCGTGAACATAAAGAAATGGGGAGTTGTCGACAAAGTAATAATGGTGATCCGTATCCGTCAAATGTTGCAGATTCGGCAATAGATCTGGGGGGATGAAGGCCCAAGCTTCTTCTCCGTCCACATCCTTAAACGCATGCAGCATGCCGTCATTGGCCCCAACAAAGACATAGCCTTTATTCACGCTTTCATCGGCTTCGTTGTCATCACTGAATGTGTAACGCTCATAGTTCAGGAAAACCGGTTTGGAGTGCATGATGTCGCCCATGATCCAGGACCGTTGGGCCGTTGGCGTTGCGCTATAAGTATCGTAGCCATGGACAAATCCGATTAATTTGGTTGCTTCAAGTGTTTTTGCTGCATCATCGACACCGTCCACGTTCATATCCGAAAAGAGATTTGACACATTGGCGACGGAAAAAGCATTGGACGAATCCGTCAAGTCTGTGCTTGTTCCGGTATAGGTATAGATGTTTCGCGCTGATGAACGGGCTTTCAATTTGGCTCCAACACCGCCGATTTCCACCTTTCCACCATCCATTTCCGTCCCCCAGAAGGATCGAATAGTGGGATTGCCATCTGTATCCATGAGGAAGAAACCGTCATCATCGGTTGCCGGTACCAAGGCGTCTGAAGAATTAAATCCGGTGATGGCATTGTCGCTGTCCAAACCGAACTTTTTCAGATTGCCGTACCAGAGTTCATCATTCTTGGGCTTGAAAAAGCCGAGGAAGATTCGCTTGCCGCTGTAGGCACGGCTTTCCGGGCTGGCGGGAACAACGGGGGCGACGAAGGATGAGTCGGCTTCCAGTAATCCCAAGATAAGGTCCTTCAGGATTGCTTGAAGTTCTTCTGCACTGCTGAGTGAATAGTAAAGGCCATCTCCGCCGTAGTAAGCAGTTTCTATAAGCTGTTCTAACTCAGAAAAAAGCTGGATGACATGTGTTTTAACATGAAATGGATGCCCCTCAGTGTCAAGGTATGATGGATCAAGATTATCGTACAAATGCTTGGCAACGTCGAGGGCTGTCCCATCTGGGTCGATCGTTCCAGACGCAGTTTCCTTAACGAAATCATCTACGACTCCCGCTGTTTTTGACAATGGGCTGTCCAGACCGCTGGTAACCAGAATAATATTGTTTGATTGACACCAGTACTCAGCTGCTGGGGAGAATGTAACCCCCTTTGTTCTGGCAGAAAATGCTTCTGATGTATCTCCATTATAATAGGTCCCGACATCCCAAAGAGCCTCATTCACTTGCCAGTGATTGCCAGTGATCTCAAGGGCCGCCAAAGCATCCATCGAATCCTCAAAGGTTGTCAAGTCCTCATCCGCTGTTGTATTAATTAAAGGCTGTAGAATTCGAGCACCTATATTGAGTTCATCGAGAATAGCGACACCAAGGTTTACCTGGCCCCTAAGTTCGTAAGCGACCATTTTCAATACACTGGCTGCCACGGCCAGGGCAGACTTTGCAGGTTCCCATATCAATTCATTATCTGTAATTTGGGCACCACTGAGATCCCACTCTGGTGGATCAACACCAGGAGAACCGGTAATAGTATCAACATCTCCGTCATCAGCGAGAACACAAACAAACTTACTCAGTACACCCCCGACCGTTGCTTCAACCACATCACCAACTTTGTACAATGTGTCGCTATCCCATGGGGCCAGAGGTACTTGACTCAGTTCAAACATCAAACAAGCCATGTCGCCTGTGAAATAGGTTAGAGCAGCCTTGTCGTCAAGTTCCCCTTTTGCAAGCCTGCCTACCCAAGTACCTTTTTCTTTAAGAGCTGTACGGGCTGGCTCATAAGAAACGTAGTAGCCATCATCATCAGGATTTACGGTCATTCTTGCATCACTAGCCGTACCTGCAACGAGTTGAACATAAACTCGGTCAGAGATATATTCACTTTCATAAGGATCCCCGTCAGCATCCATAAGTGCTTCGTATTTTGAAATATAATCACCATTTTGGTCGTAATCAATGGCTGAACCAGTTCTGGTCATATTGTCTGATACGTCAAACAAAAGCATGATATTTGGTGCCACACTCACTGATGACCCTGCGTAAACGTTGGCATCACCGAGATAATAATCAGGCTCTGCATAGGAAATGGTGCAGATGACAAAAAGAGATGCACCCACTGTAAAAAGTGTAAATATGTTTTTCATAATGCCTCCGGTTTCAAGTCAGCGATTTATATTTATATGCTTGTACTGCCGACACGTTCAATAATTGTTTCTACGTGGGAAGAGGTACGCCCACGTACTTTTACCCCCAAAGAAATACGGTAGTATGGCGTATCCTGACTACCACCTTCCTCCGTTGTCATGTAGGTGTTTGTGGTATTGTCGGCGCTTTGGGATGTTACCTTGTGTTTTGAATCAGGGCCTAAATAGTGATAAATCTCATTGACACTTGTAGCTTCCAGTTCAATTTCGGCAGGCAGCAGGGCCACCAGATCGGTATCGTCGTTGATTAAGTCGTAATTCGTTCTATCCTCGAGCACCGGATCCGGACTTGCATCTGTGTCTTCAGGGATGACTTGGTGGTCTCGATTAACTTTTACTTTTGAATATTCTATCCCCAGCTGGGAGGCGATAAAAGCGTTGCTGTTCATGCGTGAATTGGAGGTGATGCTCAGTTCCGTATCGGTGGTATTCAGCACCATGACACCCAAAATGCTCAGGGTGGCAAGCATCACCATGGTCAGGATCAAAACAAAGCCGTCCTGATTGTTGGTTTGTCTGTTCCAAAAATAGATTCTTCTTTTATTGGTTAAGCACATCAGTTTATCCTCCAAAGGCATTCTGGATTTTAACAACGGTTTGCAAGTTACGTGTTTTAACACCGGAGTAGTTATCCAGCCCTGTTTTTGTGTTGTCGGTTTGTCCTGAAATATTGATGCGGATAGCCCTGATTTGATCTAGATCTGCCGGTGCCGCAGTTTCAGTTCCATCCTCTAATAGGTAGGTAAGTTGTAGCTGTTGGTCTGGATGATTTACTGCATCGTTGGGGATGTTGCTGGCAATAAGGCTGGTTTCAGCGAAAGTAGTAGGGGCTGCTGCATTAACAACTCCCCTCATCAGTTCAAAATTGTTGCTTCCGCCATTCGCCGCAGGACGCAGCCAGTAGCGAATAATCGTCGGTGCATAGTTGGGGTCGGTCGCAGGTAACGCCTCATCGTCGATTTTTCTAACGATCATGTCGCCTGCCTTTATTGAGCCGACTGAGGCCACTGCATAGCCAGCTGGATCATCAGTGTTGGTTGGGGAAGTCGCCAGAGGGATGCGGTTGTTTGTACGATCATCAACCGTGACGTAATCTACCTCCAAAAGGTCAAAGATGGAATTGTTTGTTGTCGGACGGATAATGGTGACAAGGTCTTCTTCAACAAAAAGCGGTGCCATGTCCGCTTCCACAATAAGACCAGCACCACCAGCATCTTCGTTTAAAATGCGGGCATATGTTTTTCTGGCGGAACAGGTTTGAAAGGAGAAGTATTCTCCGCTGTCTTCTGTGTCGTCGAGATCCCCATCATCATTGTCGTCAACGCCAAGCGTTGCCGGAGCGGTGATGATGGGTGTTCCATCAACCAGAAACCCCGCCATGCGGATATCCGTGACTAAAGTTTCCATTGCTACGCGCACATTCTGCTGTACGTCAACCACTTCTTCCGAGGTGTTGGCCGTTTTCTTGCTGTTGAGAAACAGGCTGTAGACGGAGGTGATAACCAGACCCATGATGACCATGACAACCAGCAGTTCAACCAGGGTGAAACCTTTTGAGGTGTTAATCCGTTTTAAAGCCATTAGTATCTCCGCTTCATGATTGTTTGTTCTACATCACGACCTTTGGGGTTGTGTGTGGTGACCACTATTTGGGTCAGGCCGGTATAAGTTGTAGTGCCGATGACGGGATCGGCATTGACGGTAACAGTTGCCGAACAATTTCCTGCTCCGGCGATGTTAATCTCTTCAACGTCAGTAAAAGTAGGAGGATCTGTCGGAGGATCCACTTCTTCTGTAGCAAAAGCCCACGGGTCATCAGTAACTTCAGTTGTTAACCGTGGATCGTTTCCTTCCAAAGCTAAAAACTCCTCAATTATCCCGCTGCCCAATGCCACCTTGGCCGAAACAGAATGAGCCGTGGAATTTCCCTTAAGGGCTGTAACCTGCATTCCCGCCACGCCCAGCAGACCAATGGCAAAAATGGTCAGGGCAATCATCACTTCAATCAGGGTAAAGCCGTTTTCATTGTTGTGTTGTTGACTCATGGGACCTCCCTTTAACCGGGGTGTATTCAGAAATGTTTCTTTTGCCAGTATCAATGTTATGGAAGATTCGTGCCAATGTTTAACTTGGCTTGGTTGGTCTTCCTCTTTTGTTAAAATAGGAAAATTCCTGAAGGCTCGAAGGAATTAGTACGAATCTTCCGCTGAGTTTTTAACTCTTGATTTGTGGCAGCGAAATAATAGCCGTCATGCCCGCGAAGGCGGGGATTCAGAGGTTTACAGCAGCTTGTAACAGTGTCTGGACTCTCGCCTTCGCGGGAGTGACGAAGGGTTTTGCCATAGCGGATGATTGATAATAATCAGGAAAGTTTATCTATGGGAATCCGCCCAAAGGGTGTGAACCGAAGATCTGGCAGCTCATTGAACGGGTGCAAGGTTTGCATGAAGGCTGCAATGTTTGCGTATCATTTAGGGCGGCTTGAATCCCGAAACATTAATAATGGTATTTGAGTTTTGTAGGTCGGACAGTGCCCGACCTACGTGTATTATTCCTTGATTTCGTACTCTTTTATTTTGTACTGCAGTGACCGCAAGCTGATTTCGAGAATCTTTGCCGCTTGGGCACGATTGCCGTTGGTCTGTTGCAACGCCTGGCGGATATAGTCGCGCTCCAGAGCGGGGATCGCCTGTTTCAGTGACAGGGAATGATAGGTTGTGGAAATTGACCTTTCCGGGCAATGGATCTCCGCAGGAAGATCACTGCATTCAATGGTGGGCGTGGTGCTGAAAATCATGATTTTTTCCATCATGTTTTCCAACTCGCGGACATTGCCGGGCCAGCGGTAGTGTTGCAAGGCGTCGAGGGCTGCTGTGCTGAGATTTGAAAAATGTGTTATTCCAATCTCGTATGGAAGCGGTGAGGCTGAACAAGTCAGTTACGGTGGTGTTTAGTCGAGACGGTTATGATTATATGGCGTTTGTGGATGAAGATGACTCATGTGAATATGATGAAGGCGATGGAGAAATTGTTTGTCGTGAAGAGTTGTCCCATTCCAGGTTCGATTGCACAGAGGCCGCAGGTAAAGTGGACCCGTTGGTCAAGACAATATTTCATTGAATTTAAGATTGTAGCTGGCTACATGCAACTGAACGTTGTTGCCCCGGTTTAGTCGCTTCCTTTAGAGAGTCCTTATCTTTATTGTTGCCGAATTTATCTACAATTATTGCTCCACCTCCGGTTGCTGTTTCATAAACTTGTTCTGGCGTATTGTAATTTAGTGACTGATGAGTTCTTTCTGTGTTGTAGAATTCAAAGTATTTAGCTAATCCTGCCTGCAATTCAGGCATGTCAGTATAGCCTCTCAGATACACATCTTCGTGCTTGACGCTTCGCCATAGCCTTTCCACAAAGATGTTATCTAATGCTCGGCCACGGCCATCCATGCTGATTGTGATTTTATGCAACTTGAGGACGCTGATAAACGCATCGCTCGTGAATTGACACCCTTGATCGGTATTGAAAATATCAGGGACGCCATATCTGCTTAGCGCCTGATCGAGGCACTCTACGCAGAATCCGCTATCAAGCGTATTCGATAATTGCCATGCTAGTACTTTGCGCGAATACCAATCGATCACAGCAACTAGATACACAAATCCGCGAGTTAGGCGGATATAGGTGATGTCTGTGCTCCATACCTGATTGGGGCGTGTCACACTTACGCCTCTGAGCAAGTACGGATAAATCTTATTCTGCGGATGCGGACGGCTAGTATTTGGTCCTGGTGCCATACCTGCCAGACCCAATATGCCCATTAGCCGTTGAATCCGCTTTCGGTTGATTAGATGGCCTTTGCCTCGCAGATACACCACCATCTTACGGCTACCGTAAAATGGATGACGCGTATATTCAGCGTCAATTTCAGCCAATAGTAGCAATTCCAGCTCATTCGGTTTGATAACCGATTGTGGTGCGTATATTGTGGAACGGTTGACACCAGTTAGGGCACATTGTCGGGTTACCGCTAAAGGATCATGCCGATCGATCCATGGTCGACGTTCCTCTACTGGCTTATCCCAGACTTTTTTTTAAGCCAATCCAGCTCCATCTTTAAGCGCCCTATCTCAGAGTAGAGTCGCTCTGAACTAGTTGACGGATCTGGCTTGGGACCACGTTTAGTATCAAAAACACTCGAAGCCTGCTCTTGCAATTCTTTTTTCCATTGACCGACCTGAGTCGGATGAACCCCAAATTCCTGAGCAATTTCATTCACAGTCTTAACTCCACGAATCGCTTCAATAGCAACCTTGGATTTAAATT
>JAGGYC010000104.1 GCA_021162745.1 Desulfuromonas sp. | reverse complement strand
TTGGCAGCGCTGCCAATGCCATCTTCAGCGCAATGCCCAAGCTTATATCCCAAAAGTTTCAATGAAGGGATCGGTTGCTGCGGCACTGCGCCAGAAAAAACGATTGGGTCAAGTCGGCTGTTGACTGACCTTTCGCTTTATCTTTTTTAGATGAATGAAGTCCTCATGTTGCTTTGGCGATGTGGGGGCTTTTTGTTTTTGGTGGGGAAGCTTACGGGATGACCATATTGTTCTGGACAATACAGTCGCATGACTGTAGTTTCTCTATATATTGATTTGAGAATGTTGTTTTGGTTTAGGATTTTTCACACCTAAGAATGAGGAAAAAGTTAAATGTCGCAAGTTTGTCCCATATCGTTTCAGCAGGTCAACGAAAAAGGTGCACAGATAAATGCCGTGTTGACCATTGTTTTTGTGTTGATTTTCTTATTTTCTCCGGCCAAGTGGATTATTTTGTTTCTGGCGGGCGATTTCTTGGTGCGTGGTTTTTTTAACCAGTCATATAGTGCCTTTAATATTGTTGGTGGCTCGCTGTTACGTTATGGCAACGTTGCCCCGGTGATGGTGAATGCTGGTCCCAAACTATTTGCCGCTAAAATTGGCTTTATTTTTGTTAGTCTAATCGGATTGACTTGGTTTTTAGATTATCAGAAGACGGCTGTGCTATTTGCTGCTGTTTTGGTTCTTTTTGCCACCCTTGAGGCTGTGTTTAAGTTCTGCGTCGCTTGTAAGGTTTATCCTTTGCTTCGTAAGCTGATCACTGCGGCTTCTTGATCCCCCTGTGGTGGTCATCCATTTATTGCCGTGGCACCGTAGTGCAATATTTTGTGATGTTTTATTGCTTTAATGATTGTTGCAGACTGTCTCTTGGGCCGTAAAATCAAAAACCATGAATTGCTCTTCCTGGTGTTCTTTGCGAGCCGGAAGTGACAAATGAAAATATGACTGATATATTGTAAGAATGAATTCAATGAATCAAATACTAGAGGAAGCCATCCAGTTGCCTGAAGATCAGCGGCTTACGTTGGTAAATAAATTGCTGATGCTTGGTGAGCCGCATGTTTCAGATGATGTTAAATGCGCATGGGATGACGAGATTCGTGAACGCATTACACGTTATGATCAGGGCGAAACGTGTTCACGCCCGGCCCGAGAGGTTTTTTCCGATCTGGATAGACGCTTGAAATTATGATCATAGAATTTCTTGAAGAAGCAGAGCAGGAACTCTTTGAGGCAGTGTATTGGTATGAATCTAAAGAGGCTGGGTTAGGAATACGCTTTAGAGATGAGATTGTCCATGTCGTTGATCGAATTATTGAAGATCCACTGCTTTGGCGAGAGCAAGCTGGTGGATATCGTCGGGTCAATTGTCCTGTGTTTCCTTATTATGTTCCATTTTTTATCCGCGACAATAAAATCATCATAGCGGCCATTGCTCACGATCATCGCAAACCCGGTTACTGGAAATCGCGTGCATAGCCATATATAGTGTTGGGTTGATGCCCCTTTTTACTGATGATGAGTTAACCGTAAACTTGCCCCCCTTGCCTTCCTGATCCCTTGCCTTTCATATTGTCCTCTTTGCATTCCTCCGTAGCACCGTGATGCGAGGCATCCGCTATTGCCGTTATTTTTTAGCAAGCAAACGGACAAATTCTTCCGGAATTCCGGTGTCAAAGGTCATCTTTCTGCCGTTAAAGGGGTGGGTGAAAGAGATGGAACGGGCATGGAGGGTGAGTCGTTTGGAAACAAACTCGCCGTTGCCATATTTCTTGTCCCCAGTGACAGGATGGCCCTTTTCGGCAAAATGGACCCGAATCTGGTGCTTGCGGCCGGTGAGAAGGTGGATATCCACCAGGCTGAATCTTTTGGTCTCTTGCAGCACTTTGTAGGCGGTATGGGAGAGCTTACCCTTGGCGGTGTCTTGATTTGAGTACACTTTTTTGGCGCTATTCTCTGTTAAGTAGGTGGAGATGGTTCCCTCTTTGAGGGTTAGATGCCCGTGGACGATAGCGAGGTAGTGTTTGTCGGTTTCCTGCCAATGTTCTTGCAAAAATTGTTTTGCCTGCTCGCTTTTAGCAAAAATCAGTATCCCCGAGGTGTCTTGATCCAGTCGATGGACAACATACACTCTGTTGCGTGACTTCGGATTCCCTTTGCGAACATAATCATTGAGCAGATAGTGGACCGTTCTCGTTTTGTCATGATTGGTGCCGATCGTGAGTAGCCCGGCAGGTTTGACGATGACGACAATGTCTTTGTCTTCATGGAGGATGGTCAGGCCTTTGGGGTGACGCTTTTTAGCTGGCCGGTCTTTTTTTGTCAGATGATCCATTGTTTTTTTGCTTCTCCAGGGCCGAGAATAGTGCGTATCTCGGATCGGACTACGTCAACTCATTGTATTTATGGCTTTTGCTGGCGAAATAACGGACAAAATAAGCCTTGAAAAGGCCTTTACGTAGTCCAAAAGCTTGCTTTAAGGGCCTGACAGCCCGTCGGCCAGAGTATCGCATCCTTACGGTGCACAAAATCAAGTGCTACCACTGCTCTGGATACTCATCCACCTCAGACGGATCATTGTAGGACACAATCGACTCTTTATCTCTCGCCAACACCTTGACCACCGTTTCGGCTGGAATCAGTACAATCTCACCATCGAACAGCGCCAGTCCCATCTTGCCGTCAGCCAGTTGATCCGCTGCCTGCCCGGTGATGTAAATGCGCTCGATCTGGCCGTTTGCATCCACATAGTGGTAGGCCGCATCCCCCTCTTTGAGCGGCTGCCGATTGGCCTCAATCATCTGTTTGGCCGACGCCTTATCCGCCTTGCGCTGTTCCTGTTGACGGCGCTGCTCATTGTGTTGGCGATCTTGCTCCGCCTGTTGAGCCCGCCGTTGCTTTAACTTCTGTTCGGCATTGGGCTGAGTCGGGGCTCCCCCTTTTTTCTTCTTGTTTTTCTTGTTTTGAACCCGCTGGTCGTGCTGGGCTTTTTTGACCTGTTTTTCGTTGACCAGGCCGGCCTTAAGTAGTTGTTCTTGGAGGGAGAGTCCCATGTTGTGCTCCTGGCTGTGTTGGTGTCAAGGGTCGCTGCAAGAATCAAGGGAAAGGACCTTGTTGTCAAGGGGGATTTTAAGCGGGTGCTTGCAAGTTAAGCTGGACGTTGAACAGCGTTCTTGGCGAATGAGATCGTTGCAATTAATTTCTGTGTAGTGGCGGACGGTTTCAGACCTTGCGTAGCTGGTTACAGTGATTCAGGGTGCCTTCGTTGGCCTGTTTGAGATAGCTGATCAGATCCGTCAGGGGCTGTGGCTGACAGTAATAGTACCCCTGTATTATGCTGCAGCCAGCCTGTTTGAGAACCATTTTCTGTTCTTTTGTTTCGACTCCTTCGGCGACACAGTTCATGTTTAGTGCTTCGGCCATGTTCAGTATGGCCGTAACGATGGGGGTGCCGCTCTGGTGGAGGGACAGGTTGCAGATAAAGGAGCGGTCAATCTTCAGGGTGGAAACAGGCAAGGTTTGCAGATAACTCAGAGAAGAATAGCCGGTACCAAAGTCATCGATAGCAATGCTGATCCCTTTTTCGGCCAGTTGACTGAGAATCTCGACGGCTTTATGCATATCCTGCATGATGTTGCTCTCAGTTATCTCGATTTCGATGTAATTTTTTTCCAATTTATGTCGTGAGATGGACTCCAATACCTGTTTTTGGAAGCCATTGCGATCCAGTTGTTGCATGGCGGTGTTGATGGCGATCTTCAGGCCGGTCAGGGAGTGATCTTCAAGAAGGCGTGCGTCATGGCAGGCGCGTTCCAGCACCCATTGACCCAGATCACAGATCAGGCTGCTTTGTTCCGCCAGGGGGATGAACAGCCCCGGTGTCAGTAAGCCTTTTTGGGGGTGGTTCCAACGGATCAGCGCCTCGAGGCCAGTGACTTGCTGGTTTACGATATCCACTTGGGGTTGGTAATAAAGCTCCAGTTCGTTGTTGGTCAGAGCATGGTGTAAAGCGTTTTCCAGCTCCAGGGCTGGACGCTGCACATTTTTAAATTGTGGACTGTAGTAATCATAGCCATTGCGACCATTTTGTTTGACGTGGCATTTAGCCAGATCGGCATGACGGATCAGGTCTTCTTTAGTGCGGCCATGATCTGGATAGGTCGCGATGCCGATACTGAAGTTGACGCGCAGATCCTGATCCTGAAATCGCATTGGCACGGAACTGCCCTCAATGATTTTTTGAGCAATAACGGCAGTGTCTTCGCGCTGGTTGATCGCCGGCAGGAGCAGGACGAATTCATCGGCACCGACGCGTGCCAGGGTATCTTCTTCGCGCAGACCTGTTTTTAAGCGTTGGGTAATGCGTTGCAGGATCTTGTCCCCGGCGAGATGGCCGAAACTCTCGTTGATCATTTTAAAGCGGTCAATATCGAGAAAGAGAATTCCCAGTTGTCCTTTATTGCGCCGGGCTTGCGCTAGAGCCATCTGCAAACGGTCATGAAACAGCGCCCGGTTAGGCAGTCCGGTGAGCTGATCATGGTACTGGTGATAGTGCTTCAGTTTTTCGGAGCGTTTTCGGTCAGTGATGTCACGAATGACGCCATAAGTGCCGACGAATTCCGATCCCTCCTCACCGCTGGAGCTGTAGACTCCCATCGATGTCAGTTCAACAGAGAGGGCCCGGGCTTCCACAAAACGAATCTCTTTATTGTGGCGGTTGAGCAGCCGCAGCTCAACGCTTTGACTGGCACGATCACCGGTACGCCGTTCATTAAAGACAAACTGAGCTTTTTCCATGTCTTCAGCCAGGACGATGGAGGAGTAATGCTGGCCGATAATTTTTTTTGCACTGTAGCCGAGTAGTGCCTGAATCCGCTGATTAACGAATGAAAAATGTCCCTGATGATCAAGCATGTAGATCAGGTCTGGCGAGTTGTTGACAATAAAGCGGTGCAGGGCTTCGGAGCCTTTGAGCTCATCCTGAATGTGCTCGTAGCGGTGCTGTGTTTTAACCTTGACCACTTCTTTGTTGATGGTTTCGAGTAAAGATGCGGGCATGTAGGGTTTGCGGATAAAATCACAGGCACCGTTGCGCAATGCCTGGGTCGCATGGTCGAAGGTTGATTCGCCGCTGATGACGATAAACCGGGTTTCGATGTTGTGGTCCTGGATATAACGCATGATATCCTGACCGGAACCGTCGGGCAGATTTATATCTACCAGTGCCAGAGAGAAGTTGTCGGCTTGAAGCCATTTAAGCGCCTCAGCGACCGAGTCAGCCTGAACGGTACGGTGTCCCAGGGGTTTGAGCAGATCACACAGGCTTTGTCGGGCACGTTGTTCATCGTCGATCACCAGAATGGAAATCGGTAGCTCTGGTTGTGACGAGGGCGTCGTCGGAGTCGTTTCGGGGAACAGCAGAGCCTGAGTTGGGAAATCGAGGGATGTGGTCATGAGTTTTCCCTTTATGTAAGAGCGCAGGGCAAAAGGATCTGGAAACGGGTTCCGGCGTTGGAACTGGAACAGCTGATCTCTCCCTGGAGTTGGTCGACAAGGTTTTTTACAATCGTCAATCCGAGACCGGAGTGACCTTTCTTGGTGCTGGTTACGGGCTGAAAAAGCTGGCGGAGAATCTCTCCGTCGATACCGGGACCATCGTCGCGGATTTCTATTTCCACGTATTGGCGGTTGTTTTTATACACTTGGCCCCGTGTGCTCACCCAGACGCTTCCTTGAGGTGGTAGCGCTTCCGATGCGTTTTTCAGCAGATTGATCAGGATTTGCTTCAGGCTGCCGGCATAGCTGGTGATCGGTTGCAGTTCGGGGGCAAGATCGAGATGCAGTTCCTGCTGGCGCGCCTGAA
>JAGGYC010000070.1 GCA_021162745.1 Desulfuromonas sp. | reverse complement strand
CGATCACCTCAACGGCACGCAGCTTCTCCGTCACCGCGCGGACGATATCCTCAACGAACATCGGATTTTCATAGGCCATTTCGGTCACCGCTTTTTCATCTTCGCGCTTCAGCAACGAATAGACCGGCGCACTACCGCAGCTCTCGACCCAGCTGATGAGATCCTCGATCCACACCATGTCGCTGGCGCGAATCGCCACCGTTACGCAACTTCGCTGATTATGGGCACCGTACTGGCTGATCTCCCGCGAACAGGGGCACAATGAGGTCACGGGGACACTGACTTCGAGGATAAAGTCTTTGCTTTCGCGCAGGGTGCCGATAAAGCGGCACTCGTACTCCATCAAGCCCCGCGCACCGGAAACCGGCGCTCGTTTCTCGATAAAATAGGGAAACTTCAGCTCAATATGGGCGCAACTGGATTCGAGTCGCGATTTCATCTCACTAAGTATTCCGACCATATCGTCAAAAGTGAAATCCTTACCGCGATACTGGTTGAGAATTTCGAGAAAACGGCTCATATGGGTGCCCTTAAATTGATGGGGCAATTCGACATACATGTTGATACTGGCCACCGTCTGCTGGCTTATGTTGTTCTTGTCCTGAACGATAATGGGATAAACGACATCCTTGATCCCCACCTTATCGATGGCGATATTGCGCGTATCGGCGGACTGTTGCAGATCAGGCATGGTTGATGACGACATTATTACTCCTTGGCGTAGGCAACCGGATCGGTCAGACCCGCTTCGGCAAACCCTTTCAGCCGCAACACGCAGGAATCACAGCGACCGCAAGCTTCACCGTCAGGTGTCGGATCATAGCAGGAATGGGTCAGGCCATAATCGACGCCCAGTTCGCACCCTTTACGGATGATATCCGCCTTGCTCAGTTGCAACAACGGTGTGTGCAGCTGGTAACGGCCCTCTCCTTCAACGGCAGCTTTTGTCGCCAGATTAGCCATGGTCTGAAAGGCTTCGATAAACTCGGGTCGGCAATCGGGATAACCGGAATAATCCAGGGCATTGACACCGATATAGATATCAAATGCTCCCAGCACTTCCGCCCACGCCAAGGCGTAGGAGAGAAAGATGGTATTACGCGCCGGAACATAGGTGATGGGGATCTCATCGTCGATTTCACGCCCCTTGGGGACCTCAATATCGGATGTCAAGGCACTGCCGCCGATCTGGCGCAGATCAATTTCGACAATCAGATGCTTTTCCGCTCCGATCTGCGACGCGAACGCTTTGGCTTTTTCCAGCTCTACGCTGTGACGCTGGCCGTAACTGAAACTCAGGGCATAGGGGATAAATCCCTCGGCGCGAGCCATGGCCAGGCAGGTGGTTGAATCGAGTCCGCCACTATAAAGAACAATTGCTTTTTTTTGCATGGTGCCTCTTTCACTTATTAGAAAACGGGGGACAAGCAACAATGCTGCTCTTTTACTCTAAACATTTCACCATACACAAAGCATGGCGAAAAGAAAAGTTTCTCCGTCACCCGTCCTCTGCGTTACTGCTGAGCTATTAACGGTTTTCATCTTGATTCACGGTCTGTAGAGACGGTATAGTCCCCGTCATGTCATCAGCCCTTGAAATCAACCAACTCTCCAAAGCGTTCACCGGTCAAGCTGCCGTCAAACGGTTGTCTCTATCCATCAAGGACGGCGAAATTTTCGGCCTGCTCGGCCCTAACGGTGCGGGAAAAAGCACCACGATCAATATGATTGCCGGCGTGTCACGTATCGACAGCGGCAGTGTCCATATTTTTGGTCATGATAGTGTTGTCGACTGCCAGCACGCCCGCCGGTTGACCGGGGTGATGCACCAAGAGTTAACGACTGACGCCTTTTTTACCATCGACAAGGCGTTGCGCATGCACCCAGGTTTTTTCGGGGTTCGTGCTGATGCGCAATGGCGCGAGTTACTGGTTGAGCGACTCGAGCTACAGCCCCATCTTCACAAACCGATGAATTGCCTGTCGGGGGGGATGAAACGGCGCTTCATGTTGGCCAAGGCTCTGATTCACAAGCCACGGTTATTGATACTTGATGAACCAACGGCCGGCGTCGATGTTGAACTGCGCCACACCATCTGGCAGTTTATCCGCGAAATCAACCGTCACGATACGACGATTTTGCTGACCACCCACTATCTCGAAGAAGCGGAACAGATGTGTAATCGTATCGCCATCATGAACCATGGTGAACTGATTGCCCTCGATTCCACCACAGCATTGCTCAATCAACTCGATGCTCGCCAGGTGCGACTGCTCCTCTGCTGTGCAATAGATCACTTACCACCACAGCTCGTCCAACATCACGCGCGCCTCGATGATGGCGGAAAAACAATTATACTGCCGCTACAAAGCGGTGAGACGGTCTGCGCGGTTCTCGAGCTCTGCCGAACCCTCAAGCTGCCGATCTGCGATGTCGAAACCTGCAAGCCCAACCTCGAAGAGGTTTTTCTCCACCTGACCCAACCCGACCGTTACCCACAACGCCAGGCCTGCCGATGAATCGCCTGCGTCGTTCTGAGAATTGCTATCATCCCTGGTTGCCATTTATTTCCCTGCTGGGCAAAGAAGTAAACCGCTTTTGCCGTGTTTACACCCAGACATTGATCACACCGGTGATCATTGCCTCGCTGTATCTGTTTGTTTTTGGTGCGACTCTCGGCAACCGGATCTCCGTCGTCGACGGTTTCAGTTATGCCCAGTTTGTCATCCCCGGTCTTATTTTAATGGGTATCATCAACAACTCTTTTTCCAACACCTCGACCTCATTGTTCATGTCTCGCCATCTCGGAAACATTGTCGACCTGTTGGTGATGCCCCTGTCGCCGCTACAGATCGTTGTGGCCTATACTCTGGCCGCAATGTTACGCGGCCTTGTCGTCGGCAGTGCCGTCTGTGTCATCTCAATGTTCTTTGCCACCCTGCCGTGGTTTAACCCGTGGGCGGCTCTGTCTATGGCCATGCTTGCCAGTTTTCTATTTGCTCAGCTCGGTTTGATTGCCGGCATCTTCTCGGATAGCTTCGATGGCCTGGCAATGTATATCAACTTCATCATCCTGCCGTTAATTTTCCTTGGCGGTGTGTTCTACCCGATCTCGATCCTCCCGCCGTTCTGGCGTCAGCTTTCCCAGATAAATCCACTTTTCTACCTGCTTGATGGCTTTCGTCACTCATTGCTCGGTGTTGGTGACCTGTCACTGGCCCACTCATTCATTTTTACCGGCATCCTTTGCATCATACTGTTTTCCGCAACCGTTTTACTGATTCGTTACAGTTCCCGGTTTCGCTCCTGAACACAGGACAAACTAAACAGGGCTCACCATCTATCGACGGCAAGCCCCGTTCCATCATCTATTTATTGTTACGACTATTCAGCGATACTCTGAATCAATACCTGTCCGCCATAGGCCGCATTTTTACGTACCAGACGATCTGCGGCATCACCATCACGCTGTTTAAACGCTTCAATGATCTTTACGTGTTCCTGAACCGAAATTTCCATCCGCCCAGGTAAAGACATCGATGCAATCCGCAACCGATCAAACTTCTTCAGTAATTGCTGAATCAGCTCCAGTAATTTTTCATTCCCCGATGCCCGAATGAATTGCTCATGGAACTCATTGTGGACGCGAAAAAAAGTCTTTACGTCTCCGGATGTCGCAAGTTTCGCCAGTCGATCGTTAATCGTTACAAGCCGCTCGATCTCTTTGTCTGTCAGTTTTTCAGCCGCAAGGCGTGCGGCATAACCTTCAAGGATACTCTTAATAGAATAAAACTCTTCGACATCGCGTTCAGAAAGAGCGGTCACGACGGCCCCTTTACGAGGAACGACCGTCAAATAGCCTTCTGATTCGAGCTGGCGAAACGCTTCACGGATTGGCGTACGACTAATTCCGTACCGTTCTGCAAGATCGGGTTCAGACACCCGCTCTCCGGCCTTGAGAGTTCCTTTAAGAATGGCGTCACGAATATTCTCAAGAATTTTTTCACGAAGAGTCTGGTGACGTTCGATTGGTTTTTTCTTCATTAAAGCCTCATCTACTTATGGACATCTATTCGAAATATCTTACAGCCCAAGCTGCTGGACAACCTACCGGTTTCTGGTTGTTACCCAATTTTAGCCGACACAGTATATATGTATACAGTATACACCACAACAAATAGTTTTCTTCAATAAACAGCAATTCCCCGGACAACTCTTGTCAATTATGAAACGCACGGTTATTCTTATAGATTATGGAGGTGACATGAATCCGGTTCGGAATATTTTTGTTTCAATCTGTGCCCTGTGTTCAATTATTATTTCCGGCACAATTGGCTACCATCACATCGAAGAATGGTCCTATCTTGATTCTCTGTATATGACCATTATTACCCTGGCTACAGTCGGCTTTCGTGAGGTCCACGAACTCAGTAACACCGGCCAGTTATTCACCATCATTATCATTATCTTCGGCACTGGCCTCGTTGCGTATGCTGCGGGCAGTATTGTCCAGTTAATGGTAGAGGGGCAACTCAGACTGATCCTCGGGAGGAAAAAATTGCTACAACAGATTTCCAAACTAGACAACCATTACATAATCTGCGGCTATGGACGGATCGGTAATTTTATCTGTCACGAATTTCAGGCGAAACCAGTCCCTTTTGTTATCGTCGAAAGTGATCCCGAGATCTGTGAACGGCTGAGTGAAGAAGGGTTGTTGTTTGTTAAGGGGGATGCGACTGATGATGAGACGCTGATCACTGCCGGTATCACCCGTGCTAAAGGCTTAATTACCGCTGTCACCTCAGACACAGCCAATGTCTACATCACTCTGACGGCTCGTGGTCTTAATCCCGATCTGTTTATCCTGGCCCGTTCCGGTGAAAAAAGCTCTGAAAAAAAGTTGATTCGTGCCGGCGCAAGCAAGGTCATCTCTCCCTATACCATTGGTGCTAATCGCATGGCACAAGCGATACTACGCCCATCTGTGATGGATTTCATCGAAATCGCCACTGCTCACCATAACCTTGAACTGCAGATTGAAGAGATCCGCATCAATCCAGGTTCCGATCTGGTGGATAAAACCCTGATGAGCTCAGATATCCGTAAGCAGTTGGGGATTATCATTGTCGCCATTAAAAAATCACATAAGGACCGCATGCTGTTTAACCCCTCTTCTCAATCACTGCTTGAGGAAGGTGACACGTTGATAACATTGGGGGAACCCGCTTCGATTAAAAATTTAGAACAACGAGCCGCTGGCGCAGTCTAGAGTTACTTTCACAACAAAAAAAGGCAGCCAACAGGCTGCCTTTTTTATTACGTAAATTTATCCGGCCGATTAACGCGCTTTGCGCGCTGCAACCTGAATACGGATCAGGGCGCGATCAAGAGCGGCCTCCATAATCCGGAATTGCTTATCCTCAGAGTCAAGCTTCTTCAGTGCCGCTTCGGCACGACCCAGAGCTTCTTTGGCACGAGCCAAGTCAATCTCATCGGCAGGCTCAGCGGTTTCTGCAAGTATCGTTACTTTGTCATCCTCAACTTCCACATAGCCCCAGTTAACGGCAACGTGGAAAGTCGCGCCACCCTTACGATAGGTCAGTTCCCCAACCTTGAGGGTGGTCAGCAACGGGGTATGACCAGGCAAAACGCCCAGTTCACCGACGACACCGGGAACGATAATCTCGTCGACCTCTTCGGAAAGAACCCGTTTATAAGGAGTGACCATCTCCAGTTTAAGTTGTTCTGCCATGTGCAACTTCCTTTATGGTTGCGGGCGACCTGAGCCGCCCTCAAACTCAATCGATTAAGCTGCCATTGATTTGGCTTTTTCCATAGCCTCTTCAATGGTGCCAACGAGGTAGAAAGCCTGCTCGGGAAGATCGTCGTGCTTACCGTCGAGGATCTCCTGGAAGCCCCTGATGGTATCCTTAAGTTCAACGTATTTACCAGGAGAACCGGTAAAGATCTCAGCAACAAAGAACGGCTGGGAAAGGAAACGTTGAATCTTACGGGCACGAGCAACAACCTGCTTGTCATCTTCCGACAGCTCATCCATACCGAGGATGGCGATAATATCCTGGAGATCCTTGTAACGCTGCAGAACGAACTGTACGTCACGAGCCAGCTTGTAATGTACGTCACCAACAACCTGAGGATCGAGAATACGGCTTGAAGAGTCAAGGGGGTCAACCGCAGGGTAGATACCCAGCTCGGCGATTTGACGAGAAAGAACCGTCGTCGCATCCAAGTGAGCAAATGCAGTAGCAGGAGCCGGGTCAGTCAGGTCATCCGCAGGAACATAGATCGCTTGAACAGACGTGATGGAACCTTTATCTGTCGTGGTGATACGCTCTTGCAGCTCACCCATCTCTGTACTCAGGGTCGGCTGGTAACCTACCGCTGAAGGGATACGACCGAGCAGCGCCGAAACTTCCGAACCGGCCTGGGTAAAGCGGAAGATGTTATCGATAAACAACAGGACGTCCTGACCTTCTTCATCACGGAAGTACTCAGCGATGGTCAGAGCGGACAGGGCAACGCGAGCACGCGCTCCTGGAGGCTCATTCATCTGACCGTAAACAAGAGCGGCCTTGTCGAGAACGCCGGATTCTTTCATCTCTTCCCACAGGTCATTACCTTCACGGGTCCGCTCACCAACACCGGCAAATACTGAGAAACCACCATGCTGCTGAGCAATGTTATTGATCAGCTCCATGATCAGTACGGTTTTACCGACACCCGCACCACCGAACAGACCGATCTTACCACCACGCGCATAAGGAGCGAGGAGGTCGATAACCTTGATCCCTGTTTCGAAGGACTCAACCTTGGTGGACTGGCTGACAAAGTCAGGCGCAGGGCGATGGATGCCCCACTCTTTATCAGCACCAACGGGACCCGCTTCGTCCACGGGCTCGCCGATAACATTCATAATCCGACCGAGAGTCTTGCGACCAACGGGCATAACAATCTGCTTACCGGTTGCCAGCACTTCCTGACCACGTACCAGACCTTCAGTTGCGTCCATAGCGATAGTACGAACAGTGTTCTCACCCAGGTGTTGAGCAACCTCGACAACCAGATTCCATTCACCTTCGCCCAGTGACGGGTTGGTGATTTTCAGGGCGTGAAAAATTTCAGGAAGCTTACCCGCTTCAAACTGAACGTCAATGACAGGACCGATGACCTGTACAACCTTACCTTTATTCATGTGAAATACTCCTTTTATACCCCAGCGTGTGGAGATATTCGTTACTTGATTGATTCAGCGCCGGAAATGATTTCCATCAATTCCGTGGTGATCGCGGCCTGACGTGCACGGTTATACTGCAGAGTGAGCTTGTCGATCATCTCAGAAGCATTTTTACTGGCACTGTCCATACTGCTCATACGAGCACCTTGCTCAGAAGCAACAGATTCGAGCAATGCTCTAAAAATCTGTACCTCAATGTACTTAGGAAGAATAGACTCGATAACGTCAACACTGCTCGGCTCGTAAATATAATCAGCTACATACGCGCCGTCGTCAGCTTGTTCCGTTTCCGGACTGATCGGCAACAATTGAGACGTTGTGACTTCCTGATTAATTACACTGATGAAACTGTTATAGATCATGAAAACGGCATCAAATTTGCCTTCAATATAATCTTCAACAATCTCACTACCAAGCAACGATGCTGTTGCATAGGTGATATTACCGGTCAGATTCTCGTAGACCTTGTCAATCTCAAGATTCGGACGACGTTTGAGCGCTTCATTACCTTTACGGCCAATAATACGCAGCGTGTATTCTTCAAAACCTTCAGCTTGCTCTTTGACGAATGCTTCAGCAGCTTTAGCAATGCTGCTATTGAAACCACCGCAGAGACCGCGGTCCGCTGTCATGATCACCACCAGTGCGCGCTTCTTTTCACGTGTTTCCAGCAGCGGATGGTCGCTCTCAATGTCTCTCATTGCCATGCCGGACAGTACATCCTGCATTTTATCGGCATAGGGACGGGCAGCCACAACAGCTTCCTGAGCTCGGCGCAGTTTGGCCGCAGAGACCATTTTCATGGCTTTTGTGATCTGCTGTGTATTCTTTACGGAGCCAATCCGTTTTTTAATGTCCTTCAGATTTGCCATTTTTGCATCCTCAGGTAATAGACTAGGCTACGAACTGACCTTTGAATTCTTCCAGTGCAGCCCTGAGACGACCTTCAAGATCGGCATCAATCGCCTTTTTCGTATCAAGATCAGTGATGATTGCCGCGTGCTTGCTATCAATGAACGCCAGCAGTTCAGACTCATAACGTTGTACGTCTGTTGCCGGGTACTCATCTACATAGCCATTGTTAACCGCATAGATACCAATGACCTGCTTGGAAACAGGCAGAGGTTGATACTGACCCTGCTTGAGGATCTCAACCAGACGCTCACCACGTTGCAACTGGGCCTGGGTTGCCGCGTCGAGGTCGGAACCGAACTGGGCAAAAGCAGCCATCTCGCGATACTGAGCCAGTGCCAGACGTAAGGTACCTGCAACCTGTTTCATCGCTTTAACCTGAGCACTACCACCAACACGCGATACCGACAGACCTACGTTGATCGCCGGACGAACACCGGAGTAGAACAGGTCGGTTTCGAGGAAGATCTGACCGTCGGTGATGGAGATAACGTTGGTCGGGATGTAGGCGGAAACGTCACCGGCCTGAGTTTCAATGATCGGCAGAGCGGTCAGTGAACCGGCACCGAGATCATCGTTAACCTTCGCAGCACGCTCAAGCAGGCGGCTATGGAGATAGAATACGTCACCGGGGAACGCTTCACGTCCGGGTGGGCGACGCAGCAGCAGGGACAGTTGACGATAGGCAACCGCTTGCTTGGAGAGGTCATCATAAATGATAACGGCGTGCTTGCCGTTGTCACGGAAGTACTCACCCATGGTAACACCGGTGTACGGTGCAATAAATTGCAGAGGAGCCGGGTCAGAGGCTGTCGCCGCAACAACAATGGTGTAATCCATCGCACCATGTTGTTTCAACTTGTCAACAACCTGAGCAACCGTCGAACGCTTCTGGCCGATAGCGACGTAGATACAAACAACGTCTTGGCCCTTCTGGTTGATGATCGCATCAATCGCAACTGCGGTCTTACCAGTCTGACGGTCACCGATGATCAACTCACGCTGGCCACGACCGATGGGAACCATCGCATCAATCGCCTTAAGACCGGTCTGCATCGGCTCGTGAACCGACTTACGGGCAACAATACCAGGTGCCTTGACTTCAACCTGACTGAAGGTATCCGACTTGATTTCGCCTTGGCCATCGATGGCAACACCGATACCGTTAACAACACGGCCAATCAGCGACTCGCCGACGGGAACGCGAACGATCTGCTCGGTACGTTTTACCGTGTCACCCTCTTTGATGTGCTCAGAATCACCAAGGATCGCAGCACCAACATTGTCTTCCTCAAGGTTCAGAACCATACCCATGGTACCACCGGGGAACTCAAGGAGCTCACCGGACATTGCCTTGTCCAGGCCATGGATACGCGCAATACCGTCACCTACGGAAATAATACTGCCGGTTTCACTTACCTCAACCTCGCGGCCAAAGTTTTCGATCTGCTTCTTGATGATCGCACTAATTTCTTCTGCTTTGATTTCCATGAGTACTTCCTACCCCTTCTTTAAGGTATCTTCAATCCGCTGTAATTGGGTCTTAATACTTCCGTCAAAAACTTTGCCGCCCACTTCGGCCTTCAGGCCTCCGAGCAGCGAAGAATCAACCTTGGACTGAAGGTCAATTTTTTTACCGGTTTGAGTCTCCAGCCCCAGCTTAATACTATCCGCCTGAGCCTTGGTCAGCTTAACAGCCGATGTAACACTCGCACGGACAACACCGGAGATCTCATCGGCGAATGTCGAATAGTCTATCTGGATAGAGCCGAGATACTGTAGACGATCTTTGACCGTCAGTAAGCCGACAAAATTTTTCATCCCGTCAGACAGCTCCATCTTGTTGACAATCTCACCCATGATCACTGACTTCTTTTCAACCGCCAGTGTCGGGCTTTCCATCAACGAACGAAGGGCATCTTCACGAGCAAGAACGGCACTGATTGCTTCCAGCTCCGCGCCATACTGCTCAACCAATTTCTGTTCAGTAGCCAACTCTACAAGAGCTTGTGCATACCGTTTTGATATCGCGCTGCTACTCAATGCAGTTCTCCTACTTTTTTCTTATATTCATCAACTAAACGGGCCTGATCCTCTTTAGTAACCGCTTTTTTCAAAATATCTTCAGCGATCCCAACAGCCATAGTTACGGCCTCCTGTTGGAGAGTCAGACGGGCCTTGGCGACTTCATTGTCTGCGCTCTTTTGTGCTTCAGCCTTGATCTTTTTCGCCATTTCATGAGCTTCAGCGATCAGACGAGTCTTTTCACTTTCAGCATCCGTTTTAATGGCTGTTTGAATGTCTTCGATCTCTGCTTCGGCTTGAGTCAGCTTGGCATCATACTCAGCGTATTTTGTGTCCGCAGCGTCAGCTGTTTCCTGTGAGATCTTAAGTGCCTGCTCAATCCCCTCGCGACGACCGCCAAGAGCATTTTTCAATGGCTTGGCAACAAAATAAACGAGGATACCGACGGTAACGCTGAAGTTGAAAACACGGTAGAGAAAGTCTTTCAACAGCACACCACTCTCAACATGATGAGCTTCGCCCGAAGCAAATGCTGCACCGGCACCGGCAACGAGAAGTCCAAAGCTTGCCGCTGCAGTCAAGGTGCGCTTACTTCCCACAATCTTGTCAGCAAACATTATTTCACTTTCCTTCCCAGAACCTTGGTAGCAATTATGCTTGCGAGACTCTTCGTCTCTTTTACCAAGGTCTTGCGTGCGTCATCCGCTTCACCGGCGACTTTACTTTTTAGTTCAGCTAAACTTTTGTCTGCCTCACCACGCGCTTCACCAAGAATTGCGGATTCCTGTTTCGCTGCTTCTGCACGCAGAACAGCAGCTTCCTGGCTTCCCTCAATTTTCGCTTTCTGGAGCTTACTTTCGTAGCTTTCCATCTTTTCATTGATGGAAGCTTCCAGATCGCGAGCCTTTTGATGACCGTCGTCAATTGTTTCCTGCCGCTCAGCCATCACTTTACGTAAAGGCCGATATAACAGCACGTTAAGCACCGCCATAAGTACCAGGAAATTGACAAACTGCACCAGCATGGTCCAATCAATGCTTATCACCGCGTTACCTCTTTTCTTCCTTTTTGACTCAATCTGATTTGAATGACTAGAAGAGTTCTAGATACATAAAAGAATGCCCTGCTGGGCAGAGCAGGGCATTCCTAACATAGTATCATGTGAATTGTCAAGGTTTTTGTAGGTTTTGCTCCTGTAAACACCCGTAGTGTTGGCTATTTACACAACATTCATATAGTCCAGTATTCGCTGTAATTCACTGTTATCATAAAAACAGATTTCGATTTTACCCCCCTTACCCTTGCTCTGAATTTTCACCTGCGTACCCAGATTCTTCTTCAGAACATCTTCCAGATGGGCAATTTGCGGATCAACCGCTTCATTCTTTTTGGGCACTTCCTCTTTGTGACAACCAAAACTCTTTATTTTCTTAATCAATGCCTCTGTTGCACGCACAGAGAGGTTTTTCTTTAATATTTGACCGCGGGCCTCAATAATATCCCCTTCGTCATCCAGGGACAAAAGAGATCGCGCATGGCCCATACTTAATTTTGACCTCAACACATCATCCCTGACTTCATCAGGCAATCGCAGCAGACGCAACGAATTGGCCACCGCAGAGCGGCTTTTACCAACCCTTTTGGCGACATCTTCCTGTGAAAGATCAAACGTCTCAACCAGACGTTGAAACGCCTCAGCTTCCTCGATCGCATTCAGGTCTTCACGTTGAATATTTTCAATTAATGCTATTTCCAAAGCCCAGTCTTCAGATACATCCTGAATGGTTACGGGAACCTCTGTCAATCCGGCCTTCTGGGCCGCACGCCAGCGTCGTTCACCAGCAATGATCTGATAATGATCATCGACACGACGTACCACTAACGGTTGAATAATCCCCTTTTCCCGGATTGAGGCCACCAACTCAGACATTTTTTCATCATCAAAGGTCTTTCGCGGCTGATTGTGGTGTGGTTGCATCTCTTCAACACCGCACAGAAAATATTTACCTCCAGCGATCGGTGCCGCTGCACTGAGGAGCGCACCCATTCCCTTACCTAATGCTGGTCTTTTAGCCATTGCTCGTTCCTCCTTCGATCACTTCCTGCGCCAATTCCAAGTATGCGCTTGCTCCCCTCGATGATATGTCATAGAGCAAAACGGGAACACCATGACTCGGCGCCTCGGACAATCGAACATTTCTCGGAATAACCGTCGAAAACACCTTCTCTTTAAAATGCCCCCTCACCTCATCACTAACCTGATGAGACAGGTTATTTCTGCCGTCAAACATCGTTAAGACAATACCTCGCAAGCTAAGTCGACGATTCAAACCCTGCTGGATCAAACCTATGGTCTTCATCAGCTGGCTCAAGCCCTCCATGGCATAATATTCACACTGTAAAGGGACAAGGATCGAGTGAGCCGCAGTTAATGAATTAATTGTTAACAAACCCAACGATGGCGGACAATCAATAATGATAAAATCATAATCTTTTTCAACACGACTCAGAGCAGCAGCCAGGCGCCCCTCTCTATTGTTAGCTGACACCAATTCGAGTTCAGCACCAATAAGATCTGTTGTCGAAGGAATGACTTTGAGGTATTCGAGATCCGTGTTAATCGGGCTCTTAACCGCCAACTCTTCGTCATGCAATACGTCGTAAATTGTCAGTTCCAGATTTTCCATAGAAACCCCCACCCCACTACAGGCATTTCCTTGGGGATCCATATCGACTAAGAGAGTTTTTTTCTCGGCGGCAGCCAGGGAAGCTGCGAGATTGACAGCAGTTGTTGTTTTACCAACACCACCTTTTTGATTTGCAATGGCTATAATATCTGCCATGATTGGGCTCCTCAGTTAAAAATGAAGCCAAATTTTATCACATTGTAACTATTCAACACAACCGTAGATACGCTGGCTAGGCCCATAGAAAGGGTATCTGTCGCCCGTATGGCGGCAGTTAAGTACCTATGGATGGGCTTGTCGTCCCTTAGAATGGGCGTTACCAAGGTATCGGGCTAAATAGTTATATCTCTCTTTATAACAATAAAAGCACGCTTTGCGCCTGAGGGTAACAGTGTTGTTTCCACAATGTTATCCACAGTTAAACCCTGCTTCTTCATAATTTCTTGAGCCTCATCAATTTCATCAAGGTATCCAGCTCCCTTCATGGCGAGCAACCGACCATCCTTTTTCATATAGGGAGAACAGAGCTGAACAAACTTGCCAAGGGAAGCAAAGGCCCGCGAGGTAACAACATCATATAGCCCCCCTCCCTGCTCTTCATAAAGTGATTCAATACGAGTAGACACAGCATTAAAATTGGTGAGCTGAAATTTACGCGCACAATGGCGTTGAAAGGATATTTTTTTTCCAACAGTATCAACAGAACATATCGAAAGTTGCGGCATAATAATCGATAACGGAATCGAAGGAAACCCTGCACCAGATCCAACATCGAGCACAGAGTCAGTGTCAGCCAACAATGGAGAGACAAGTAACGAATCCAGTATGTGTTTTTCCCAACAGACTTCAAGCTCAGTTACCGACGTCAGATTTACCTTCCTATTCCAACGCAACAACTCATTCAGAAAACCAGACAGGGTTTGGTATTGCTGCTGCGTAACAGCTACATTGCCCATCAATCTTTTATCCAATAGTTCTTTTGTCATTTACGACCTCTAAGCAGAACGGCCAGGATCGATACAGCTGCCGGTGTGACACCGGATATCCGACCAGCTTGACCAAGACTTTGCGGCTGTATTTTTATCAGTTTTTCTCGTACTTCAGCAGAAAGGCTGGAAACCTTTGCATAGTCAAAGTTATCTGGAATTTTTATCAATTCGACTTTCTTATACTTTGAAACCTGATCAACCTGCCGAGCAATATAGCCCTCGTACTTTGTGGCGATCTGCAACTGTTCCAAGACATCTTCCGGCAGTTCAGACAATTCACCATCAACCCGGCACAACATCTTTATCGTGACATCTGGGCGACGCAGCATCGCTTTGAACGATTGACCGTTGTTGATCTTATCAACCTCAAGGATTGCCAACGACTCACTATCACTGGGAGTAATCCTCTTTTCACTGAGCATTCTCTCACCCTGAGCAATCCTTTCCATCTTTGCCTCAAAAGCCTGCCAGCGTTGATCATCCACCAATCCAAGTTTCCGACCGATCGTCGTCAAACGTTGATCTGCATTATCTTCACGCAACAACAGACGGTACTCCGCGCGTGAGGTAAACATCCGGTAGGGTTCTTTTGTCCCCAAATTTATTAAATCATCTATCAATACGCCAATATAACCATCATCACGACCCAATACGACAGGTTCCAACTCACGAATTTTACATACCGCATTAATTCCGGCAATCAACCCTTGAGCCCCGGCTTCTTCATAACCCGAGGTGCCATTGATCTGCCCTGCATGAAAAAGTCCCGGCAAACACTTCGTTTCAAGTGTAGGTTTAAGCTGGATAGGATCAACGTAATCATACTCAATCGCGTAACCGGGTCGCATTATCTCTGCGGCTTCCAGACCAGGAATGGTCCGCAAAAACTTCAGCTGAACATCTGCAGGTAACGAAGTTGGTAACCCATTGGGATAAATTTCTGCCGTATATAACCCCTCTGGTTCCAAAAATATTTGATGCGTCGTCTTTTCCGGAAAACGGACAACCTTATCTTCAATCGATGGGCAATAGCGCGGACCTACCCCCTCGATAACGCCACTATAGAGTGGCGACCGATCAAGCCCGGCACGAATTTCATCATGGGTACGTTCATTGGTTGCGGTGATAAAACAGGAGACCTGTGGCAATTCAATACCAGCACTCATAAAAGAGAACGGCAAAGCCGGACTATCGCCGGGCTGTTCCTCTGTTTTGCTAAAATCAATACTACCACGGTACAACCTTGGCGGCGTCCCCGTTTTCAAGCGACCGACTTCCAGTCCAATGGTTTTCAATTGTTCCGAAAGTCCAACAGATGGCGGTTCCCCGGCTCGCCCTCCGGGATAATTATTCAAACCAACATGAATCAAGCCCCGCATGAACGTACCGGTGGTAAGAACAACGGCTTTACCATCAAACTGAATACCATCGCGCGTTTCAACACCGACGACTTTATCGCCATCCAGCAGCAATCGGCTCACGGCCCCTTGTTTTAAATCAAGATTTTCCTGTGATTCAACAACATTTTTCATTCGCCGCGAATAAAGGCTGCGGTCGGCTTGGGCTCGCGATGCACGAACAGCTGGCCCCTTTTTGG